>JALYUE010000157.1 GCA_030853925.1 Vulcanimicrobiota bacterium | reverse complement strand
CGGCGCCCGCGAGAGCCGCGCCGACGAAGTCGCGGTACAACGGCGACGGCCGGGTCGGACGCGACTTGAACTCGGGATGCGCCTGCGTGCCGACGAACCACGGATGCAGCGACGGCGGCAATTCAACGCATTCCACGAGCGTCGTACGGCCGACCACGTGGTGCCCGGAAAACACCATTCCGTGCTCTTCGAAGAGCCGCTTGTAGCGGTTATTGAATTCGTAGCGATGACGGTGGCGTTCGCTGATGTCCAGCGTCCCATACGCTCGCGCCGCGAGCGTATTCGCTTCGAGCCGGCAATCGTACGCGCCGAGCCGCATCGTCCCGCCCATCAGTTCGAGGTTGCGTTGCTCCGGCAAGAAGTCGATCACGGGATCGGGCGTCGATTCGTCGACTTCGGACGTCATCGCTTCGCGCAAGCCGCAGACGTGCCGCGCGAATTCGACGCATGCGAGCTGCATGCCGAAGCAGATGCCGAGAAACGCGAGGCGTCGCTCGCGCGCATATTCGATCGCGCGCAGCTTGCCTTTGACGCCGCGCGACCCAAAACCGGGCGCCACGAGGATGCCGTCGACGCCGGCAAGCGCCGCGGTGCCACCGTCTTCGACGGTTTCGCTATCGACGCGTTTGATGTCGACGTGCGCGTCGTGAAAGATGCCGGCATGGTAGAGCGCTTCGTTGATCGAAATATACGCATCTTTGAGCTCGACGTATTTTCCCACGAGCGCGATCTTGACGTGCCGGCCCGGATGCATGATCCGTCCGACGATGCGTTCCCACTCTTCCAGCTCGAGCGGCGTCGCCTGCAATCTCAAACGCGCGATCACGGCCTCCGCGAGTCCCTCGCGCTCGAGGTTCAGCGGCACTTTATAGATCGTCGGAGCATCGCCGTTCTGCACGACGTTGCGCGGCGAGACGTCGCAGAAAAGACCGATCTTCTCCTTCAGTTCGATCGGAATCGGATTCTCGGAGTTGGTCCGCACGACGATCGCGTCGGGCGCGATGCCGATGGCGCGTAATTCCCGCACCGAGTGCTGCGTGGGTTTCGTTTTGAGTTCGCCCGCCGCGCCGAGGTGCGGCATGAGCGTGAGGTGCACGAACATGACGTTCTCGTCGCCCACGTCGTAGCGCACCTGACGGATCGCTTCGAGAAACGGCAACGACTCGATGTCGCCGACCGTCCCGCCGACCTCGACGATGCAGATATCGGCGCCGCTCTTCTCCGCGACTCGCATGATCTGCGCTTTGATCTCGTTCGTGATGTGCGGGATCACTTGAACGGTCGCGCCGAGATAATCCCCGCGCCGCTCCTTGTCGATGACCGACGCGTAGATCTGCCCCGTCGTCACGTTGTTGACGCGCGTCAACGCTTCGTCGATGAAGCGTTCGTAGTGGCCGAGGTCGAGATCCGTCTCGGCGCCGTCTTCAGTAACGAAAACTTCGCCGTGTTGATACGGGTTCATCGTGCCGGCGTCGACGTTGATGTACGGGTCGAGCTTTTGAATCGAAACCGATAAGCCCCGGCTCTTCAGAAGCCGCCCGAGCGACGCGGCCGTGATGCCCTTTCCGAGCGAGCTCACGACGCCACCCGTGAAGAAGATAAACTTCGCCACTATGGGACGGTCGCTTTCGGCGCTCGCGACACACGCTCCCGCCCGCTCCGGGTACTGACATATTCATGGACCTCAGACGTGCAGCGCGTAATGGGCTTTCCGGCGTGGCCGCCTTTGCGACGGCGTTCGCGGCCTGCCACATGGTCGCCGAGGCCGCGCGCCCCGCGCCGCGGCCGCGCCTCGCCGAATGTCCGAGCGTCCAGGTCAGCGTCGTGCGTACGATCGACACCAAGCGCGCGAAGGCGGGCGACCGCTTCGAATTTGCGACCGCGTTCGACATCCGCGTGAACTTGCGCAAAATCGCGCGCGGAACGCGCGGCGCCGGCTTTATCGAAACCCTCGATCACTCTCGCGGAGGTGGGCACTCGGGCTATTTGATATTGAACGCGCAGTATATTCGGCTGCCGAACGGACGGCACATACCCGTTGCGATCGCCCCCGGTAGCGACGGGCAATCCGCCGCGTTCATCGTCGCCGGACGGACCGACATGCCCGGTGCGCTCGGTTATACGCCGCTCGTGGCGATTACCTCGGCCTACAACCTCTTCCATCACGGCAAGGACGCCGCCGTCGTTGCCGGGACGCGGTTTCCGATCATCGTCGGTGACGGGCTATCCGCCGGGACGTGTCGCGTGTCCTGGAT
>JALYUE010000148.1 GCA_030853925.1 Vulcanimicrobiota bacterium | reverse complement strand
TTCTTCGCATCTCAGGCACGGCGCGTGATGGTGAGCGAACACGCGATCGCCGAGTGCGAGCGTCGTTCCATCTCGCAGTTGCCCGGGCACATTGCCGCCGTAGGCGACGACGGTCCCGGCCGGCTCGTGCCCGAATACAAAGGGTGCTTTGCGCGCGACGTACCACGGCATGAGATCTCCGCTGCACACCCCGCTCGCGGCCGTTCTCACGAGGACGTCGCCGGGGTCCAAGCGCGGCAGCGGCCGCTCTTCGATGCGGATGTCGCCGGCCGCGTACATCACGGCTGCCCGCATCGTGGCGGGTAAGGGTTCGGAGCTGTGCACGTTCGGCCTAACCGCAGCCGGTCGGAAGCCGGTTACGGCAAGATCGCAAACTTCAGATTCGGCCCGTCGGCCGAAGCGAGGGCCGCAAACGCGTCGTCCAGCCGTTCGAGCTCGAAGCGGCGTCCGATCAGCGGCTCGACGTCGAGCGCATGCGAAACGAGCGCGTCGTGCGCCGCCCGGACGGCACGCGGCGTGAAGTGAAACGGGCTCAGTAGCCGGATTTCGTCGTAATGCAGCAGTGCCGCTTCGAAAGCCGCGCGCGTGCCGGTCGGTAAACCGCCGAACAAAACGACGGTACCGCCGCGGCGCACATAACTCGGCGCCGCTTCCCACACTTCGACCGCGCCCGTGCTTTCGATAACCGCGTCCGGGCCGCGCCCGGCGGTCAATTCCGCGAGCGCCGCTCGCACGTCGACTTCGCCCGCGTTCAGCGTTCGTTCGACCCCGAGCGAGCGCGCGAGAGCGAGACGTTCGGCGCGCCGGCCGACGAGAATGGGGCGCAGACCGAGCGCACGCGCGGCGAGCGCGTGCAGCAAACCAAAGCCGCCGTCGCCGATGATGGCGACGTCGTCACCCGTCCGCGCTGCGAGCGTTTGCAGGGAATGCACGACGCAGGCGACCGGCTCGAGAAACGCGGCCGCTTCGTACGAGAGGCCGGGCGGTTTGTGGAACGCGTTGCGCTCGACGATATGCCGCGGCACGGCAACGTACTGCGCGTACGCGCCGAGAATCTTCGTCGTCATGACGCTCTCGCAGAGATTCTCCTGACCGCGCGCGCACCAGAAACACGTACCGTCAGGTGCCGAATGCACGCTCATGATCGCATCGCCGCAGGCGAACGCACGTACCCCGGCGCCGACCGCTGCGACGTCGCCTGAAAACTCGTGACCGAAACGCGTCGGCATCGGCATCTGCGGATGTCCGCGCCGGAACGCTTTGAGATCGGTCCCGTCGGTCAGCGCTACGCGAATGCGGACGACGACGCCGCCCGGCTCCGGCACGGGGATCGCTTCGTCGCGAATTTCCAGCCGCCCGGGGGCGACCAAATATGCCGCCCGCACGGCAGACCTACCGAACCGCGAACGACGAGACGCTAGATTTCATAGGCCCAATCGAGCTCTTCATCGGATGGCGGCTGCGCCGAGCGGTACAGCGCCGCTGCATGAGCCACGTAGCGGGCGACGGGGTCGATCTCCAAATTGACGGCGTCGCCGGCACCTTTGGTACCGAGCGTCGTACGAGCCGACGTTTCGGGGATCAGGGCGATCTCGAAGCCGGCGCCCTGCGCGGCCGCGACCGTTAAGCTAACGCCGTCGACCGCGACATAGCCCTTCTCGACGACGAACGGCGCGAGTGCCGCCGGCGTCGCGATCGTCAGACGGTGCCCTTGACCTTCGGGGACTTTACGCAGGATGCGGGCGGTAGCGTCGACGTGGCCGTAGACGAGGTGCCCGCCCAAGCGATCCCCGAGGCGTAGCGACAATTCGAGGTTCACGCGCTCGCTCGGCACGAGCGCGCCGAGGACCGAGCGCTGCAGCGTCTCGGGCACGACGTCGAATTCCATAGCGCCGGCATGCAAAGCCGCGACCGTCAAGCACACTCCGCTCACGGCAATCGAATCCTTGAGCGCGACGCCCTCGGCGAGGGCGCCCGGCGCATCGATGCGCAGTCGCGCTCCGCCGCGCGGGTCGCTTTCGAGCGCGGCGACCGTGCCGAGATGCGCGATAAGTCCGCTAAACATTCGTCTCCTTGCAATTCTCAAACGAGGCCGACAGCAAGACGTCGGGGCCGAGTGGTTCGACACGTTCGAAGATGAGCGGCGTGTCGCCGGGCAACCCGCGAACCGCGCGTACCGCTTCGGGCGCGCCTAAGAGCTTCGGAGCGACGATCCAGTCGAGACGATCGACGAGGCCGGCAGCGAGCAAATTCGTAGCAAGGGCCGGGCCGCCTTCGCACAAGACGCTTGCGATTCCCCGGACGAATAGCGCTCGCAGCGCCGCGTCGAGATCGAGCGTCTCCGCGTCCGGCCCGTCGATAGGTATCACCTGCGCTACGTTTTCCAGCGCCGAGTAGGCCGCGTGCGCCACGGCAGGCACGAGCAATATCGGCGGCGCGTACCCCTCCAGCGGGGCGAAAATCGCTCGGTCCGCGCTCGGAACGTGGCGACCGCAAGCGACCGCGCGCATGAATGGCCTCCCGCGCGAACGCGGGGGCCGGACGGATAGCAGTGGGTCGTCGATGCGAAGCGTTGCGGCGCCGACGAGCACGGCATCGTAACGCGCACGCAATTCCCGTACGAATTCGCGGGCTTGCGAGCTCGTGAGCCAATGGCGCACGCCGGCAGAGGGTGCGATATATCCGTCGAGCGACGCAGCGAGCTTCAGGCGCACGTACGGCCGCACCCCGCGAGCGCTACGCGCGAAATCTTCGACCAGTTCGCTCGCCCAGGGATCCGCGGCGACGTCGACCGCCATGCCGAACGCCCGTAATCGCTCGACGCCGGCTCCGGCCGTCCGCGGATTCGGATCCATGGCGCCAACGACCACGCGCCCGACGCCGGCGGCCGCGAGCGCAAACGAGCAGGGCGGCGTCAACCCCATGTGATCGCACGGCTCGAGCGTGACGTAGAGCGTCGAGCCGCGCACGTCGTTGCCGCGGGCAGCGGCATCGGCAAGCGCTTCGATTTCGGCATGCGGCTGCCCGCGCCGGCGATGATAACCTTCGCCGAGCGTCGTCGCTCCGAGCGCTACGACGGCCCCAACCACGGGATTGGGCGAGGTGCTACCTCGTCCGCGGACGGCTAGTTCGCACGCTCGGCGCAGATACACGCAATCGAGCCCCGAAAGTGTCGACGCTACGGCTGGATCTCCACGCCTTTCCAGAAGGCAACGTGGTCTTTAATCTCCTTAGCCGCGTGCTTCGGCGCGGGGTAGAACCAAGCGGCGTCGCGATTTTCCTCGCCGTTGACGACGACCGTGTAGTAGCTCGCGGTGCCCTTCCAGGGACAAACCGACTCGGTCGCGCTGTCTTTAAAATGTGAACGCTCGAGCGCATCGGGCGGAAAGTATTGATTGCCTTCTACGACGACGACGCGGTCGCTCTGCGCGAGCGTTGCGCCATTCCAAACGGCTTTCGGCATGGTATCTCCTTGCTGACGTGTGAAACCACTCCGCTGAACCCGCACTGTGCGGCGGTCGATGCAAACGCCTCGTTCAAGCGTACGCGAGGACGATCGCGTGCTCGATGTGCGCTCCGCACGCGACGAGTGCGCGCGCGGCGTCTGCAAGCGTCGCACCGGTCGTGACGACGTCGTCGACGAGCACGACGCGAGCTCCGCACACGAGCGCAGGCGCCTCGCACGCGAACCGGCCGACCGCGCTCAAACGCGCCCGGCGCGAGCGACCGCGCTGCGCGTCGCCGGCAACTTGGCGCAACGCGAGCAACACGGGTCGCTGGGAACGTTCGCCTAAGCGCTTCGCGAGCCGAACGCTTTGATCGAAGCCTCGCTCGCGACGGCGGCGAGCGACCGTAGGGACCGGGACGAGCACGATGCCCGGGTCGAGGCCGGCGCTCAGGCGTTCCTCAAAAAGGCTTGAGAGTGCGTCGCCGATATCTCGCCGCCCACGTTTATACGAGAGGATCGCTCGGCGCAGAGGGCCACAGTAGCGGCCGATAGCGCGCACTTCGAAATCCGCAACCATGAGCGGGCGAGAGCGCCGCGGCGGCGGGAGACAAGCCGCGCACAGTGCGACGCCGATCGTCCCACAACCGGCGCAGCGCGTGGGAAACAGCGCGGCGAGTACCTTTGAAAGCACCATACACAAGCCATCGCGACGAGGCGCTTCGCCGCAAGAGGGCTTCTTGGGCGGTAAGCCCGGCTAGGGCGGCCCGAGCACGACGCCGTGCATTAAACCGTCGGCCGCGTCGCGCGCAACGGTGGTTCGCGCCTCCGGCGTTTGACCGCGCACCGGCGTGGTCGCGATCGGCGCTGCTGGCAAGGCCGCGACGGGTACGCGCGCGAGAACGGGCCGTTCATCGTAGCCGAGCGGCGCTCGCGGTACCTCCAGGCGCGCCACATGCACCGGCGCACGCAGTTTTCGAAGTCTCGAGTCGGTTCGACCGGTCGAGTGCGCCGCCGACGACGCGCCTGCTGCGGCGGCTAGGCCATGGGCGGTGGTCGCGGCTCGCGAATTGCCTGCTGGAAGCAACACGACCCGCACAGCGGTATAAACGGCCGGCCGATCGTGTGCTTTAATGCTGCTTGTGTGCGGCAAACCCGTATGGGCAACGACCGCATTGCGGACGCGGTCGGCAATCGGGGCTGGAAGCCGTACTGATACGAGGCGCCGCCCAGGTGCGGGAAGCCGCGCAGGCGCGGGAAGCCGCGTAGCCGCGAGAAGCCGCGTAGCCGCGAGAAGCCGTGCAGGTGCGGCAAGCCGTGAAAGCGTGGTAAGTCGTGCTGGCGCGGAACGTCGTGCAGGGGTGGGAAGCCGCGAAAGCGTCGGAAGACGTGCAGGCGCGGGAATTGGTGCAAATGCGGGACGCCGTGTGGGCGCGCCACCCGTCATGGCGGGCGTAGGTAGGCTCGCACCCGCAGAGAGTGTCGCGGCGCCCCGGCCGATCGGCGCTCGCAGCGCAAGCGCTGTTTCGCCTCTCACGGGCGACGGATCTATTGCGACGCCCGGCGGGCGTTCGGCATGAATTTTCGCTGCGACAGGTCGTCCGGTACGGCGCCGGACCGTGAGGTCGCTGCCGCGTACGGCGGCAGGCGAGCGGCTGGGATGGACCGCCATTCCTAACCGTTGGTTTTCGACGCCCGCTCGGGCCCCGCTCGCGGCAAGCTTGCCGACCGCCGACACGCCCACGGCACGCGCGACACCGGCCGAAGACGCAACGAGCGGCGGCGACGCGACTAGTGAGGGAGCCTCCGGCTCGAGCAGATGCGCGACGGCACCTCCGAGCAGCAGCACGCCGAGCAAGCCTGCGGCCGGACCGAGCGCAAAATTTCCGATTCGCCGGAGCAGGCCGCGGCCCGTGTGGTCCTGGTTCACCTAACGGTTAGTGCCCGCTCCGCCTCACTCGGGACGCCCGTCGCGTCAGTGCGTGGGCGGTACGTTCGCGACGATCGCGCCCTCGATCGCGGCGCCGGGAGCGATGTCGTAATCGATGCCGACGATGCTGTCGGCGACGCGGGCGCGTTTGCCGACCTTAGCTCCGTCCCACAGAATCGAACTATCGATCGTAGCGCCCGAGCCGACGACGACGCCATTGCCGATCACCGTCGGCCCGATGATGCGCGCACCGTCACCGATGCGCGCGCGCGAGCCGACGCGTACGTCGCCTTCCATGTGCACGTCCTCGCCGACGACTGCGTCCGGAGCGACGCCCCGCGCGCGGGCCTCGCCCTGCAAATGGACTTTGCCCGCGAGCACGTCGCGGGTCGCAAGCCGGTACTCGCTCGGCGTGCCGATATCGCGCCAATATGCACCGTGCATCTCGAGTCCGTAAAACGGGGCGGCGTCGCGCTGCAATTCGGGAAACACGTTCCGGCCGAAATCCCAAAATTCGGCCGCCGGGATCCGCTCGAATATCGACGGTTCGAAGACGTATACGCCGGTGTTCACTAAGTGCGAGCGCTCGGTGCCTTGCGCCGGCTTCTCTTGAAAATCTTCGATCCGTCCTTGCGAGTCGACGATCACGACACCGTACTGCGTTACGTCGTCGGCGTGCACGAGTGCGATGGAGGCGAGTGCCTTGCGCCGCGCGTGAAACGACGTCAACTCATCGAGCCGCATGTCGGTGATTTCATCGCAGCCGATAACGACGAACGTATCGTCTTTCAAGAAGTCTTCCATTTGCTTGACCGCGCCCGCGCTGCCGAGCAACGTGTGCTCGTGCAGATAGCGCAGTTTGACACCATAGCGCGATCCGTCGCCGAAGGCGTCGACGATTTTGTCGGCGAGATAATGCACGTTGATCGCAATCTCTTCGATGCCGAACGATCGCAGATAGCGCATGAGATGGCCGCTGTTTGCTTCACCCGCGATCGGGACCAGCGGCTTAGGCACCTGTTTCGTCAGCGGATACAGCCGCGTACTCATGCCGCCGGCCAAGATCATGGCTTTCAAGACAACCTCCGGATGAAACGCGCCCGCGCGCGCTCGCCGAGTACGAGCCAAACGAAGTGTGGCAACGCGAGTTGCCGGCGCCAGCGGTGCGGCTCTTGCACCAGACGATACAACCATTCCACGTTCAAGCGCCGCCACAGCGCCGGAGCCCGTACGACGTTTCCCGCGATGACGTCGAACGAACCGCCCACGCCGATTCCGACGGCGCAGCCGGTCTGCGGGAGATGCTCGCGAATCCACATTTCCTGACGCGGGGAGCCGAGCCCGGCGAGCAACACGCGCGCGCCGCTGCTGCGAACCTGCGCGGCGACCGCGTGGTCTTCAGACGCTGCGAAGTAGCCGTCGCGCGTTCCCGCGACGCACAGACCGGGATGCCGAGCGCGTAGCGTATCGGCTGCGCGGCGCGCCGTGTCGCCCTTAGCGCCGAGAAAGTAGACGGGGATCGCTTCACGCGCGCACGCGGCGCAGAGCGGATCGAGTAAATCGACGCCGGCTACGCGTTCCGCGACGCGCCCGCCTTGCAGGCGTGCGGCGAGCACGATGCCGACCGTATCGCACAACGCGAGCGCGCTCGTATTGACGGTGTCGCGGAAGCGGGCGTTGCGCTGGGCGTGTACGACCATTTCCGTGCCGAGCGTTACGACGAGGGCATTTCCGTCGTGGCTCGCGAGGTCGACGATACGGCGTACCGCTTCGGCGCTGTCGATCGCATCGACGCGACACCCAAGGACGAACAGCGGCTCGCGTTCGGCTTGCGGCGCAAGACGCAATCTTACGGCGTCGCGGGCGTCGCGAGCGCGCGAACCCGCTCCCGATACGGCGCGAGCGCCGGGCGCAGCCGAGCCGCCAACTCTTCGGGCATGGCGCCAAGCGGCGAGCGGCAGGGTCCGAGCGCGAAGCCCAGTTCGTTCATCGCCCACTTGATCGGAATCGGACTCGTCGTCTCGAACAGCATCGCGAACAGCGGCGAAAGCTCGAGATGAATGCGGGCGGCGCGTTCGACGTCGCCGCCGTCATAGGCGCCGAGAAGTTCGCGCAGCTCGCGAGCGCACGCATGCGCGGCGACGCTGACGACGCCGTCGGCGCCGAGTGCGAGCGCGGGCAAAAACAAGTGATCGTCGCCGCACCAGAATCCGAAACCGGCGGGCCGTTCGGCGAGAATTCTCGAAAACTGCGCGCAGTCGCCGCTCGATTCTTTAACGCCGGCTACGTTGCGATGGCGGCGCGCGAGTTCGAGCAGCGTGGCGGGCAGCATGTTCGCTCCGGTACGACTCGGAACGTTGTAGACGACGATCGGCAGCGACGTCGCCTCTGCAATCGCGCCAAAGTGCAGGAGCATGCCGTCTTGCGTCGGCTTGTTGTAATACGGCACGACGGCGAGTATTGCGTCGGCTCCGGCCGCTTCGGCGCGGTGCGTCAGCTCGACCGAATGAAGCG
>JALYUE010000126.1 GCA_030853925.1 Vulcanimicrobiota bacterium | reverse complement strand
ATTCACCGGGTGCGTGGCGTTGCTGCTCGGCGTCGCGGCAACCGGTGCATCGCGCGCGGCGGCGGAGACACCCTCGGGCGAGATCTACGTCACAACCCTCCCGAGCGGCGCGGACGTGTTCGTCGACGGCACCTACGTTGGGCGCTCTCCGGCGCTTGTCGGAGGCCTGGAGCGCGGTCATCATGCGCTGACGTTGACCAAAAGCGGCTGGATCGTACAAGAAGAAGACGTGACAGTTCGCGCGGACTCGGTCGCCATGTCGAGCACGCGTCTCTTGCCCGGTTCGCGCGCCGACGCCGGCGCGGCCCTCGGTTCGGTCGCCGTGCGCAGCGCGCCCGCCGGTGCGAGCTTGATGCTCGACGGCAACGCGATTGCGCCGTCGTCGCAGCCCGTTACCATCGCCGCGGGTCTGCACCACATCGCGATGAAGACGGCGCGCGGGCGCACGACGCGGTCCCTCGACGTCATGCCCGATACGACGACGCAAGTCGTGCTGCAGGAACCCAAAAGTGACGAGTCGCGCACCTCGATCATCGCACCCGCCGAAGATTACTTGCCGACCGATGCATTCTCGCTCGTCGGTAAAAAGATCGTCGTGCGCTACGGCGGCCATGTCGTCGTGGGGCATCTCGGCGATGCGAACGTGCATGTCGATGGTACCGCGGCAACGTTCGACGCCGCACCCGATTTCATTGCCGGGCGTTTGTACTTGCCGCTGGCGCTGCTCGAAAAACTAACGGGAGATACGTCGAAGTAGTGGCGAGCATTTACATCGAAACGTTCGGTTGCCAGATGAACGAGGCCGATTCGCGCTACATCGCCGATCGCGCCGCGACCTCGGGATACGCCGTCACTCCCAATGCCGCCGAAGCCGACGTCGTCGTCCTCAACACGTGCACGGTGCGCGATAATGCGGAGCGGCGCGCCTACGGCCGCATGGCGCATTTTCGCGCCCTGAAGTGCGCCGATCCGAGCGTGAAGCTGGTGGTCTGCGGGTGCCTGGCCGAACAGGATCGCGGGCGCATGCAGCTGACTGCGCCGTACCTCGACGGTGTTTTCGGCACGAGCGAGCTCGTGCGTCTCGGCGACGCGCTCGACGCTTGGCGACCGCAATTCGGCAATGATGACGATTTGACCGAAGAACGGCTCTTGCGGCGGCCTCTCGGCGGCGAAGGTGACTGTGTCTCGAGCGCCTTCGGCCACCTACGCGCGTACGTCAACGTCCAGCGCGGCTGCTCGTATTATTGCACCTACTGCATCGTCCCATACGTGCGCGGTCGCTTCGATAATCGGCCGCTTGCGGAAATCGTCGCGGAAGTGGAGCGCGCCGTGGCGCGCGGCGCGCGCGAAGTGACGCTCGTCGGGCAGACGGTCAATGCCTACAAAGAGCCGGCAAGCGGCGCCGATTTTGCCGACCTGCTGGTAGCCGTTGCCGAGTTGCCCGGGCTCGATCGGGTGACGTTTCTGACGTCGCATCCCAAAGATTTCACCGCCAAGCTCGCCTATGCGCTCGGTTCGCTCACGCCGTTGCAGCCGCGTTTCCATCTTCCGGTGCAGTGCGGTTCGGATCCGATCCTGCGGCGCATGAACCGTAAGTATTCGGTCCGCGAATATCGCGAGAAGATCGCTCTGTTCCGCGAGCATTGCGGACTCGATTGGGCGTTGACGACCGACCTGATCGTCGCCTTTCCGGGCGAAAGCGACGGCGACTTTCGCGCAACCTTGGCCTTATGTGAAGAGCTGGCGTTCGCGCAGGCCTTCATGTTCGTCTATTCAGCGCGCCGCGGAACGCCCGCGGCGCGCTGGGAGCAGGTTCCCGCCGAAGTCGGCAACGCGCGCCTGCGTCAGCTCGCCGCGACGGTCGACCGCGGCGTGCGGGCCTGGCACGAGCGCAAAGTCGGCAGCACCGTGCGCGCGCTCGTGCAAGGTCCGTCGCGCAAAGATCCTGCCAAGCTGGCGGCTAAAACCGCCGACAACGTGACGGTCGTTGCGCCGCGAGCCGAACTCGAAACCGCGGCGCTCGTCTCGCGCCCGTGGCTCGACGTGCACGTGACGCAAGCGCACACGTGGGGCTGCACGGGCGAAATCGTCGCCGTCGCGGAGCGCTTCGCCGCACCGGCCGTGCCGCTCGCGCATCGCCCGACCATCGATCTCATCGCCTTCGCACGTTGAGCGACGCGCCGTACTCGCCGCTCTTCGAGCAATATTTCGCGCTTAAAGAGCGCTATCCCGAAGCGATCTTGCTGTCGCGTGTCGGCGACTTCTACGAAGCGTACGGCGGAGACGCGAAGACAATCGCGGCCGCCTTGCAGATCGCGCTGACTTCGAAAGAAGCCGGGGGCGGCCGGCGCGTCGAGATGGCCGGCGTTCCGTATCATGCGCTCGATGCGTACCTGGCTAAACTGGTCGCGCAACGGCGGATCGTCGCACTGGCCGAACAGCTCGAAGCTCCGGTACCGAATAAACTCGTGCGTCGCGACGTCACGCGAGTCGTTACGCCGGGAACGCTGATCGAAGAGAATCTCCTGGCGCGCGGCAGCGACAATTACCTCGCCGCGCTGACCACCGTCGGAGACGCGCTGGCGCTGGCATACGCCGACGTGTCGACCGGTCGCGCGGCGGCGACGGCCTATGCCGGCGAGAACGCCTTTGACGAGACGCTGGCGGAGCTGCTGCGGCTCGGCCCCGCGGAAATCGTGGCGGACTTGGCGCCGGAGATGCGCAGCCACGTTTGCGCTCAACTTCCGGGCGTGCGGGTTACGGTGCCTCCGCTCGCGGCGGTTCCCGTCAACGCTGCGGGGCCGGTCGCGGGTTTTTCCCTTGACGAATCCCACGCGATGCGGCGCGCGCTCGACGCACTGGGCGCGTTCGTCCGACGGGTCGGATTCGATGCGCCGGCCGGGGCGCTGCGCGAGCCGGACTTTTACCGGGCGCGAACGTTTCTGGCCCTCGACGCCAACACGCGGCGCCACCTCGATCTCGTGCGTTCGCAGGGACAGAACCCGAAGGCAACCTTGGTCGCGACGATCGACCGCTGCAAGACGGCGATGGGTTCGCGTCTGCTCGGACGCTGGATCGTCGCCCCGCTGGTCGATCGTACGGCGATCGCGGCGCGCGCCGATCGCGTCGCGGCGCTTGTCGGCGATTATCCCGCTCGCGCCTCGCTGCAAGAGCTCCTCGGCGGGGTTTTCGATCTCGAACGGATCGCCCAGAAAGTTCGCTTCCGCCGCGTTTTACCGCGCGATCTCGGTTCGCTGCGGCGGACTCTCGCGCTGCTCGAACCGCTGCGCGCCGCGCTGCCGGCTGCGCTGGGTTCGCAGGCGGAACGTCTCGGCGACCATGGCACGCTGCACACCCACCTGGAAGCGAGCTTATGCGACGATCTGCCCGCGACATTGGCCGACGGCGGCGTCATCCGGCCTGATGCATCGGCCGAGGTGACGGAGTGCATCGCGCAGCGTTCCGACGCGCGCGAGCGCATGGCCGCGCTCGAAGAGCGTGAACGCGAGCGGACCGGCATCAAAGGCCTCAAAGTGAAGTACGCGAGCGCCTACGGCTACGCGATCGAGGTCTCGAAATCGAACCTCGCGCATGTGCCGACCGATTACGTGCGCAAACAAACGCTGACCGGCGCCGAGCGCTTCGTCATTCCCGAATTGCGCGAACTCGAAGTGGCCGTCGGCAGCGCGCAGACGCGACAACTGCGGCTCGAAGAGACCCTCTACACGAATCTCGT
>JALYUE010000122.1 GCA_030853925.1 Vulcanimicrobiota bacterium | reverse complement strand
CGCGCGCCCAGCCGTTTATCTGGACTAAGTCCCCGCGCACGATCATGGCAAAGATTCGTAAATGCCGCTCTATTTATGATTCATCACGTTAGATCATGAATAATGATTATATGATGGTCGCACAAATACTTTTTAACTTGGAATTTGGATATGAAATTGCAGACATTACGGCAGTGACGAAGTTTCTCTTACGCCTGTCGCGCGGCGGTAGGACTGGGTCAACGACACACTCTAAGAGCTGGTCTCTCGGTATGCGGTATAAGAAAATGACCGCGGCGTACTGCGCGCCGCAGCAACGAGTATCTCGTGCCAAAAAGCTACAACGCGCAGTCAGTACCGTTCCCTAGCGGTCGATGCCGTCAAGAAGCGCTCATGTCGGATACCTAGACGTCTCTCCATGGCCGCCACCGCGTACCGAGCTAATACACGGGCGTTTCGCGATAGGTGCCCCAAACGGTCTTCAGCGTTTCAATGATATCGCCCATCGTCGCTCCGGCGCGCACGAGTTCGATCGTTATAGGCATAATATTCTGCGACGGATCTTTTGCAACTGCGAGCAACTCAGACATCAATGCATCGAAGTGCTTTGCGTCGCGTTCCCGTCGCACACGCTGCGTGCGCGCTACTTGTCGGTCGGCCGTCGTTTGATCGTATGGGTGCGTCTCGATCTTAGGGTCCGGCGTCCCGTCGACCATGCGGTTCACCCCGATGACGGGTTTCTCTCCCGATTGTTTGCGTAGCGCCGTTTCGTACGCGAAGTCGGCAATGTGCTTTTGGAACCAGCCTTCTTCGATCAATTTGAGCGTGCCGCCGCGGTCCTCGATCTCCTTAAGAATTTCAAATATTCGCCGTTCGTATTCGGTCGTGAGCGTCTCGACGTAGTAGGACCCGCCCAGAGGGTCGGTCACTTGGGTGACGTTGCTCTCCTCGGCAATGACTTGCTGCGTCCGCAGCGCGAGGCGCATCGCATCTTCCGTCGGGATCGCGAACGCCTCGTCGTAGCCGTTGGTGTGCAGCGACTGACAGCCGCCGAGGACCGCGGCAAGCGCCTGCAGCGTCGTCCGCACCACGTTGACCATATATTGTGGCTTGGTCAGCGATGCGGCCGCGGTCTGGCAGTGGAAACGCAGCCGCATCGATTCGGGATTCTTCGCGCCGAAGCGCTCCTTCATGATCTTCGCGTAGCAGCGTCGCAGCGCGCGAAACTTCGCAACCTCTTCGAAGAAGTCGGCTTGGCACACGAAGAAGAAGGCGAGCCGTGGAGCGAACTCGTCTACCTCCATCCCCGTTTCGAGCACTTTCTCGACGTAGACGATGAGATTCGCGAGTGTAAACGCCGCTTCGTGCAGCGGCGAAGATCCGGCTTCGGAGATATGATAACCCGAGATGTTAATCGGGTTATAGCGTTTCATGTTCGTCGCGCAGTACGTTATGCAGTCGCGCACGATGCGCACCGACGGTTCGACCGGAAAGACGTACTCTTTCTGCGCCATATATTCTTTGAGGATGTCGGCCTGGATCGTCCCCGAAAGCTTGTTGAGATCGTAGCCTCGCTGCTCGGCGAGCACCACATACATCGCGAGCAGAATCCAGGCCGACGGATTGATCGTCATCGAGACGGAAATCTTCTCGAGATCGATGTCGGCAAACAGCGCCTCCATGTCCGCGAGCGTATCGATCGCGACGCCTTCGCGGCCGACCTCGCCTTCGCTCATCGGATGGTCGGAGTCGTATCCCATTAGCGTCGGCATATCGAAATCGGTCGAAATGCCGGTTTGGCCTTGCGCGATCAAATACTTGAAGCGCTTGTTCGTATCTTCGCCCGTGCCGAAGCCGGCGATCTGCCGCATCGTCCAGTTGCGCGACCGATACATCGTCGGATACGGCCCACGCGTGTAGGGATAACGCCCGGGCAGCCCGATGTCCGCTATCGGCGTTTCGGCTGCGTCGGCCGCGGTGTAGGCGCGCTTGACGGGGATGTCGCCGAGCGTCATGAAATCGCTTTTGCGTTCGGCCTGCTTCTTCAGAAACTGCGCGACCTCGGTCGTCTCCCAGTCGCGTTCCTCATCGCGCAGTTCTTCGACGCCGCTCCGGTCGATAATATTACTCACGCAGTGTTCCTTTCAAAAGATGCGGCGACGAGCTCTTGGGCGAGGGAATAGGGGTCGCCCTCGTGGCGTTGTAAACGCTGCGCAAAGTCGAGAGCGAGCGGAGCGGAAGCTTCTGCGAAGCGTTGCAGCAAAAGGTTCTCCGCCGTTTTTTCAAGCCGGAAACGAGCGATGGCGACGCGCCGCCGCCGTCCGGTTTCGGTATTGAAAGCGATCGTACGGTGCGCTTCGAGCGCGGCGATCAGTTCGTCGAAGCCGACGCCCGTATACGAACTGATTCCGACGACGGAGACGCGCCATTCCGGTTTTGCCGACGTGAGCGCGCCCAGCGTCAACATTCCTTTGAGATCCATGAGCGTGCGGTTCGCGTCGCTGCGGTCGCATTTCGAAACGACGTGAATATCGGCGATCTCGAGCATGCCCGCTTTGATGGCTTGAATCTCGTCGCCGAGACCCGGAGCCGACACGACGACGGTCGTGTCGGAAGCTTTGGCGATCTCCACCTCGTCTTGCCCGACGCCGACCGTCTCGATAATGACGATGTCGAAACCGCCCACGTCGAGAATGTCAACCGCATCCATCGTGGCGCGCGCCATGCCGCCCATCGTGCCGCGCGTCGCCATGCTGCGGATATACACGCCCGGGTCGTTAACTAAATCCGTCATGCGAATGCGGTCGCCGAGGATCGAGCCGCCCGAGTAGGGGCTGGACGGATCGATCGCGATGATGCCGACTTTCGAACCTGCGGCGCGCAAACGTTCGGTCAACGTCGAGACGAGCGTCGATTTGCCGCTGCCCGGCACGCCCGTGATGCCGATGACGTGCGCGCGCCCGGCGCGCCCGTAGATTTCCGCCAGCGCCTCGCGCGCCTCCGGCACGCCAGCCTCGGCGCGCGAAATCATACGCGCGATAGCCGCGACTTGTCCTTTCGCGACGCGCTCGACGAGGTCCATCGATGGGACGTAGCCGTTACGCACCGCTTTCCACCATGACGTGCGCGTGCATGTCGCCAAATATCGCCCGGTCGTCGACGATCCGGCTCGCTTGAAAGTCGGTGCGCGGCATGCGGATCAGCGCTGACCACGTGACGCAACTAGGTGCGTCAGTGACGCCACGATAGCGCTCGGCGGCGTATCTTGCAGCAGCACTTCGGCTACGCCCATGTTCTTGAGCGCGACGACGTCTTCGTCCGGCATGACGCCGCCTGCGACGACGATCATATCGCTGACGCCCTTTTCCTCGAGCAGCTTGAAGATCTTCGGGAACACGGTCAGCTGTACGCCTGACAGGAGGCTAACTCCGAGGATGTCGACGTCTTCCTGAATCGCGGCGTTGACCACTTCTTCGGGCGTGCGGTGCAGCCCCGAGTAAATCACGTCCATGCCTGCGTCGCGAAGCGTGCGGGCCACGACGCGCACTCCGCGATCGTGGCCGTCGAGGCCGACTTTAGCCAGGAGGACTCGGATGGGTTGAACCACGTTCACGTTCACCTCCGCAGCGTGCGGCGCTCGAGCTACGAAGTGCTTATTCCGTGAAAATAGACAATACCTCGCTCGGAGACGACGACGAGTCAAGCGAACGTTCGATGATCGTGCGGAGCGCAGATGCTCGCAGCGGCGCGCCAATTTGCGCACGCCGTCGAAGTATATGCGCAAAGTCGATGCGCGCAAGTGAAACCGCGAAACGTCGCAAACGTTGCCGGCGTCGTGTAATGCCCGCACATTCGTGCGAAAAACGGCGCAGCAAATGATGAGAGCTGCGTTGCTGACGGCGAGCGTGTGGTGCGTCGCTGCGTGTTCCGGAATACACGCAAACGCCGAACGGACGCCGACGGCGACCACGACGTCGGCTCGACAATTGCCAACCCCGTATCCGAGCGGCCCCATCTTCGCCGGCGGACGCCCGGCGCGCATGGTGGTGCATTCGGCGCCGCTCGGCGTCTCGCCCGATGGCGCGGCGCGCTGGCTCGTGCGCGTCGCGTTTGTCGATGCTGCCGGCAGTGCGACGCAGTTGCTGCATGGCGGCAACGTCGATTTCGTGCCGAGCCGCGGGCGCGCGCAGTGGCAGACGCGGCTGCGTTTCGGCGGCCCGGCGGCCATCGTCTCTACCACGACGGGCGGTCCGCTCGCGCTCGCAATCGTGCCGCACGTCGGCGTCGACCTTAGCGCCGCGCGCGCCGCGACCGACACGCGGCAATGGACGGGAGCGCGCATCGTCGCATCGGCGCTTGGTCCGCACCTCGCGCAAATCGGCTGGTTCCCGGCCCTGCCGTCCGGAACGGTCCGCATCCGCCGCACGTCGCCGCACGCGCAGCCGGTGGTGACGTTCGCTGCCGCGGCCGACGCGACGTTTCGCGATCCGACCGTGCTCCCGGACATGACGTACCGGTACCGCGTCGACGTCCCGGGGCGCGCGCCGGCGTTCGTCGCCGTGCAGGTTCCAAAAACGCCCGGTCATGGCGCTCTCACGGGCATCGCGGGCAAAGCGATGTGGCTGTCGTTCTCGCCGTCGCAACTGGACGTGGACGCGTACTCGCAGCTCGAGCCGTCGCGCATTGCCGAGCGCGCGAGCGCGGCAGGTCTGCACGCGATCGTCTTGCGCACGGCATACGGCCCGTACTGGGAAATAACGCCGGAAGCGAAGCCGACGATCGATGCGGTCATCGATGCCGTCGCCGCTCGAGGTATCGCCGTCGTCGGCTGGACGGTGCCGCGCGCGGTCGACTTTGACGACCTGGCCGCGGCGGTGCGAACGGCGGCATATCGCACGCCGCGCGGCAACGGCTTCGCGGCGCTCGCGATCGACCTCGAGCGCGGTGACGAATATCTCGGCACGGGTGCCGCCGGCTATTCCGCGTTGAAGGCGTATCCGCAGCTCCTACGCGCGGCGCTCGGGCCGAGCTATCCGTTAATCGCGACCGTGGAAGATCCGTATCTCGAACACTTAACGAACGATGTATTTCCCTATGCTGCGATCGCCGCGAGCACCGACGCTTTGCAGCCGATGACGTACTGGCGCATGCTGTCGAAAACTGCCGTCACGCCGCAAGCGGTTCGCAGCGCGTTGCGCGGCTCGTACGCGGCGACGCGGCGCGAAGCCGGGCGCGACATCCCGATCGTCTTCGGTGGTCAAACGTCGCCCGTCGGTCCGCGCGGTGCTCCGCCCCCGGACGAAATCGCCGCAAGCACGCGCGAAGCGCGCGCTCTCGGGGCGCTCGGCATCACGTACTTCGACTGGACCGGTACGAACGACGCGCAGTGGCGGGCGCTCGCGCAAACGCCCTGGCCGCCATGAGCGCCCGGCTTGCGAGGAGTAGGGCAATGCGGCGTCGTCAGGATAACCGCATGAGGATCGTGCCGAAGTTAGTCCCGATCGCCGCGCAGACTTTTGCGCGGCCCGGTATCTCCGGAGCGACCCTTGGCGATTAAAACGGCACTTATCACCGGCATTACCGGACAAGACGGTTCCTACTTAGCCGAATTATTGCTCGAGCGCGGTTATCGCGTCGTCGGCATGACGCGTCGCACGAGTACGGAAGTGCACGAGCGTATCGAGCATCTCGTCGACCGCGTCGAAATCGTTTCGGGCGACTTGCTCGACCAAAGTTCGATGACCAAGCTCTTTACGGACGTCCGCCCGGACGAAGTGTACAACCTGGCGGCGCAGTCGTTCGTGCCGACGTCGTGGACGCAGCCCGTATTGACCGGCGAATTTACCGCGCTCGGCGTCACGCGCGTGCTCGAAGCAATCCGCCAAGTCAACCCGCAGATTCGTTTCTACCAAGCTTCGAGTTCGGAAATGTTCGGTAAAGTGCAACAAACGCCGCAGCTTGAAACGACGTCTTTCTATCCCCGCAGTCCGTACGGCGTCGCTAAGGTCTACGGTCATTGGATTACCGTCAATTATCGCGAGTCGTACGATATGTTCGCCGTCAGCGGCATTCTCTTCAACCACGAAAGCGAACGGCGGGGCAAAGAGTTCGTCACGCGCAAGATCAGCGACGGAGTCGCGCGCATCAAACTCGGCGTGCAGAAGAAGCTGCATCTGGGCAACCTCGAAGCGCGCCGCGATTGGGGCTTCGCGGGCGACTACGTTCACGCGATGTGGCTGATGCTGCAGCAGCCTCGCCCCGACGACTACGTGGTCGCCACCGGCCGCGCGCGCACGGTGCGCGAGTTTTGCCGCCACGCTTTCGCGGTCGTCGGACTCGACTATGAGGATTATGTGGTCGAAGACCCGCGCTTCATGCGTCCCGCGGAAGTGGACCTGTTGATCGGCGATGCATCGAAGGCGCAGCGCGTTCTCGGCTGGTCCCCAAGCGTCAGCTTCGAAGCGCTGGTCGAGCGCATGGTCGTGGCCGACCTCGGCCGGCTGCGCCCGCTCGCGGGCGTTTAGCTTGCGCGCATTGGTCACCGGCGGCAACGGTTTTGTCGGCCGCTATCTCGCGATCGACCTCCGCGAACATGGGCACGAAGTGGTCGTCGCCGGACGCGCGGCGGACGGCGGCGAGATCGACGTGCCGCTCGAGATTTGCGATCTCGACAACGTTCGCGGCGTCGTGGAAGCCGCTCGGGCGGACGTCGTCTTTCATCTCGCCGCCCAGGCGTTCGTCCCGCAAGCGACGCGCGAACCGCTCGCGACGTACGATACGAACGTCATGGGCACGGCACGCCTGCTCGACGCATTGCGCGCGTTGCCTTCCGGTGCGCGGCCGCGGCTCGTGTTCGTCAGTTCCGGAGAAGTGTACGGCGCACACCCTGCGGCGGATCTACCGCTCGGCGAGGCGGCTCGAACGCTGCCCCAAACGCCTTATGCCGCGAGCAAACTCGCCGCCGAAAGCATCGTGCTTGCTTCGGCGCGAACCTACGGTCTGTCGGTCGTCGTCTCGCGTGCATTCAACCACATCGGGCCGGGCCAAAGCGATCGCTTCGTCGTCGCGGCGTTCGCTAAGCGGCTTGCGGCGATCGCGGCGGGCGGCGACGCGCTCTTCCCGGTCGGCAACCTGACGCCGGCCCGCGATTTTCTCGACGTGCGCGACGTCGCGCGCGCATACGTCGAACTTGCCGAACGCGGTGCCGACGGTGAGATCTACAACGTGTGCAGCGGCGTGCCCACACGAATTCAGGATATTTTACGGCAACTCGTGATGACGGCCCGCGTCGGCGTCGAGATTCGCGAGGATCCGGAACTCATGCGGCCGGCCGACGTCGCAGTCTTCTATGGCGACAATGCGAAGCTTAAAGCCGCGACGGGTTGGCAGCCCGCTTATCCCCTGCCGCGATCGTTGCGCGACATCTACGCGGCTGCCGTCGCGCAAACGGCGAGCGGCGCTTGAAGGTTGCGTATTTCGATATGATCGGAGGCGCGAGCGGCAACATGCTGCTCGGCGCGCTCTTGGATGCGGGTGCCGATTTCGAGCGATTGCAGCGGGCCCTCACCTCGATTCCGGTTGACGGCTGGTCGATCGAGCGCGCGCGCGTCGTCAAATTGGGTCTAGCTGCGGAGTATTTCGACTTCGTCATACCGGGCGAAGATCATCACGCGCACGAAGGCTCGCATCGTGGTCACGGGCGGCATCTCGCGGACGTGCTCGATATCGTCGAGCGCAGCGGTCTGACACCGGCGCAGAAACGCCGCGCGCGCACGATCTACGAGCGACTCGCGCTCGCCGAAGCAAAGGTACACGGAACCACGCCCGACCGCATTCATTTTCACGAAGTCGGTGCGGTCGACGCGATCCTCGACGTCGCGGGTACGTGCGTCGCACTCGATCTGCTCGGTGTGGAGGCGGTGTATTCCAGCGCGTTCCCGGTCGGTCGGGGTTCGATTTCGATGGCGCACGGCCGCTATCCGAATCCGCCGCCTGCGACCGCGGAACTGTTGCGCGGATTCGCGACGTACGATGCCGGCATCGAAGGTGAAATGGTGACGACCACGGGCGCTGCGATCCTGACCGCGCTCGTCGAACGCCCGGGTGTGCGGCCGGCGATGATCGCCCAGAGCATCGGTTACGGCGCCGGACGTTCGGATTTCGCGATTCCGAACGTCTTGCGCGCTTGGATCGGCGTCGCTCCGGAAGCTCTGCAGGATGCGACGAGCGATGAGATAGCCGTGCTCGAAGCCAACATCGACGATATGTCGCCGCAACACTACGAACTCGCCATCGAACGAACGCTCGCCGCGGGTGCGTTCGACGTCTGGCTCGCGCCCGTAACCATGAAGAAGCTGCGGCCCGCCGTGCTCTTCGGCGCGGTCGCGCCGCTCGAGCGCGAAGCCGACGTGGCGCGCGCGATGCTGAACGAAACGACGACGCTCGGCGTGCGCGCGCGCCGCGAACGCCGTTATACGCTCGCCCGCAAACGAGAAGAAATCGTAACGGAACTCGGCACGGTGCGCGTAAAAACGGCGTACGTCGAAGGAGTGCCGCGTCGAACGCTCGAGTACGACGACGTCGTGCGTATCGCCCGCGAGCGGCGCCGCCCGATCGCCGAGATCGCGGCGCGTCTCCAAGAACTCGTCGCGTCGGATGGCGATCGCGATGAACGCTGAGCGCGGACGCTCGTGGCGCGACGCCGTGTTCGAACGCCGGGGCGCGCTGCTCGCCATGCCTGCCGTCACGTTAGCAATCTTCGGCCGTCCGAGCGCGAAGTCGGCTGCGGCCGGCGTTTCGCTCGCGCTTGCAGGCGAAGCGCTGCGGTGTTGGGCCGTCGGCTATTCCGGCGTAACCACGCGCTCGGATCGGGTCGTCGCGCCGGCGCTGACGACCGCGGGCCCATACGCCTTCGTTCGCAATCCGCTCTATGCCGGTAACTTTATAACGGCGCTCGGCTTCACGCTCGCGTTCACGGGTGGCCTCGGAAACGGCGGCCGGACGGCGCTGACGGTGAGCGGGCTCGGTACGATGCTTGCCGTGTATGCGGCGATCGTGCCGCTCGAAGAAGCGTATTTGCGCGCAACGTTCGCAACCGCTTTCGACGAGTACGCGGCGCGCGTGCCGCGCATCGTGCCGCGGGTAACGCCGGCAAGCCCGGCGCTGGGAACGTACGACGCGAGCGTCATCGCTCGCGCTGAGTCGCGCACGTTCGTCACTTTCGGTGCGATGCTCGCGGTTCTCGCGTTGAAGCTGATGCGCGGCTAACGCGGCGCAACCTACCCATGGCGGGCATCTCGATCACTGACGGATTACCGGCGCCGCAGCGGCGTCTCGCAATAGCGGTCATCGCGATCGGCATCGTCATGACCGTGCTCGATACGTCGATCGCCAACGT
>JALYUE010000096.1 GCA_030853925.1 Vulcanimicrobiota bacterium | reverse complement strand
GTATGGGGCCTCGCCGCCATCATCGGCCCGAACGTCGGCGGCGTGGTAACGCACTTCTTTTCCTGGCACTGGATATTTGCGGCCAACGTACCGCTCGCGCTCGTCGTTATCGCGCTCGCGCAGCGCTACGTACCCACGGCCGCCGCGCGCGTCCGTGGACCGCTCGACGTGGCCGGCATCGGCGTGCTCGCTCTCGGGTTGCTCGGCGTGATGGTCGGTCTTACGCGCATCGATACGCGGGCCGTCACGTTCGGCAGCGGCGTCACCTATAGCGCGCTTGGCGTGGCCGTGCTGGCTTTCGTGGCGCTCGTTCCGATCGAGCGGCGCGCCGCCGCGCCCGTCATCTCGCCCCAGCTCTTCGCGTCGCGCCAGCTCGTGGTCACGTACGTTCTCGAAATTTTTATCGGCTTGCTCGAAGGCGCGCTCTTCTTCATTCCGGCGGCGCTCGTTGCGGCCGAGCACATTACCGCGCTTACCGCCGGCGCTATCGCAGCCATCGGCGCCTTGTCGTTCGTCATCGTTATTCCCCTCGCGGGGCGCGCCCTCGACGCCTTCGGGAGCCGCAACGTGCTGCTTGCCGGCGCGACGTTGACCGCCGCCGGACTCGCACTGTTCGCCGCGTCGCTCGCGACGCTCTGGGTTGCGATCGCCGCGATCGCGCTAGCCGGGATCGGCTTCGGCGCTCTGCTCGGCGCCCCGACCCGGTATATCATCACGAACGAAGTGCCGCCATCTTCGCGTGCCACGGCGGTTGGCTTGCTCAGCGTTTTTCTGATCATCGGACAGATCTTTGGCGGTTCGCTCGCGGGCGGCGCGATCGGCGGTCGGCTCGACGACGCCGGCGCCTACCGCCTGGCGTACGAAATTTTTGCCGCCGTCGCCATCTTGACGGCGGGGGCAACGCTACTGCTGGCCTCGCCAACTGCCGAGCGTAAAGCGCCGATGTGACCGAATTGACTTATCGCGTGTCGGGCATATAGAAGGGAGAAGCCTTACGCCGAATCGCTTATTCAACGGAGCGGATGGACGACGCAGCCTTGGTCGCGCGGGCGCGGAGCGGCGATATGGTCGCGGTGAGCGATCTTCTTTCGCGCCATGCGGACGCCGCGTACACCGCTGCCCTGCGCCTGCTCGGAGAACCAGCCGATGCTGAAGACGTCACTCAAGACGCGCTCGTGCGCGCTTATACGCGGCTGTCGGAACTCGAAGAAGGCGGAAGTTTCTCGGCCTGGCTACGCCGCATCGCGGTTAACCTCAGCCTCAATGCCTTGCGGCGTCGCGGGCTGCTGCGTTTCGAGTCGCTGGAAGCGGCGCGCTCGACGGGCGAAACGGCGCTCGGAGCGTACGATATCGTCGATGAGAGCCAGCGCACTCCCGAAGAGGACGTCGTGAACGCGGCGCTGCGCGATGAAGTGGAACGCTACGTGCGACAGCTGCCGCCCGATCAACGCGTTGCCGTCGTTCTGCGCGACATGTACGGGTACGACGTTGCGGAAGTCGCCGCATTGCAGCGCTGCGGGTTGTCGGCAGCGAAAATGCGGATCACCCGCGGCCGCGCTCACTTGCGCGAGCTGATCGTGCGCCACGGCGGCGCGCCGACCGCCGTTGTTTAAGCGGACGACTCCCGCGGCGACGGGTCACCTCGATGATGATGCGCTACTCGCATACGCCGACGACGACGGCGCGCTCGGGCAGGCTGCCCGCGTTCACGCAGAATCGTGCGAGCCGTGCCGGAAGCGCGCGGAGCAAACGCTGCGTATGCGGCGGCTTCTACAAGCGGCGGGCCGGCGGGAGCAAATGCCTCCGCGCGACGTTGCGCGCGGTGCTCTGAACCGCGTGCGTCACCGCCGCGCGGCTATGGGTCATATCAACGAGATCTTCGGCGCGCTCGCGCACTTTTTGAGCGGCTTCTCGACATTTTTCTCGGCTGAGTCCGCTACGAACGACGGTGGCGGCGAACGCCGGAGGAAAACCAAGCGTGGATGACGCCCGGCGCGTTCTCACCGATGATCTGAGCGCCATGGTCGCATATTTGCCGCACCTCGTCGGCGCGCTCGTCGTGTTCGCAGTGGGCTGGCTCGTAGCGTGGCTGATCGGTAAATTCGTCGCGGCACTGTTCGGGCGACTCGGGTTCGATCGCTTGGCGGAACGAACCAATTTGGACGACGACCTCGCGTCGATCGGCATTCGCACGAGCCCGGCGAAACTGGTCGGACGGCTGGCGTTTCTGGTCTTGCTGCTGGCGACGCTCGTTCAAGCCGTCGATACACTCGAGCTCGCGCCGCTTTCCGAAGCGCTGCGCAACTTGCTCAATTACATCCCGCACGTCGTGATCGCCATCGCGCTCGTTTTGGGCGGCGTGATCGCAGGCGACACGCTCGGCCGCGGAACGGCTGGAGCGATGTCGCGTTCGGGCGTTCTCTATCACGATATCGCCGGCATGGTTTTACGCGGCGGCGTCATCGCTCTCGCGGTGCTCATGGCGCTACAGCAGTTGACGATAGATTCGGGATTTTTGTTGTACGTGATGCTCGTCATTCTCGCGGGTGGGTCGCTCGCGCTCGGCCTCGCTGCAGGTTTCGGCGGTCGAGCGCTCGCGGAGAATCTTGCTGCGGCGCGCTACGTCGAGCGGCAATTTACCGTCGGTTCGGCGATCGACGTTGGAGGCGTGAGCGGAACGATCGAGCGTTTCGACGCCATGAGCACGCTTGTGCGCGGTGCAGACGGGCAGAACGTCGTCCTGCCGAACGCCCTGCTCGCTCGCACGGCAGTTCGTACCGGAGCGCCGCCACCCGCGCAGGCGTAGCCCGGCCCCTCGCCCGCGATGTGACCGAACTCGCCGCCCGAGTGTCTTAACTCTGACACGCGCTCGAGCGTGCGTCCTGCCGCGTACGTTGCTTTTAAGGATGTTGTGTGACTATTCGACTGCGTAATCACCGATGAACCCTCGAGCGATCGCCGCGTTGCTTTCGACCGCAGGCGAGGCGACGCAAGTGTTCGACGAACTCAAGGCAGCCGGGTTCGGACGTGTGGAAGTTAGCGCCGTCGAAGAGAACTTACCGGCGCTCGACGGCGCGCAAGGCGTCTATGACGTTGCCCGCGAGGCGTCGCCGCCGAGCGACCCTTCGACGGCGCCGTTTTTTCGCAAACACGATAGTCCGGCGTCGTCGTTTACGGACGAGTTGCAATCGCTCGGCTTCTCGAGCGCCGATGCGCGTCATTTCGTCGACGGGCTCACGAGCGGCGGCAGTCTCGTTACCGTCGACGCGACGCCGAATCCCGAGCGCGCTCGAGAGATTTTGTCCCGCTTCGACGCCGACGTTCGAGAAGCGGGCGGGAGCAACGAACCCGTTGCAAGCGCGGACCAGAGCGGCACGCAGCGCCTCGAATTGCGCGGCGAACGGCTCGACGTCGACAAGCGACTCGTGAGGCACGGGCAAGCGACCGTGCGCAAAGAGGTCGTTACCGAAATGCGGACGATCGAAGTTCCCGTAAGCCGGGAAGAACTCGTCATCGTGCGCGAGCCTGCGGAACCGAACGCCGGCTCGAGCGAGCCGCTCGGAAATAGTGAAGAGATCCGCATTCCACTTTCGGAGGAACGCGTCAGCGTCGAGAAACAGGCGGTGGTCCTTGAGGAAGTCGCGATCGGGAAGCGCCGCGTCCAGGAGACGCAACAGATCACAGATACCGTCCGCCATGAAGAGCTGCGGGTCGAACGGCCCGACGAATCGGCGTAAGCAAGCGCGTTAGACGCGGGATTGCCGGGTATGATTCCGGCGTTGCTCGCGAGCATCACAAGCCGTTAGGAGATTTATGGATAGCTACGACACTACCGACAGACTCAATTCCGCTCAGGGCTTCCAAGCTGCCGATTCCGCTCGGGGCGACACACTCGCCGCAATCTTTGCGGATCGCGACAGCGCGCACGAAGCTCTGACGGAACTTCATCACGCCGGCTACCGGGACGTCTGGGTCGGCGTCACGCATGCCGACACGGCGGGCGCGGAACCGACGGTGGAAAGCGACGGCGGCGGCTTTATGGAATCGATAAGCCGTTTCTTCAGCGGTGAAGAAAGCACCGGACACTCGTTGCACGACGCCCTGATCAAGCATGGCGTGTCGCAAGACCTGGTCCGTCAAACCGAATCGTCCATTGCGCCCGGCAACGCGGTCGTTACGGTCGACGGCGAGAACGATCCTGAAGAAGCGGTCAGTATACTGCAGCAGTTCGGCGGGCGCCTCGTTGGGGGAGCTAGCAGCTACGGTAGCCCCAGCCTCCGCACGTCTGGCACGAGCACCTCGGGCAGCGGCGAGACCGGCATCGGCGCGACGGGAATAGGCGCCGCAGGACTCGGCGCGGCGAGCATGCGCACGCCCGATATCGATCGAGTCGACGACAGGGCCGTCGTCGGACGCGATAAGATGGACGAGACGCGACGCTTGCAGTTACGCGAAGAGCGCCTCTCGGTCGACAAAGAACGCGTTTCCGCGGGCGAAGCGCGTATCGGCAAAGAGGTCGTCTCCGAAAAGCAATCGATCGACGTGCCGGTGTTCCGCGAGGAACTTTACGTGGAGCGCCGTCCGGTCAGCGCCGGAACGGCCGCATCCTCGACGACCCCGATCGGCGAAGGTGAAGAAATCGTCGTTCCGCTTACGCGCGAGCAAGTCGATGTTCAGAAGCGGACCGTCGTTACCGAAGAAGTCGCCGTCGGCAAACGCCGTGTCGAAGACACGGAACACGTGAGCGATACGGTCCGGCGCGAAGAACTGCGCGTCGACGACAAGAAGACGACGAATCCAACCGGAACGACGGGAACGTCCGGTGTGACGGGCGCATCGACGTACAACGACGCGACGCTAGACGACACGACGGCGTCGAAGCGCAACTTCTAAACGAACGAGCGAACCTCGGCTAGCTAAAACGATGAGGAGGTACGAAGGTACCTCCTCATGTCGTTCCACGCGCGATGCCGCGCCCGACGCGCCAGAGTAAAAATCCGAAGAACGCGGCGATCGTGAGCACGGTCAGCAAATCCGTAAACCCGGAAAAGCCGGCGACGGCATTGCCGCAAACCGACACCGCAGCGGACGACAGCCACAAGTTTAAGCGATCCAGCGGGTTCGACGCGAGCCGCTGATCGTGCTGCACCGCAGCGACGATCTCGTTTGGACTCCACGCGCCTTCGTCGATCATCTCGCGAACGTCGCCGAATTTGTCGAGAATGACGACCCGCTCGGGATGAATTAAACCGACGCGTTCGTCGGGAAAAGCCGTGACGTCGAACTGCGCGGCAAAATCGAGAACCGTCTCCGGATCGCCCGTGGCCAGCGTCCAACGCTCGGGATCGTTTCCGAACGCGCGGCCGTATTGGGCGAGCACGGCCGGTCGATCGTATTCCGGATCGAGCGTCACTTCCACCAAGTGCACGGGGAGTGGCCGAAATTTCACCTGCAGCGTGTGAAACCGCGACGTAATCAAGCGGCATTCGCGCGGATCCTTGCAGCGCGTGTATGCGAACGCCATGACGACGGCGGAGCCGCGAAAATCACGCAGCGTAAACTGCCGTCCGCGCTGATCGACGAGGGTCGAGAGCGGCGCGGGCTCGCCCACGGTCACGTGATGGACGTTGCGTACGACGGACGGAACGGTCGTCGCACCGGCGCCGGATATCGATCCGGTCAGCGCCTGGGAACCGAGTGCGTGGATATCCGACAACATCCACGGCGCGGTATCGCTGCTCGCAGTGGCCTCGATCGTTTCGCCGACGCGTAGCGAGCGCAGCGCGGAGGCGGACGCCACGCGAAACGTCGTGACGGCAGCGGCGTGCCCCAGCAGTGCATCGTGCCGAACGACGACTTCGCCACGCCGCGGCTCGAGCGCGAGCACGAGCCCGCGCAGCGACGCTTCGTGCGCGCCGGCCGGACGACTCAGCAGAACGAGCGCGAGCAGACACCCGAGGAGGGTTGATACGCGCGCCGAACCGACGGAAATGCCGCCCGCCGCCGTACGCAACTGCAACCAACTCCTCGTGCGACGGCCATGGACGCGCATCGAACGCCGAGTCGTGCTCAACGGGTTATATGGGCGCTTGGTGATCGCGATCGAGCCTGCCATTTGTTTTATCGTCTTCGGTACGATAACTATGGCCTTCATCTTTTTCCCGCTCCCGGCGGAAGCGAGGCTGTCGCATTTCGAGTCGGCGGTCGTCCTCGCGCCGATTTTCGGGCTCGCTGCGCTGGCTTTCTTGCTCTATACGGTCATCTTACTGGCGGCGCCGTTGCGCGCGCTCGTGCAGACCTTCGCGCCTATTTACATCGTCGACGGATACGTGCGCTATCGCAGACCCGACGCGGACACGGAATGCAACTCGAACGGCTACATCGCGGTGCTCGACGACGAGCGCAACGCCGTTGCGGAGTGGGCGAGCGTCGGCAACTCGTCGCTGAAAGACCACGTTGCGCCGGCGATGATCGAGTTTAGTTATTATGGCGGGATTCATCGGATCGACGGGCGGTCGACGGGGGTGTTGCCGGCAACTATTGCGGCCATGGGAGTTGGGAACAACGTTCCGCGACTTTGAATAGCCACCCGATCGGCGCAGCCGCTGCGATGTCGTCGTGTTTGTAACTTGCCTACTTCTCCGATAGGTATGCTGCGAAGGTACGCCCGACCGCGCGACAAAACGTCGGCGAAGCAGCACTACAATACTTGGGAGGGTCGCCGTGCCGCTTAAACACTCCCGGCGCGAGTTCGTCAAGGCCGCGGCCGCGACGGCGGGCGGCGCTGCATTCACCGCGGGCATGCCCGGTATCTGGACGCCCGCGCTCGCGGCCGACGTTCTCAAAGTCGGTTTTATCAGTCCTCGCACCGGTCCGTTGGGCGGCTTCGGCGAATGCGATCCGTACGTTTTGGAACTCGCGCGTAAGTCGCTTGCGAAGGGCTTCATGGCCGGCGGCAAGACGTACTCCGTCGAAATTCTCGATCGGGATACGCAGTCGGATCCGGCTCGAGCCGGACAGTTGGCGAAAGAACTTATCAATGGCAGTGGGATTGACGTCATGCTGACGACGTCGACGCCCGAGGTCGTAAATCCGGTTTCGGATGCTTGCGAAGCTGCAGGGGTTCCATGCTTGTCGACCGTCATGCCATGGGAAGCGTGGTATTTCGGCCGCGGCGCCAAGCCCGGGCAGCCTTCCCCGTTCAAGTGGACGTATCACTTTAGTTTTGGGGTTAAGAGCTTCTTCGACTGTTACGTTTCCCAGTGGCGCGAGATTCCCACGAATAAAAAAGTCGGAGTTTTGTACCCGAACGACGCGGACGGCAACGCGATCCGCGAGCATCTGATTCCCGATTTGCAGAAAGCCGGCTATACGTTAGTCGACCCTGGCGGTTACGAAGACGGCACGACCGACTTCTCCGCCCAGATTGCAAAGTATAAGGCGGAGAAGTGCGAAATTTTCAACACGTTCCCCATTCCGCCCGACTTCGCTACCTTCTGGCGTCAAGCGGCGCAGCAAGGCTATACGAAGACCGTGAAGATTGCGCAGATCGCTAAAACGGGTCTCTTTCCGTCACACGTTGAGGCCCTAGGTTCGCTCGGGGACAAGCTCGCCACGGCTTGTTATTGGCATCGCGATTTCCCGTACAAGTCTTCGATTACCGGCGTAAGCTCGCGGGAACTCGCGGACGGTTACGAGCGCACGAAGGGCAAGCAGTGGAACCAGCAACTCGGAGCGTCGCTGTCGTTATTCGACGCAGGTTTTGCGGCCCTTAAGAACAGCGGGGCTCCTAAGAATAAGCCTGCGGTCGCCAAAGCACTCGCTACGCTGAAGACGACGACGATCGTCGGCAACATCGACTTTACGCGCGGCCCCGTGCCGAACGTCGCCACGAGCAGCGAAATCGGATGCCAGTGGCTCAAGGCTAAATCCGGCGGCAAATTTCCGTTCGACCTCGTCATCACGGAGCACGCGAACGACCCGCACGTTCCGGTCGCCGCGAAGCTACTGCCGTATAGCTAAGCGCGCGTAAGCGGTCGCAAGCGCGCGCTAATGCCGGAAGAATCGGGCATCCTTGTCGGTGCCGGGATCGTAAAGCGCTTCAACGCCTTCGTAGCCGTCGACAACCTCGCTTTCACACTCGGTCGCAACGAGGCCGTCGGCATCGTCGGACCCAATGGTGCGGGCAAGACGACGCTGCTCAACGTGTTAGCCGGAACCTATCCGCCTTCCGCCGGTACGGTAGTCTTCGACGGCGCCGACGTGTCGAGATTGGACGCGGCCGCGCGCTGCAGGCTCGGCATCGCTCGCTCGCACCAAGTTCCGCGACCGTTCGGCAATATGACGGTGTTCGAGAACGTGCTCGTAGCCGCGTCGATGGGCGGCGGGTTTAAAGGCGCGAGCGCTTACGACGAGAGTATAGAATCGCTGCGTCTGTGCGGAATGCTCGAAGCCGGCAACCGTAAGGCGGAAGCGCTCGGCTTGCTCGACCGCAAGCGCCTCGAACTCGCGCGGGCGCTGGCGACCGGGCCGAAAGTGCTGCTGCTCGACGAAATCGGGGCGGGTCTTACGGACGCCGAGGCGGGCGAACTCGTGTCGATCATCCGCGAACTGCGGCAGCGTACGATAGCGATCGTCTGGATCGAGCATATCTTGCACGTGTTACTGCAAATCGTCGAGCGGCTGGTGTGCATGGACGAGGGACGCATCATCGCCGACGGCATTCCGCAAGTCGCGCTCGCGCATCCGGCGGTCGTCGAAGCCTACCTCGGCAGCGGCATAACGTGAGTCTCCTAGCGATCGAGCGGCTCGAGGCGCGGCACGGCTTGCTGCAGGCGGTGCGAGACGTTTCGTTCTCTCTGGGCGAGGGCGAGATCGTCGCACTCGTCGGCGCGAACGGCGCCGGCAAGACGACGCTGTTGCGCGCAATCGCGGGCGCCCATCGGCCCGCTGCCGGCCGCGTCGTTCTCGACGGCGTCGACGTCAGTTCGGTACGCGCGAGCCGGCGCGTGCGCATGGGCATCGCGCTCGTACCCGAGGGCCGGCGTCTTTTTGCAAGCTTAACGGTCGAAGAAAATCTGCTGGTCGCCGGGCGCACCGGTCGTCCCGGGCCGTGGAATCTCGGTACGGTGTTGGCTGCGTTTCCGATGCTCGCCCCGCATCGAAGGCGACGCAGCGGCGATCTCTCCGGCGGACAACAACAGGCAACCGCAATCGGCCGCGCGCTCATGACGAACCCGCGCGTCCTATTGCTGGATGAAGTGTCGCTCGGCCTATCGCCCGTCGCGGTAAACCTCGTTTATGAATCGCTGCAGACGGTCGTTGCAGGCGGCGCCACGCTCGTGCTGGTCGAACAGGATCTCGCGCGTGCGCTGCGGGTCGCAACGCGCGTTGCCTGTATGCTTGAGGGCCGCATCGTTCTCGAAGGCAAGACCGCAGACTTGACCCGCGACCGAATCACGCAGGCGTACTTCGGTCTGCGCCGAGCGGAGAGCGGAGGCCTACAGCGATGATGTGGGCGGATCAGATCCTGCAAGGCATTTTGCTCGGCGGATACTACGCGCTTATCGCGTGCGGTTTGTCGTTCATGTTCGGCGTGATGCGAATCGTCAATCTCGCGCACGGCAGCCTCGCGGTGCTTGCCGCATACCTCGTGTGGACTGTCGCCGATCAGTGGAAGGTTTCGCCCTTCGTCGCGCTGACCGCAATGTTGCCGGTAATGGGTGGCGCCGGCTGGCTGTTGCAGCGCCTCGTGCTCGAGCGCAGTTTGCGCTCGGGCGCGCTGACGCCGCTGCTCAGTACTTTCGGCCTCG
>JALYUE010000090.1 GCA_030853925.1 Vulcanimicrobiota bacterium | reverse complement strand
CGGTCACGGTCTGCTCGAAGTAGCGCGAGCGCTCGAGCGAGACGTCGCCGCCTTCTGCGTCTACTCCGCGGACGAAGCCGCCACGCTGCGCGCCGGCGGCGTCGCGAGTCCGCTCTTGATTTTAGGTCCGATCGAAGCGCGCGATCTCGGGCTCGCACACGAATGTCGCGCGGCGATTACGCTGTGGAGCGAAGGCGCCTTCCGGCGCGATGCCGCCCGGCTCGGCCGTTCGCGCGGCGCGCCGTTCGCCGTCCATGCGAAGGTCGATACGGGCGTAACGCGTCTCGGCCTCGACGCGGAACGCGCGAGCGAAACCATTGCGTCGTACTGCTCCGATCCGCATCTGGATGTTCGCGGCGTCTACACGCACTTAGCCGCCGCCGAAGAATTGGAATCGGCGTACACGCTCGCGCAGCTCGAACGCTTCGATCGCGCCACCGCGCCGCTGGAACGTCTCCTCTCGGCACGCGGCGTCTTGCGGCATGCCGCAGCATCAGCAGCGGCTCTCCTCTTCCCGTCACTGCGGCTCGACCTCGTACGGGCCGGCATAGCGACGTACGGCATCTGGCCTTCGCCCGAAACGCGCGCGGCGATGCCGTTCGATCTCCAACTCGAACCGGCGCTCGCCTGGATGACCAAACTCGTGACCGTACGAGCGGTCGAGGCGGGACGCTCGGTCGGGTACGGCTGCAGCTTCGTCACCGAACGGCCGTCAACAATCGGCGTGCTGCCGATCGGTTATGCGGAAGGCTTGCCGCGCGCCCTTTCGAACGCGGGCGTCGCGCTCGTCGGCGGACGCCGCGTGCCCATCGTCGGACGGGTTTGCATGAACATGAGCTTCGTCGACGTCACCGACGTCCCGGAAGCGCGAACGGGTAGCCGCGTCACGCTCGTCGGCCGCGACGGCGCCGAAGCGATCGATGCAAACGAACTTGCCGCAGCCGCGGGCACGATCGGATACGAACTCGTCTCGCGTTTACCGAGCGAAGTCCCGCGCCGTTATCTCGGCGAGAAAGCGGCGAGCGCTTCGCCGAGATCGAGCGTACCTTCGTAAAGCGCGCGGCCGACGATCGCGCTGTCCACGTGTTCCGGGGTATCGTCCGCGAGCGCGCGTAGATCCCCAAGCGTTTTTGCGCCGCCGCTTGCGGTGATGCGCAGCGGCGCGAGCGCCGCGACTTCCGCCAGAGCCGCAGTATCGTAACCGGTGCCCGCACCGTCTCGTCCGATTTCGGTGTACACGATGCGCTGCGCGCCCCACCCGGCGAGCTCGCGCACGAGCGCGTCGCGGTCGAGCGCGGTCGCCCGCTGCCAGCCGTTCACCGCGACGGCGCGTCCGCGCGCGTCGATGCCGGCGATGACTCGCTCGCCGAACGCATCGAACAGCCACCGCGCGACGTCGGGCGCCTCGGCCAGCAGGGTTCCGATAACGACGAAAGCTGCGCCCGCATGGAAGCGCGCGCGCACGTCTGCTTCACTGCGGATACCGCCGCCGGTCTGCACCGGGGCATCGACCGCAGCGCAGATCGCGCGCAGCGCGTCGAGATTTTCACCGGTACCGAACGCGCCGTCGAGGTCGACGACGTGCAGCCGCCGGGCGCCCGCCGCAACGAACGCGCGCGCCCGCGCAACGGGGTCCGCATCATAACGCGTTTCCTGCGCCGGATCGCCGTACAGCAGGCGCACGCAGCGGCCCGCGCGCAGATCGAGCGCCGGCACGAGCGCGAGGCTACGCTGCATTGCAGATCGCGATGAAGTTGTCGAGCAGCACGGCACCCGTCGCTTGACTCTTCTCCGGATGGAATTGCGTCGCCATCACGTTATCGCGCGCTTCGATCGCGGCGAAGCGTTCGCCGTGCGTCGCGGCGGCAACCGTCGCCGCATCGACCGGCGCTCGATAACTATGCAGAAAATACGCATACGCTCGCGGCGGCAAATTCGCGACGAACGGATGAGCGCGCACGATCTCCAGTTCGTTCCAGCCCATATGCGGCACGCGCGGCGCCGCGACGAAACGCGTGACGCTGCCCGGAAATATTCCCAAACCTTCAAAATCGCCGTGTTCGTTGCTCCGCTCGTACAGGATCTGCATGCCGACGCAGATGCCGAGAAACGGACGACCCGCTTCGATAACGGCGCGAATCGCTCGATCGAGGCCGCGCGCGCGTAGCGCGTCCATCGTCGCACCGAACGCGCCGTCGCCCGGCAGAATCGACGCCTGCGCCCGCGCGACGACGTCCGCATCGGCGGTGACGCAAAACTCGGCGCCGCGCCGTTCGAGCGCAGACACGAGCGAACCGAGATTCCCGCCGCCGTAATCGACGACCGCTATGCCGCCGTCGGCGGGAGCCTCCGCGCTGCTAGGGCTCGAAGGTAAGTTCAAATTCGTTCCGCCTTCGGCGGGTCCGTCGGGCTCGACGCCCGCCGGACGGTTAGCTTCCGACGATACTCCGTTCGCTCGGCATGGCGGGCCCCGCCGGCATGCGCGACAGCGAGTCGCTCGCCCGTTCGCCGATACCGACGTATTGCCGCAAGCCCGGCCCGACGTAGAGCTGGCGCGGCCGCGTAATGCGCTGATCGGGATCCTCGATCATCTCTTTCCAATGCGCGAGCCAGCCGACCGTGCGCGACAGCGCGAACAGCGCGGTAAACATGTTGATCGGAATACCGAGCGCCTTCATAATCAATCCGGAATAGAAGTCGACGTTCGGATAGAGTTTGCGCGAGACGAAATAATCGTCCTCGAGCGCGATCCGTTCGAGTTCCTTGGCCAATTCGAAGAGCGGATCGTTGCCGACGCCCGTGGACTCGAGCAGCTGGGCGTAAATCGTGCGCAACACCGTCGCGCGCGGATCGTAGCTCTTGTAGACGCGATGACCGAAACCCATGAGCCGGAACGGATCGTGCTTGTCTTTGGCGCGCCGGATCGCATCGGAAATGTTGGCGGTCGAGCCGATCTCCTGCAGCATCGTCAACACCGCTTCGTTCGCGCCGCCGTGAATCGGACCCCATAGCGACGAAATGCCGGCCGCGACACATGCGAACGGATTCGCGCGGCTCGAGCCGACGGTGCGCACCGTCGACGTGGAAGCGTTCTGCTCGTGATCGGCCTGCACGATGAACAGCGCGTTGATCGCCTTGGCGAGCAACGGATCGGGATGATAATCCTCGGCCGGAACGGAGAACATCATGTTGAGGAAATTCGAACAGTAGTCGAGCGAATTGCGCGGATAGACGAACGGCTGGCCGAGCGTGTACTTGTAGGCCATCGCTGTGATCGTCGGCATCTTCGCAATGAGCCGCTCGATCGAAATGAGACGTTGGCGCGGGTCGAACACGTCGATCGAATCCGGATAGAACGCGGAGAGCGCGCCGACCACGCCGAGCAGTACCGCCATCGGGTGCGCGTCGCGGCGGAAGCCGCTGTAAAAGCTTGCCAGTTGCTCGTGGACCATCGTGTGCTGCGTGACGTCCCGTTCGAAGGTCGCGAGCTCGGTCCCGATCGGCAGTTCGCCGAACAGCAGCAGATACGCAACTTCGAGGAACGAGCTGCGTTCGACGAGCTGATCGATCGAGTAGCCGCGGTACAGCAACACGCCGTTATCGCCGTCCACGTACGTGATCGCGGAACTGCAGCTCGCCGTACTCGAGAATCCGGGATCGTAGGTCGTCAACTTCGCGTCGTCGAGCAGAGTGCGCACGTCGACGGCCGGCGCGCCGACCGTCGCGTGCAGAAGCGGCAACTTCAAAACCGCATTGCCGCCTTCGTCGCTGAGCGTATACGCGGCGCGCGGGTGACCGTTGTTCGCAGTGTCGGACATAACTACGCCAGAATACCTTTCGTCGACGGTACGGCGCTATCGCCGCTCGGGGTCTTGGCTTGCGCGAAGGCGCGCGCGAACGCCTTGAAGGTCGCTTCGCACAGATGATGCGAGTTGCGGCCGGCCAACTGCACGAGGTGCAGATTGAAGCGGCCGTGCTCGCTCACGCTGTGGAAGAAGTGCGAAATCATTTCGGTCTTCAAGTCGCCGAGGTTTTCAGCACCGAACTCGACGGTAAAATTCAACCAGGCTCGGCCCGACAGATCGACGCTCGCGAGCACCAGCGCGTCGTCGAGTGGAACGGCCATCGAACCGAAGCGCGCGATGCCGAGTTTGGGACCGAGCGCCGTATAGATCGCCTGGCCGAGCGCAATCCCGACGTCTTCAACCAGATGATGGTGATCCAACCCGTCGCCCTGCGCCCGCAGGACAAGACCGCAGCCCGAGTGCTTCGCGAACGCTTCGAGCATGTGGTCCAGAAATTTCACGTCCGTCGCGATCGCGCCCGCACCGCCGTCTAGGTCGAGCTCGAGCTCGATCTTCGTTTCCTTGGTCTCCCGCGCGATTGCCGCCCGGCGCTCGATCTGCATCGGGTCAGCGTTTCCGCATCGCGGCGCCTAAGGCGCCCGAGGCGTAAACGAGCGACCGGCGGACGAGAACCTGACACATAGGGTACGTCGTTTCGCCACCGTAGGTGCAGTTTCCATCCATACTACGAGGAGGCGCGTTGCGCCGGACTTTGCGCTCGATCCGTTCGCATGCTTTTCGCAGGTTTCTCGTAAGCTACAAGCGTCCCGGTTTTGAGGAGATTACACGAATGACCGACATTCACGAACGGATCGCCGTCGAGTGCCCCTTCGAACGGGCCCCTGCGTACGTTCGAGCGTATCTCGCTCGCCATACCACGGCGCCCACTCGCAGCGCGGCGATCACGATGCGCCTGCCGCTCGGGGACGTCGCACTCGAACACGACGTCGAAGTATCGCTCGCTGAACTCCCCGAGCACGCCCTCGGAAACGTCGTGACCGTCGACTGGCGACCCAAGGGCGGCGGACCGTATCCTGCCTTTGCGGGCACGCTCGCGTTTCATGCCGAGGGCGAAGAAGCGTGCGCGATGGCGCTCGACGGCGAGTACGAGCCCCCCGGCGGCGCGCTCGGCAAGGCGTTCGACGCTGCGGTAGGGCGGCGCATCTCGACGGCCGGCGTCAAGAACTTGCTGCTCACGTTCAAGCGCGAAATCGAAGGCGCGTATCGCGAAGAAGTCGAGCGCGTTGCCGGCAGCGGTTCGCCGAAGTATCCGCCGAGTTACGAGTAAGGCGCTTAGGGGACTTCGACGAAGGTACGCCCGCGGTCGAGCGCCGCTCGCACCAGGCGCTCGACGAGCGCATCGTAGGGCAAGCCCATCGCGATGCATTCGTCGGGGAAGAGGCTGGTGGGCGTCAGCCCCGGCAAGGCGTTGATCTCCAATATATAGGGCCGGCCACCGGCCGTAACGATGAAGTCGGTGCGCGAGTAATCGCGCAAGCCCACGAGCCGATGCGTCGAAAGCGCGAGCATCTGCAGGCGATGCGAGAGGTCGTGGTCGATGCGCGCCGGTACGTCGTGCCGGCTGCCGCCCGGGGCGTACTTCGCATCGTAGTCGTAGAATTCGCCGCCGGCCGGAAAAATCTCGACGACCGGTAACGCCTGCTCGAATAAGACGCCGCACGAAAACTCGCGTCCCTCGACGTACTCTTCTGCCAGGATCGTCGAGCGGCGCGCGGACGTCGAGAGCATCGCGCGCGACCATTCTTCATGCGTGCGCACGAGCGCTACGCCCGCGCTCGAGCCTTCGTTGCGCGGTTTCACGACGAGCGGCAAGTTGAGGGAGCCCGGCAGCAGCGGCAACGTACCGCCTTCGAAATCGAACGTGTCCCAAGCGGGCGTCGGCAGACCCTCGGCCGACAAGAGCTTTTTGGTTAAGTGCTTATCCATCGCGAGCGCGCACGACCGCAGGTCGCTGCCGGTGTACGGAACGCGCAGCCAGTCGAGAATCCCTTGAATCGTGCCGTCTTCGCCGCCCGGCCCGTGCAGCGCGTTGAAGACGACGTCCGGCGCCAGCTGCCGTAGCGCCTCGACGAAGCGCTCGTCGAAATCGAGCGAGCGGGCTTCGTATCCGAGACGTTCGAGCGCGCGCAGCACGCCCTGTCCGCTCGCGATCGATACGTCGCGTTCGCTGCTCGGGCCGCCCATGACGACGGCGACTCGCGCCTTATTCACACGAATACCCCAACGAAGTGCACTTCGAGTTCGAGTTCGGTACCGAAGCGCTCGACGACGACTCGGCGCACGCGCGCGAGCAGCGTCGCGACGTCGGAAGCCGTCGCGCCGCCCGCGTTGACGATGAAGTTCGCATGCATCAGCGAAACCTGCGCCCCGCCTTCGCGCCAGCCCTTCGCTCCGGCCGCTTCGATCAAACGGCCGGCTTTGTCGCCCGGCGGATTGCGGAAACACGAGCCGGCGTTAGGGAACTGCAAAGGCTGCGTTTTCTTGCGGCGCACGAGGCGAGCTTGCGTTTCGGCGCGCACGAGCCCAGGGTCGCCCGCCTCGAACGCGAGCGCGACGCGCGCGACGATCGCGTCCCGCGCGAGCGTCGTATGCCGGTAGAAGTATTGCGGGCTGACCCGATGCGCGGCGGGTTTCGCGGGCGTCTGCACCCACACATCGCGGACGAAATCGCCGAACTCGCGGTCGGTGCCCGCGTTCATTCGCAGCGCGCCGCCCACGCTGCCCGGAATGCCCGCAAGCGAGCCGATGTCGACCGCCCCAAGCGATGCGCCTTGCGCGACGAGCAGCGGCACGGAAGCTGAGGCACCTGCGGTGATGACGACGCCGGCAACCTCGCGCACGCATGCGATGCGGCCGAATTCGCCCGAGAGCCGGACGACGATCCCGCGAATCCCGCCGTCGCCGACCAACAGATTCGAACCGCTGCCTAGCACGAACCACGGTACTTTGCGCCTGAAGACGAGCCGCAGGACGCTCGCGAGTTCCGCTTCGCTCGCGATGTCCGCGATAGCGTCGGCCGGGCCGCCGATCTTCCATGACGTGTACGGTCCGACGGGTTCGCCGAAACGCACCCGCGAGCCAAGCAGTTCGGCAAGCGCGGTCCGGTCTTCGTCGCGCAGCACGCTGAGCAGCGCCGGGTGGTCGAGCGCGGTCATCCGGCGCGCATGCCGAGCGCCGCGACGTCGCGCTCGCCAAGCTTCGTAAGTGCATCGGCGAGATCGTGGGCGGCGCCCGTGATCGAACCGGCGCCGAGCGCTAAGACGAGGGCCCCGGGCGGCGCGTGCGCGAGCAAATATGCCGGCAGCTCCTCGACGCCGCGTACGTACGCGACTTCGCCGCCAAGCGCGCGGAGACGCGCCCCGATCGTCGTCGCGTCGACGCCCTCGAGCGGCGTTTCCGACGCCGCATAGATGTCCGTGAGAACGACCTGGTCGGCGGCCCGCAAAGCGCGCGCAAACTCGCCCGCGAGGTACTGCGTGCGCGTATAACGATGCGGTTGAAATGCGACGACGATCGGACCGCGAAAATTTTCGCGCGCCGCGGCGATCGTGGCGGCGACGGCAGTCGGATGGTGCGCGTAGTCGTCGACCACGCTCAAACGGGCGGTCTCGGCCAATATTTCGAACCGCCGGCGCACGCCGCGAAAGCCCGCGAGGGCGGCCGCAATCGTAGCGAAAGACACTCCGAGTTCGAGGCCGATCGCGACGGCAGGTAAGGCGTCGCAGACGTTGATCGCTCCCGGGACGCACAGCTCGATCGCGCCCGCCGGAATACCGTCGACGACGACGTCGAAGCGCGAGCCGAAACCGGCGTAAGTCGCTCGGACGGCGCGCACGAGCGCCGAAGCTGCGAACCCGAACGTCCGCGTTCGCGCCGACCGCGGACGGGTCGCAAGCGATGCGGCGCGAGGTTCGTCGACGCCCACGAGCACCAAACCCTGCGGCGGCAAACTTCCCGCGAATCGCTCGAAGGCTGCGACCAGCCCCGGTAAGCCCGCATCGGAGGCGATATGGTCGTTCTCGATGTTGGTGACGACTGCGATCTCGGGCTGCAGGTCGAGGAACGAGAAATCCGATTCGTCGGCTTCGCTTAGAAACCAGGCCCCGGTACCGTCGTGGGCATTCGAACCCGTGTCCATGCGCTCGCCGCCGACGACGACTGCCGGATCGAGGCCCCCCGCTTCGAGCACGCGCGCGACCATCGCCGTCGTCGTCGTTTTACCGTGAGTGCCGGCGATCGCAATACCGCGACGCTCGCGCATCAGCCGGGCCAGCAGCGCGCCGCGATGCACGACGTCGAGTCTTCGCGCCCACGCCGCCGCGAGCTCGGGATTGTCGCCGCCGATCGCCGAGCTGACGACCACGGTGCGCGCGCGTCCCAAATTCGCAGCATCGTGGCCGATCGACACGAGCGCGCCCTCCGCCGTCAGCTGCCGCGTGAGCGGCGTCGCGCGGTCGGACGACCCGCTGACGCGCACGCCGCGCTGCAGCAAAATACGCGCGAGACCGGACATGCCGATTCCGCTGATTCCGATGAAATGAACGCCGCCGGCACCCGGCGGTACGCTCGGCGCACCTCTCACGGGTCCGCCACGTTCGCACGGGACCAGCGCTTCACCCGCGCCGTCACGGCGGCGGCGGGATCGAGCTGCGCTCCTCGGCCCGCCGCGGCGCGCATCTCCCCCAAGACGCCGGGGGCCAGCATCGCTTCGAGTTCTGCGCGCAGCCGCGCGGCGCCGAGTTCGGCATCGCCGAGCATCCGCGCGCCGCCGCCGGCAGTAAACGCGAGTGCGTTCGCCGTTTGGTGATCGTCCGTCGCGTGCGGATAGGGCACGAGCAGCGCCGGAGTCGCCGTCGCCGCAAGTTCGCCGAGCGTGGACGCGCCCGCGCGCGCGACCAGCACATCCGCGGCGGCATAAGCCGCGCGCGGATCGTTGAGATACGAACGCACCGTCACGCGAGGATAGCTCGCGAGGCGGCGACGCAGATCTTCATAATCGCGAGCGCCCGCGACGACGAGTAGCTGCCAGCCTTGCGGCAAACCCGCCTCGACGAGGCCGGCTGCCGCCTCGTTGAGCGAACGGGCGCCGAGGCTCCCACCCATGACGACGATCGTCGTAGCCAGCGCATCGAGGCCGAGCGCGCCGCGCGCTTCGAGCACGTCGAAGGAGCGCCGCATCGAAGCACGCACCGGCATGCCGACGAGCGTTTCGCGAGCGGTCAACGGCCGCTTCTCCGGCGCCATCGCAAGCCACACTTCATCTACCATCGGCGCGAGAATGCGGTTGGCCAAGCCGGCCGCGGCGTTCGCCTCGAACACCGCGACGCGCGCGCGCGTCCGGCGCAACAAGCGCAAGACGCGCAACGCCGCGACCACCGGAAAAGCGACGTATCCGCCCGTCGCAATCACGACGTCCGGCCGCGCGCGTAGCAAGATTCGCGCGGACTGCACGATACCGGCGGCATTTCGAAGCAGACCGATCAGGAGCGCCGGGGAGACCGAGCGTGCCAGCGGCGCCGCCTGTACGAACCGGATCGGCAGCCCCGCTTCGGGTACGATCGTGGCTTCCATGCGATCCCGCGTGCCGACGAAAAGAACGTCGAGCGGCGCAAACTCTGCAACTCCGGCAAATGCGTGCGCGAGCGCGAGTGCCGGATAGATGTGGCCGCCCGTCCCGCCGCCGGTGAGCACGAGGTTCAAGCCGCCGGGGCGGCAGGCCGGCGCGAACGCCCGACGTTGAGGATGAGCGCGATCGCGACGAGCGACGTCGCGAGCGACGAACCGCCGAACGAAATGAACGGCAGAGGCACGCCCGTAACGGGCCACGAGGCCGAGACGACGCCTAAATTCACGAACGCTTGAATGACGACGACCGCCGTGCAGCCGATGACGAGAAAGAATCCGAACCGGTCCTGCGTCCCAAGCGCGATGCGGATCGAACGGTACGCAATTAAGACGAACAGCGCGACGATCGCGATGATGCCGATGAGGCCGGCTTCCTCCCCGATGATCGAAGCAATGAAGTCCGTCCATGCCTCCGGCAGCCAAAAATACTTCTGCCGCGAAAATCCCAGCCCAACGCCGAACCAGCCGCCGCTGCCGAGCGCCATCAGCGACTGCACGATATGGAAGCCCTTGTCTTGCTGATCTTTCCACGGGTCGAGAAACGCAAGGATGCGCGCCCATTTGTACGGATCGTGCCGGACGAGCAGAATCGCGGGTGGCGCGACCGCGGCGACCACCGCCAGCAAATGCGGAATGCGCGCGCCCGCGACGAACAACATCGTTCCGGTCGTAAACGCCAGCAGCGTCGCCGTACCCATGTCGGGCTGTTTGATGACGAGCATAACGAGCAACCCCGCGACGAACGCCAACGGAAAGACGCCGTTCGTCAGCGATTTAATGCGTTCGCCTTTGGTCGCGAGCGCGGAGGCTAAGTACAACACGAGCGCGAGCTTTGCGAACTCCGAAGGTTCGAATTGAACCGGTCCGAGCGCGAGCCAGCGGCTGGCGCCGCCGGCGAGCTTGCCGACGTGCGGTATGAGGACGAGCAGCAGCAGCCCGATGCTCGCTGCAATGCCGAACGGCGCGAGTTTGCGCAAGCGCTGATAATCGACGCGATAGACGACGAAGGCGGGCAGCGCGGCAACCGCGAGCCAGCTCAGTTGACGCTTGAAGAAATACGTGCCGTCGTCGTGCAAGGCCACCGCGATCGCGCTCGATGCGCTGAAGATCATGATGAGCCCGATCGCGACGAGCGTAACGACGGCGCCCGTGAGCATCAAGTCGGGCGCAGCCGCGGGGGAACGTTCGACCGGATTTTTAACCACGTGCACCTGCCAGAGCGCTCGCCGCTTGCGCGAACGCGTCGCCGCGCGCTTCAGCAGAAGTGAACATGTCGAACGACGCGCAGCCCGGCGAAAGCAAGACGACGTCGCCCGGGTGCGCTAAGCGCCGGGCGATTGCGACCGCATTGTCCATGGAATCGGCGCGCGCCGTCGTGCGCAGTTGCGTCACGCCTTCGATCTCGTCCGCCGCCTCGCCGATCAACACGACCGCGCGCGCGTGCTTTTCGATCGCGCGGCCCATCGCGGTAAAATCGGTGCGCTTGGACTTGCCCCCGGCGATGAGTACGATCGGCTGCGAGAACGTTTCGAGCGCCGCGACGACCGAACCCGGATTCGTCGACTTCGAATCGTCGACGTACGTAACGCCGTCGCGGAAGGCCACGTGCTGCAGGCGGTGAGGCAGCGCTTGAAAATCCCGCACCGCTGCGCGAAGCGCTTCGGGATCGAGCTCGGCTGCGAGCCCAATCGAAAGCGCGCCCAAAACGTTCGACACGTTGTGCCGCCCGAGCAACGCTATTTCGCCGAGCGGCATGATGTCGACCGGCCGCGGATCGCCCGCGCGCGGCGCGTACGTGATGCGGTCGCCGCGAACGTACACCGCCGTCGAGCGCCGAGGCGCGAACCCATACCATAAAGCACGCGTGCGAATGCGCTTGGCCGAGTCACCTTCAGCCAGCGCTCCTACGATCGGATCGTCGAGATTACCGACGAAGGTGTCGCCGGGTCCTTGATTTGCGAAGATGCGGAACTTCGCTTCGGCATACTCGTCCATCGAATGATAGCGGTCGAGATGATCGGGCGAGAGGTTGAGCATCGCGGACACGCGCGGTTTGAACGAACGGATCGATTCGAGCTGAAACGACGATACTTCGGCGATCACCCAATCCTCGGGCCGCGCGCGAAACGTTTCGTTGATGAGCGCGTTGCCTATATTGCCGCCGACGTGCGTAGTCTTGCCGGCGCGCGCGAACATCGCGCCGACGAGCGCCGTCGTCGTCGTCTTACCTTTCGTGCCGGTGATCGCGACCATCGGCGCTGCACTGATGCGGTACGCGACTTCGATCTCCGAATACACCGGCACGCGAGCGGCTTGCACGCGGCGCACGAGTTCGCCGTTGAGCGGCACGCCGGGCGAAAGTATGCACGAGGTCAGTTCGCCGAGGATGCCGTCGAGCACGGCTGGGTCGATGAAGCGCACGCTCGCGTTCTCGAGCTCCGCGATCGTCGCGGCGAGCTCCTCGCGAGGTTTTTCATCGGTCGCAAAGACCTTCGCGCCGCGCGCGCGCAGCACGCTGCAACTCGCTTGGCCGCTCCGCCCGAGTCCGATGACGAGCACGCGTTCGTGCGCGTCGAAATTTCCGCTGCGCGTCATCGCGCGAGCGCCGCGCCGGCGAGCGACAACAGCGCCGAGGCCGTCCAGAAGCGCGCGGTCACTTTGGTTTCGGGCCAACCACCGAGTTCGAAATGATGGTGAAGCGGGCTCATGCGAAAAATTCGTTTGCGCGTGCGCTTGAAATAAGAGACTTGCACGATCACCGATAGGGCTTCGGCCGCGAACACGCCGCCGACTAAGGGAAGTAAGAGATGCATACCCGTTAACACGGCGCTGCCCGCAAGCACGCCCCCGAGCGCAAGCGCGCCCGTGTCGCCCATGAACACGCGCGCGGGATGCCTATTATAAAACAAGAAGCCGACGACCGCGCCCGCGACCGCGACGTCCGTGTAGACGACGCTCGAGCCCGCTCGCCAAGCGAACCATGCGAAGACTGCGAGCGGCGGAAGAATCGTTCCGGCCGCTAGGCCGTCGAGACCGTCGGTCAGGTTGACGGCGTGCGTCGTGGCGAGCACCACGAGCAATCCGAGCGCGTACCACAACCAGTGCGGCACGCGCACGACCGACGTTCCGAACGCGAACACGACGTCTCGCAACTGGGCCGGCAGCGTGCCGCCCGCAAGCGCGAGAAACGCGACGCCCACGAGCAGCGTCAACAAAAATTTGTCGCGCGCGCGTAGCCCGCGGTTGCGCGCGCGGCGGATCGACAAGAGATCGTCGAACGCGCCGATCGCGCCGCAACCGAACGCGAGAAAGCACAAAGCGAGCGTCGTGCGATCGGGATGCCACGCGAGCGCCGCGAGCGGACCGAGCGCAAATAACACTCCGCCCATCGTCGGCGTGCCGGTCTTCCCGGCGTGAGTCTTGGGCGCGTCTTCGTACGCGTGCTGGGCGAACGACAGCCGTCGCAAGAACGCGATGAGCGGGCCGCCGAGCGCGAGCGCCGCGCCGAGCACGAGCGCAAAAAGCAGTCCGAGCTGTAGGCCCTGCGCACCGTTCAAGCAGCGCTCCGCACGAGCGGGTTCTGCCCGGCTCCACGCCATGCGAGCACGACGACCGGCGTCTGCTCGTCGCCGTTGCCATGCGGATTCGCGCGCAAAGCGAGCGCGACGCGAGCCGCGTCGACGGCGCGCGAAGCGCCGAGCACCTTCGCAACGCCGAGGTCGTTCGCATCGACCACGACGGCGTGCGCGCCGCAACGCGCGGCGATGGCGCCCGCCACGACGTGCGGCTTCTCCGGTCCGAGCACGATCGTGCGCTCGAAGGGTGGCAACGTTCCGGTGTAACCGTCGATGGCGGCGATCGCTTCGCCCAGAACGCGGTAGAAAAGTCCGCGCCGCCGAATGACGCGTCCGACGACATGGGCTAGAGCCGCGAATACGACGCGCGGCGCACCGACGTCGTCGATGACGAGCTGCAGCGACTCCGGTTGATTGACCGTCGCGAGCGCCCCTGCTCGCCGCGAGAGCGCGTACGCGAGTGGACTAGGCCGAACGGTTTCGGCCGCGATCATCCGGTTTTGAGCGATCGCTACGGCAGTCTCCGACACGGCGACGACGTCGCCCGGCCGCGCGATGCCGCGCACGGCCGCCGCCACCACGGCGGCGAGGTCGTCGCCGCCGCGCACGAGTCGCGTGCGCACCGGAATCGCGACGAAACGATGGCCGAACGGCGGCCGTTTGCGATCCGGCGCGGACTTACCGATCGTCGCGGGTGCGAGCCCGTCGTCGTCATGCATAAGCGGACCGCAGACCGTCCAAGACCTCTTCGAGCTTGTAGCGACGCGAAGCTTTGAGCAGCACGACGTCGCCCGGGCGAACGTTCTCGCGCAGCCACTGCGTCGCCGCGGCGTTGTTCTCGAACGTCACGACGAGCTCGTCCGGTAAACCGCCGGAGCGCGCGCCGCGCGCCAAATCCCGCGCAAAGTCTCCGCCCACGAGCAGTGCCGCAACGCCGCTGCGCGCGGCCGCTTCGCCGACGCGTGCGTGCATATCGGCTGCTTCGCTGCCGAGTTCGGCCATGCTGCCGAGCACGGCGATGCGGCGCGCGGCGGGCTCTCGCGCAAACGAGCCAAGCGTCGCGAGCGAACCGCTCATCGAGGCGTTGTACGCGTCGTAGATGACGTGCAAGTCGCCGAGCGCGACCCGCTCGTAACGGCCTTCCGGTAAGTGTAGGTCGGCGAGCGCCGCGGCAACTGCGGCCGCATCGACGCCGAGCGCGATCGCGGCGGCGGCGGCCGCTGCGACGTTGTGCAAATTATGCTCGCCTTCGACGCGAACGTCGACCGCGAACTCGCGCGAACTTTCCGCATCGACGTAGACCAAGCGCTTGCGACCGAACAGGCCGAGCGCGGCGCCCGCGACGTTGCCGAGTGCGGGACCGGCGTGTTGGCGAACGGTAAACCAGAGGGTCGATGCAGCGCCGCGCGAAGACGCCGGCTCTGCGGCGGCTCGAAGCACGCTAACGGGGTCGCCCGCGTCGAGCACCCGGCGCGCGCCCGTCGCGAAGATACCCCACTTCGTTTGCGCGAGCCGTTCGCGCGACCCCATGATTTCGAGATGCGCGTCGCCGATGTTCGTCAGCACCGCAACGTCCGGCAACGCGGCACGCGCGAGCGGTTCGATTTCGCCGTAATGCCGCGCGCCGAATTCGACGACGACGAACGCCGCATCGTGCGGCATTCCAAGCAGCAATTTGGCGACGCCGATGGCATTGTTTTCGTTGGCGTGCGTCGCGATCACGCGACCGTGGGCGGTGCGCTCGAGCAGTTGCGCGAGCAATGCTTTCGTCGTGGTTTTACCCGTGCTGCCGGTGATCGCGACCACGCGCGCGCTCGATTGCGCGCGCGCGACGCCCGCAAAGGCGAGATACGCGGCGAGCGTATCGGGAACGACGATGGCGCTCGCATCGTCCGGCACGACGCTCCCGTCGTCCACCACGACGCACGCGGCGCCGGCCGCCAGCGCTTCGCGCACGTACGCATGTCCGTCGAAGCGCGCGCCGCGCAACGCGACGAATACGTCGCCCGGAGCGAGCGTCCGCGTATCGGTCGAAAAGCGCAGCCGCGCCGGGAGGCCGGCCGCTGCCCGCACCTCACCGGCGGCCGCTGCGAGCGCGGCCTGCGTCGGGATCGTCACCGCGCCGGCCCCGCTTCCCGGGCCGCCAACGCCGCGCGAACCTCGTCGCGATCGTCGAACGGCAACGCCGTTTGCCCGACGATCTGATACGTCTCGTGACCCTTGCCCGCGACCACTACCACGTCGCCCGGCAGCGCCTCCAGC
>JALYUE010000084.1 GCA_030853925.1 Vulcanimicrobiota bacterium | reverse complement strand
ATTTGTAAACCGTGAAGGAACGATGCGGACGCCGCACACGAACGCTCGAAATCGAGACGATTCGCAGCGCCGAGGTTGTCAACTATTTTACGGAGACGCGGATCCCCAGCGTGTCGCTTTGTCCCGGCGGGATGTGCAGCAGTCCCGGCTTCGTGTCGAAGTCGCCCGTGAAGTCGATCGGGCTCGCATATCCGTACCATGGCTCGATGCACAAAAATGCCGCACCGGGTTTCGACCACACGCCGAGGTCGCGAAATCCTTGCCAGCTCACTTCGATCGCTGGAGCACCCGGCGTCGCGTCGCTCGCGGCATAGCGTACCGATGTGCTAACCGGATCGAGCCAGATCAACGCGTCCGCCTCGAAAAGCGAGTCGCTCAAATGCAGGCTGCGTCCCTGAATCGGACTCGCATATTCACGAGCTTCGAGCAATCCGCTTTGTAAGCGCCGGACGGGCCCTGGTTCGGGTTGCGAAAAGTCGAGCGTATATCGCTCCTTGGCGTTCCCTTCGACGAGCGGCCAGCGAAAGGCGGGATGCGCCCCAACCGACGCCGGCAGCGTTTCGCGGCCCGTGTTGAAGACCGAATACGTGACGTCGAGTGCCTCGGCCGTAACGGCGTAACGAATCTCGAACCTGAACGCAAAGGGGTACTGCTTTCGCGTATCCGCGTCGTCTTCGAGCGCTAACGCGCACGCGTCCGCCTTGCGTTCGATCCAACGAAACTCTCGTTTGCGCGCGAAGCCATGCCGCCCCATCGGATATCGTTCGCCCCGATGCAGCAGCGTGTCGTCCGCAAGTTGTCCGACGATCGGAAACAGGTTCGGCGCGTGCTGCGGCCAGATCGGCTCCGCGCCCCACAACAATTCGCCGTACGCGCGGTGGCGAAGCGAACTAAGCTGCGCGCCCGCCGCGTCGACGCGGACGTCGAGCGATGCGCTCGCCATTCGATGCTGCGACGTACCGCTATCCACAGGAACCGCATGTGCGCCGCACCGTCAGACTACCTCGATCGACAAGGCGGCAAGCGCGCCGTCTTCCGCTTCGACAGTCCATCGCTCACCGGGAACGATCGCAGGGACGCGCGTCAGCGACCCGGTCGAAACGAGTTCGCCGTCGCCTAAGCTGCGGCCGCAGCGGGCGAGGTCTTCGCGTAGCCACACGACGGATGCGAGCGGCCCGCCGTCGATGTCCGATCCTCCGCCGCGTTCCACCACTTCCGCGTCTTGCAATAACCGCACGCGCAACCCGGCGAAGCCCGCAGCCTCGCCCTTCCCGAGTGCACGGCGTTCGCCGACGATGAGCGCCGCGTGCAAGCCGAAATCGGCAATGGCGTCGATCCAGCCGAATTTCCAATCGCTTGCGTGGCTCTGTACGATTTCAAACGCCAACGCCGCCCAAGCGACCTCGCCGCCTTCGACGCCGAGTACGACCTCCGGCTCGAGCCGCGGCCCCAGATACGATGCGGCGACGACCGCACGCTCGGAGAGAATCGTTTGCTTGTACACCGTCGCCGCGAGCAGCCCATCGGCGCCGAATTGCTCGCGGACGCGCGCGTTGGTGAAGCCGACCTTGTAACCCGCCGGCACGTCTCCCGCTGCGATGCGCAGCTCGCGCAATCGCTCCGCGACGGCCTGCGCGTCGCTTTTCGCAAACCCCGGCACCGCGTTCGTCGGCATTTCAACCACAGTCCGCTCGACCCAACCACGCATAAGGCCGGCCGCCACTCTCGTTACTTCCTCGTTGCTCGCCATGCTGCGACCCTTCGCACCGGTCGCGGACGCTTCCGGCCGCATCGGCCGCGTCGGCCGCACCCCGGCAACGGTTGCCGCACGCGCCTAAGGCAGCGCCGGAGTGAATCCCAGATTTTTGACGAGAAACGCGTACCGATCCGCCGTCTCGTCGATGATTTTTTCCGTCGGACGGCCGCCGCCGTGCCCCGACTTCGATTCCACCCGCAGGAGAATCGGTGCGTCGCCGGCCTGCGCGTGCTGCAGCGCCGCCGCGAACTTGAACGAATGCGCCGGAAAGACGCGGTCGTCGTGATCGGCGGTCGAGATCATCGTCGGCGGATACTTGATTCCGCCGTGCGCGTTGTGGTACGGCGAGTAGGCGAACAGCGTTTTGAATTGCTCCTCCGAAGCGGTGCTGCTGCCGTACTCGGGCACCCATGCCTTACCGACCGTAAATTGTTGATAACGAAGCATATCGAGCACTCCCACCTCAGGCAACGCGGCGCCGAACAAGTCCGGTCGCTGCACGAGAACCGCGCCGACGAGCAACCCACCGTTCGAGGCGCCCGAAATTGCGAGCTTCGGTGACGACGTGAACTTGCGGTCGATCAGTTCTTGAGCAGCGGCGATGTAGTCGTCGAACACGTGCTGCTTGTTTGCAAGCCGCCCCGCATCGTGCCAGGCGTCGCCGTACTCTCCACCGCCGCGCAAGACGACGTGCGCGTACACGCCGCCCATCTCCAGCCACAGCGCGACGCTCGAAGCGTAAAACGGCGTCGCCGAGATATCGAAGCCGCCGTAGCCGTACATCAACGCCGGCGTCGTTCCGTCGAGCTTCATGCCTTTGCGATGCGTCAAAAACATCGGTACTTTCACGCCGTCCTTCGAGGTCGCGAAGATCTGCTCGGTCGTGTAGGGCGCGGGATCGAAGGCGACGTGCGGTTTGACAGTCACGGTGCTTGCCCCGGTGTGCGTATCGTAACGATAGATGGTCGGCGGATAAGTATACGACATGAAATCGAAATACGCGATGCGGTCCTCACGTTTGGCTACGGGAAGGCCCCCGCTGCCGATGCCCGGCAGCTCGATCGATCCGTGCGGCGTACCGGCGAGATCGACGATCTTCACGATCGAGTGCGCGTCGTGCAAATACGCAAGGTAAAAGCGGTTGCCGATCAGCGAGACGGCGTCGAGCTTATCCTGCGTTTGCGGCACGATGTCGTGCAGCGTGCGGCTCGGGTCCGTGACGTCGACGTACGCGAGCCGGCCGCGCTCTGCGGCCGCGTTAGTCTGAACGTACAGCCGATCGCCGTCGTTGCCGACGACGTTATATGAGACGTTGGTATCGAGTGCGAACATCTCGGCAAACGCCGAATCCGGCTGCCCGCGTCGTTTCCACGACAAGCTGTTCCCGTCTCCTTTCGATTTCATGATGAAGACGTAGCGCTCGTCTTGCGTCGCGTCGCTTCCGACGAATTCGTCGAGGTGCGCCGTCGACGCGTAGACGAGCCGATCCGCCGCCTGCGGCGTGCCGAGCCGGTGATACCACAGTTTCTGCACGCCGAGCGCGCTCAAGTCGGCGTTCGCGTCTTTGGGCGCGTCGTAACCGGAATAATAGAAGCCGCCGTTGCCGTCCCATGTCGCGTTCGAAAACTTGCTCCAGCGGATGACGTCGTCGCGGTCGTGGCCCGTCGCGACGTCTTTAACTCTCCACGTCTGCCAATCGGCGCCGGAGGTTTGCGTGGAGTACGCCATCAGCGATCCGTCGCGCGTGAACGCCGTGCTCGCGAGCGCCACGGTGCCGTCGGCCGCGAGCGCGTTCGGATCGAGAAAGACGCGCGGTTCGCCCGTCTCGCCGTCGCGTACGTACAAGACGTTTTGATTTTGCAGTCCGCTGTTGCGAAAGAAGAAGTAGCGCGAACCTTCGCGGAAGGGCGCCGTTAGTTTCTCATAATTGAGGATATGCCGGTACGCCGCGGCGATTGCCGGGCGCTCTGGGATCGCGTCGAGATACGAACGCGTCAATGTACCTTCGGCCGCAACCCACGCGACGGTCGCCGGCGCATCGACGTCTTCCATCCAACGGTATGGGTCCGCGACGGTCGTCCCGAAGTACGTGTCGGTCACGGCGCCGCGCGGAGCGGCCGGATACGTCAGCGGCACGTCGGCCGCGGCAGGCAACGCGAAGACCGCGGCGGCGGGCAACGCCGCAGCAACGTTTCGAATGACTCGTGCGAACATAGCGACGGCATGTTGCGCGAGCCGCCGCGCCTACCTGCCGAAGCGAGCGCCGTCATCCCAGTATCGTCTGCAGGGCGGCGGCGTCGTGCGGTGCGGCCGCTTCCACATCATTATTGAAATAGACGAACACGTTGCCCGTCGCCCGTTCGAGTTCGCGAAGACGCCGCGCCCAGCGCAGCAACGTGCGCCGCGGATACGAGCCGTGATAGAGCCCCGCATACCCGTGCAGCCGCACGTATGCCATGTCGCGCGACGTGATTGCGTCACGCATGCGAAATCCCGGGTAGTCGTGGAGGCAGAGCGCGATGTTGCGCTCGGCGAGCAGGTTCTCAACCTCCGGTACGAGCCACGACGCGTGTCGGAACTCGACGACGTACCGGTGATGCGCCGGCAGCTTGTCGAGGAAAGCCGTGAGGTGCGCGTCGTCGCGTTCGAGCGTAGGCGGAAACTGAACGAGCAATTGCGCGATGCGGCCCGCCGAGAAATATGCGATGCGCTCCATGTAGTTTGCGATGAACGTGTCGACGCGCGCGGGCAGCGATTTACGATGCGTGATGAGCCGGCTGAGCTTCACCGTGTAGACGAAGTCGGGCGGGACGCTCGCGCACCAGCGCTCGACTTGGGCTTGCATGGGCTGCCGGTACGTCGTCGCGTTGAGCTCGACGGTCGCGAAGCGAGCGGCATAGTATTCCAGCCAGCGGCTCTGCGCGACGCCTCTCGGATAGAACCGCTCGCGCCAACCGCCGTACACCCAGCCGCTCGTGCCGACTCGAATCATGCTTGCGGCGCTCCCTGCGTCACAGGAAGGCCTTCAAGAAGCGCTGTGTATA
>JALYUE010000060.1 GCA_030853925.1 Vulcanimicrobiota bacterium | reverse complement strand
GACAGGCCGTTGGCTTGCTTCGCCAATTCGCCGGTCTCGATGACGAGCGTTCGGCCGCCGATCTCGAGAGAGACGGTATCTGGCACAGTTACTCCTTAATTCTTGTGTTCTTACTCATTAGTTAACGTGCCGAAGTTCTGCAAACCGCGCCGGGCGGCCTCTCCTGCGCGCGTTAGCGGGCTGCGGCGCCGTCGACGATGGCGCGTACTGCGGCCGCGATCGCCTCGGTCGCGAGCTCGAGCGTCGCCTCGCCGACGACGAATTCCCACTTCGCAACGAGCGGCTGCGCGGTCGGCGCGAGCCGCCCGAACGCGAACGTTCGGTGTTCTCGCGCGAAGGCGTGCGCGCCGTCTTCGAGCCGGTCTTTGGCCCCACGCAGAAAAATGTGAAACGTGTTTGTATGCGGCGGCTCCGGCACGACGTCGACGCCGTCCAGCGCGCCGAGTGCAACTGCTACCTCGAGCGCGCGCTCGCGATATGACCGCATCTTTGAGAGGTTTTGTTCGAACGCGTAGCGGGCCGATAACGCGAGCGGAGCGATCGTTACGAGCCGTCCTCCGTGGCGGTGCTGCCAAACCCGCGCCTGTTCGATAAACGGTGTAGGACCCGCGAGCATCGCTCCCGCGAGCGCGCCGAGACCTTTATAGAACGACACGTACACGCTGTCGAAGAGCGCCGCGATATCGGCGTGCGAACGACCGTAGAACGGCGCCGCTTCCCATAAGCGAGCGCCGTCCAGATGCAGGCGCGCGCCGGTCGCTCGCGCGATGCTGCAGATCTCGCCGAGTTGCTCCCAAGCCGGTAGTCGTGCGCCGATCTCGCGTTGCGGCAGCTCGACGAGGAACGCGCCGAGCGGCTCTGCGATGGCGCGCACGTCCTCGGGTGTCATCAACTGTTGCGGAGAACCGATCGGCAGCGCGCGCAAATCGTGCAGCATCGCATACGCGCGCGATTCGTGTATTTCCAAATGCGACGTCGGATGAAATGCGATGGTGCGCACGTGCGCCGCATCGCACCAGATGCGTAGCGCGACCACTTGCGCGAGCGTGCCCGAAGGCAAGAAGACCCCCGCTTCCTTGCCGAGTTCGCGCGCGACTCGAGCTTCGAATTCGCCGAGCCAATCTCCCCGGCCGTAACGATCGAAGTCGATCGTTTCGGGCGTCGCGGCGGCGAGGTCGGACAGCGCGCGCTTGACGGAGACCGTTTTGTGACCGGTCAGCGCCTGCGCACACCCGGCTCGCAGCCGTCCGAGTTCTTCGTCAGTCACCGCGGCGCGCGGCGGCCGCTAGCGGCGAAGTCCGAGGTCCGCGATCAGTTTGCGGTACCGCTCCAAGTCGACCTTTTGCAAGTAGCCGAGCAATCGGCGGCGTTGTCCGACCTGCATGAGCAGCCCGCGGCGGCTATGATGGTCCTTCTTGTGCACGCGTAGATGTTCGGTCAATTGATTGATCGACGCCGTCAAGACGGCGACTTGCACGTCGGCCGACCCCGTGTCGTTCGGCCCGCGCCCGTATTTTTCGGAAAGCTCGTGCTTGTGTTCTTTGGTAAGCGGCATGACGGTAAGGGGTTGCTCCTCGATCAGGAAAGTCTCGCATCGGCTCCAGACGCGCTCTTCATCGAGGGCTCCGGGCACGGCGACCGGCGAAGCATAGCAAAGTGAGGCGAGCCGCGCAATGCGTTACTCGGTCGCGGCGGCGAGCGCCGCTTTCAGATTCTCGCGCAACGACGCGAGCGGCGGCGGCAAGGTGGACTCCCGCTCCGCGAGCATTTCGAGCGCCGTGAGCGCTTCATCGACCTGCCGGCGCTCGAGGGTCAAGACCAACCGGTTCGCTAGCTCCTCGTCTAGCCGTTCGATGGCTCTTTTCGCCATGTTGGCTTGCCCAAACGAGTAAGCGTGATGACTGGCGTTGCCGAGTAGTTTGAGTTCGGATTCGAGCCAAAATCGATAGTCTGAGAGCATGAGTCCGCCCTTCGCTGCGGCGAACGGCTAGGGCTGCTATGCCCTTCGTAGTGGTCGCCCGCGTAGAAGATATTCCGGCGGGCCAGGCTCGAGCGTACGCCGTCGGCGGCCGGGACATCGCCGTGTTCAACGTCGCCGGCCGGTTCTACGCCATTGAAAATTCGTGCCCGCATCAAGGCGGGCCGCTCGCCGAAGGCTGGATCGACGAGACGATCGTCACCTGTCCGTGGCACGCGTGGTGCTTCGACGTAACGACCGGCGACATGACGATGGGCGGCTACACGTCCGTTGACGCGTTCGACGTTCGCGTCGAGGACGGCACGTTGTCGGTCGCTTCCGAACCGCGTTCGTAAAGGGCGCTCGGCAGGTCGGCCGGGCGGCGGCATCCGCTCGCAAACAGCGCGATCCGCAGCCCGCTCACCATCGTTTCCAGCTTCGTTTCGACGGCTTCGGCCGAGCGGGTGGCCGCCTGCAGAAACGGCAGCGCAGCGCCCGCAAGGTTTGCGCCCAGAGCGAGCGCTTTAGCGACGTCGACGCCGCTGCGGATACCGCCGCTCGCGACGATCGTCGCTTGGGGAAAAGCCGCGCGCAAGGCGGCCGTTGCCTCGGCCGTCGGATAGCCCCACGCGCCGAACGTCTCGGCCAGTGTCTCCCGCTCTCGGTCGTCCGAGCGGCGCCCTTCGACGCGTGCCCACGAGGTGCCGCCCGCGCCCGCGACGTCGATCGCGGCGACCCCCGCGTCGAGCAAGCGCGCTGCCGTCCGTACGGAAATGCCCGAGCCTACGCTCTTTGCGATGACGGGCGCATCGAGCGTGTGGCAGAGGCGCTCGATGCGCGGAAGCAGCCCCGTGAAATCGGTGTCGCCGCCCAGCTGCAGCGCTTCTTGAAGTGGATTAAAGTGTAGGATGAGGCCGTCCGCCGAGACGCTTTCGACGATTCGGCGCGCGTCGTCGAGCGTAACGCCGTAGTTGAATTGCACGGCGCCGATATTTGCGAACAACAGCACGTTCGGCGCGTGTTTCCGAATGCGGTACGAACTTAGCGTCGCCGGATTTTCAAGCGCGGCGCGTTGGCTGCCGAGTCCGAGAGCCACGCCCGCGCGCTCGGCCGCGAGCGCAAGGTTCGCGTTGATGGTGCGCGAGCGTTCGTTTCCGCCCGTCATCGAAGAAATCAACAGCGGCGCCTTGAGGCGGCGTCCGAAAAACGAGACGGCGGTTTCGACATCCGCCAAGGCACATTCCGGCAACGCTTCATGGCGCAACCTGACGTTCCCGAATCCCGCATCCAGGCCCGAGGCGACGTCGTCTTCGAGACAGATGTCGAGGTGCCGCGACTTGCGCGTCTCCGTCGCGCTCGCCGCGGGCGTTGGGTTCGCCATGGGCGAAGCTGGTCCGCGTCGATGTCGTACTATTCCTATCGTAAGCAGATTTCTTGACCACGAACGAAAGCGCCGCCTGGGATGGCGGCACGGGCCTAGCGGGCGGCGCCGCATTCGGCACGGCGCTCGCGGAGCTTGCGGCGGCGCGCGATCTCGATGCCGCCGGGTTCGCGCTCGGGGTCGGCTGCGAGCGAGCGTACGTGGAACGCGTCTATGCAGGCGCCGAGCGCGTCACGCCCGCCGTGCTCGCGCGCTTCGCGCACGCGTTGCGGCTGCGTGCGATCGAGTTCATGCAGAAGACGAATTTGCTGTCGCTCGAAGTGTACGCGCTCGGCCTCGACCCGCTGTACTTCGTTCCGCCCGGCCAACTGCGTCACGACGCGCGCATCTACATGCGCGAAATCAATCCACGTCACGCTGTGCCGGAACGCGATATGCTGACGCGGAATCCGACGTTAAAGGCGTTGCTCGCCGACGGCGTGCTCGACGATCTCGGTAAGCTCGAAGTCGAGCTGACGTATCTCTTGCGGGCCGCCGTGCAAAACACTGGAGGAACATTATGACCGCATCGATGGCACGGCGCAATTTCGTCGGCGCACTCGTCGCGAGTGCGGGGCTCTACGGTTGCGGCGGCGGGAACGGGGTGACGCTGCCACCGCAGCCCGTTGCTAAGGCCGTAGCCTATACGGCAATCGGTGCGAGCGACGCGGCAGGCTATGGCGCGTCCGTCACCTGCAACACGGCGCAGAATCCGGTTGCCGTGGCGTTGCCGGCGTGCCCTGGAGGGACCGGCTACGTACCCGATCTCGCGCGTTTACTCGGCAACGGCGGCGCGGTCGTCACGCTGAACGATCTCGGTATCTCCGGCGCCGTCATCGGGCCCGATATCTTGGCGCTGCGCAACCAGTACACGAGTTTCGACCCGGCGTCGCCGGGCACGTCCTGCTTGCCGCGCCCTCCGACGGATAACCCCGGCGATTTCATCACGAACGAGCTGCCGAACGTCAAGGGCAACGAAACGCTCGTGACGATCTTCGCGGGCGGCAACGACACGAACGCCATCGTGAACGCCGCGTTGTGCATGACGGCGGGCGGCGCGACGCAGACCGTCATTGCGAACTTCATCGCAACGGAGATCGCGGCGTTCGGTGCCGACTTCGACCGGCTGCGGACCGGAATCGCCGCAAAAGCGCCGGGCGCCAAGATCGTCGTCGCAAATCTTCCGAACTTCGCGGGAATTCCGTTCGCACAAGCGCCTGCCGTCGCGCCCGCGAAGCCTCTCCTCCAAGCCGTTTCGGTCGGCATCGATACCAACGTTTACGCTGCCGAAGCGGCCGCTGGGGTTCCGACGGTCGATCTCCTGTGCGATGCGCGTTCTTACGACCCGGCCAACTACTTCACGGACGGCTTTCATCCCAATGACGCCGGGTATGCGAATCTAGCCGGTTTGTATTACTCGCAGATCAAGGCCACGACGCCGGTTCGGCCGCAAACGAATTGTCAGTACGCAACGGCATTTTCGGCTGCGAGACGCCCTTTGCCGCGCGGGATCCCCGCCTTCGATCCGGTGCGGTAGGCGCCACGCCGAGCGAGCGTGAACCACGAACCCATGCAGTCAGGTATTGAAGGAAAGCGTATTGCCGCGCTCATCGGCGACGGATTCGAAGAGGCGGAGCTCGCGGAACCCCGCCGCGTTCTCGAAGAAGCGGGCGCTATCGTCACGATCGTCGGCATCGACGATAAGGCCAAAGCGCGCATCCGCAGCAAGCGCGGCCTCGACGAGGGCACGCCCGCGAAGGCCGAAGAAGTCGTTGCCGATTGCACGGCCGAAGATTTCGACGCGCTGTTGATACCCGGAGGCTTCTCGCCGGACCGCCTGCGTGCCAATCGCGAAGTCCAGCGCTTCGTCAAAGAGTTCGACACGGCGAAAAAACCGATGTTCGCGATCGGGCACGGCTCGCACGTGTTGATTTCGGCGCAGGTGTCGCGCGGTCGCACGATGACGGGCTCGCCGTCGATCTCCGACGACATCCGCAACGCGGGCGGCTTGTTCCGCGATCAACCGACGGTTCAAGACGCGCATTGGATTACGACGCGCGGCCTCGGCGACATGGTGATGTTCAATCGCGCGATGCTCGAAAAGTTGTCCTCCGCAATCACGCAACCGGTATAACATACGGCAAGACGTCGTGCGCGTTCTTAAAGCGTTACGGCGATGCCGGAGCCTGCGCCGACCGTTCCGATGACGGCACCGAGCGCGTGTGGTTCGCGCAGGTGCGTCAGCAGCGTGTTGAGATCTTCCGGTGAGACGGCGATCAGGAGGCCGCCACTGGTTTGAGCGTCGCTCAGCAGCATACGCACGTGCTCGGGCACCTCGCGCGAGAATGTCGTGAAGCCGGCGTGGTGCGCGGCGTTGACGCGCGAACCTGCGGGCGAAAGACCGCTCGCGAGCAGTTGCAACGCGAGTTCGTAGCGCGGCACCTGCGACGCCTCGATGCGCAGCGCGACGCCGCTCGCGCGCGCCATCTCGTTCGCGTGGCCTAAGAGACCGAAGCCGGTCACGTCCGTCGCCGCGTGCGCGTGCGCTGCGACCATCGCCGCGCATGCCGCCGCGTTCAGCGTCGTCATCCAGCGGACCGCGGGTGCGATCTGCGCCGCGTCGATGGCGTCTTTCTTGAGCGCGGACGCTAGCACGCCCGTGCCGAGCGGCTTCGTGAGCACGAGCACGTCGCCGGGCCGCGCCCCGGCGTTCGTTATGACGGCACGCGGATGTACGACGCCGGTGACGGCCATGCCGTATTTCGGCGCGTCGTCTTCACTCGTGTGGCCGCCGAGTATAGCAACGCCGGCCCCGCGCGCGATTTCCGCTCCACCGGCGAGGATGCGCGCTAGCATCGGCGCGCCGTACTTCTCGAAAGGGAAGGCCGCGATGTTGAGCGCCGTCAGCGGTTTCCCGCCCATAGCGTACACGTCGGACAGTGCGTTCGCAGCGGCGATACGGCCGAAATCGAACGGATCGTCGACGACCGGCGTAAAGAAATCCACCGTTTGCACGAGCGCGACGTCGTCGCTGAGTTTGTAGACGCCGGCATCGTCGGCCGTGCCGAAGTCGACCAGCACGCGCTCGTCGGGAACCGCTCGCAGACCGCGCAGAACCTGCGCGAGGTCGGCCGAGCCGACTTTACTCGCTCAACCGCCGCCCGTGGTTAGCGCGGTGAGGCGAACGATTTCGATAGACGACATGCGCGCTCACTACCACCGCCCGGCGCTAAAACCCCGTGTCCGCGAGCGGTCGCTAGATCGGGTCGTAGCGCGCGAGCGTCTCGCCGAACGCGCGCAGCGCGAAGAAACCGGCGACGAGCGAGATGGCGAGCGCGATGAGGAAAACGTGCGGCGTGCCGAGCCGCTGCGGGATGACGCCGATCGCCGTGCCGACGACGGCGGCGAGCACGACGTAGAGCCACGCCCGCAGACCATCGCGAAACGTCGAGCTCAGTGAAACGAGCGTCGCGACGAGCGCCCCGAGGACGATGGAAAAAAAGACATCGTACGGTAGAGCGCGCCCGCGCAGCGCGGCACCGGCGGCGTAGCCGAGCGGTACGGTCAACGCGAGTGCGGCCGGCGCGACCGCGTGCGCGCGCGCCAGTTGCCTGCCGTACAACGGCATCGCGAAAAACGTTAAGCGCCGAAGCGATGCCGCTTGGCCGCGTTCGCCCGCGCTTACGGCCGCAAGGCAGCTCGTGATCGCGATTGCGAACACCGCTTGCGGAAACACCGGCGAAAAGAGGTACGCGAGCACGCCCACGATCGCAGCTTGAATCGCCCAGTCGAGCGCGAAGCGGCGGTCGAAATGCCGTCGCACGATCGCGAGCGTCGCGCGAAATTCGCTCACGGCGCGGCGCCCGAGAGCGCGCGCTCGGGCGCAAAGACCACGGGCTCGCTCGAGAAAACGATTGCCGCCCCGGGCGCGATGTCGCGCACGCGAAGTAAAATCGCGGCCGGCGGCCGATCCAGAACGATGAGCGCGACGTCGGCGACGAGTGCGAGCGCGACGGCGCGCGCATAGGCGCCGCCCTCGCCGAGCTCTTCGAGAACGCGCTCGGCGCGCGCGCGAGCCGCCGCGTACTCGACGTCCCACACTTCGGCGCGGAAAGCGACATCGCACTTGAACGCGTGCGCGTCGCCCACGAATCCGTCGGCGTCCACAAAGCCGACCTGGCGTTTGGCCTGCGGCGGCTGCAAGCGCGTCTCGTACTCGCCGACGAAGATCGTTCCGCCCGTCGGTTTGACGATCGCGGCGCACATGCGGGCGGCAATCGATGCGGCGCGCGCGTTCGGCTGCGGCAGCTCGCAGGTTTCGGCCGAGGCCACGGTGAGCGTGAACGGCGCGACGAATTGCGTGCCGTCGCGCGCGAACGCGGCATCGACGGCGCGCAAGACGGGATTCACGGCACGTGGACGCGCGAAAGACGCGTACTCGGGCGTTCCGGGCGGCCGATCTTGTGGCATTCACGCCACGCGCCGTTCGCTTCGATGGCGACGATGTCGGCCGTGAAATCGAAGCGGCCGGTGCCTTCGAAAAACGCGCTGCCGACCGCGTAGGCGTCGACCGGAACGCTTTCTTCTTCGAAATGCGCGATCTTGTTCGCGTCGAAGCCGCCGCTCGCGACGATCTTCACGTTGCCGAACCCTTGCGCGTCGAGCGCTTCGCGCACGTTGCGGACCAGCTGCGGTACGACCCCCGTCGGCGTAAAAGTGCCCATCTGCGACCATAGCGAGGTGTCTACCAGCGTGTTGGACGTATCGAGGCGCACGCCCCATAATCTGCCGCCGAGGGCGCGCGCGACCGCCACGCTCGTGTTGACGCAGTCGTTATCGAAATCGACGAGCGAGATCACGTTGACCGAAGGATCGATAAACTGCGCGAATTTTTGCGTTGCCAGCACCGTATCGCCGCCATAGGCGGCGATCAAGGCGTGCGGTACGGTGCCCATGCCGCGCGAACCCCACCACTCGGCGTTCGCGTCCGTCGACACGCCGAGGGCACCCGAGATGTAGGCTGCATATCCGTCGCCCGTCTGCATTTGGTGATGGTCGAAGCGGGCCGGAAAAAACAACACTTCTTTTCCGTTGGCTGCCGAGACGATTTCGCGCGCGTTCGTGGCGATGCGCGTACGGCGCGAGAGGACGCCGAGATACGGCGTTTCGAGATGCGCGAATAAGTGGTAATCGCCTTCGATCGTCATGATCGTTTCGAACGGCGAGATCTCGTCGCCGTCGTGTAAGGCGCGCACGGTCAGTTCGGACCAGGCGTCTCGCCAGGCGCCGCCCGGCTCGTACGAGCCGCTGCATAACGCCAGGATGGCGATCGCTTCGTCGATGCCGCACAAAACCGCGCGGCTGCGTTGGAACACTTGCAGCCGGACGCGCTGATGGCGGCCGTCGCGCTCGAGGATGTCGCGCGTCCGGTTGAAGTAGGTATCGGAATAATAGCCCGCCCGCATCTTTTCGACGGGCAGGTTGAAAATCTCGGGATGTAGGCGCTCGACCCGGAGCATGGGACGTTCGTACGGATTCGACGAATGGTCGTCCTCTTGTGAGCCCCCCGCCCTCCAACGCCGAAATCGCCAAGACCCTTAAAGAAATCCGCGCCCTCATGGAGTTTGCGGGCGAGCCGTTCTTCAAGTTCATGGCGTACGAGCGCGCCGCGGAGACGCTCGAAAATGCGGCGCCGGCGACGCAATTGATCGCCTCGGGCGAGCTACAGGGGTTACCGGGCGTGGGCAAAACGATCGCGGCGCGCGTGGCGGAACTCCTGGAGACCGGAACGATCGCGTATCGCGACGAGCTCGCGGCCGTTTATCCGTTGACGCTGATGGAAGTCCTCGGCGTACCGGGTATCGGCATGAAGACGGCGCAAGCGTTGTTCAAAGAGCGCGGGGTCGCGTCGCTCGGCGATCTCGAGCGAGCGGTCGATTCCGGCTCGCTCGCCGGCTTCGCACGTTTGGGGAAAAAATCGATCGAAAACATACAGCGCGGCATCCTCGCCTATCGCGGGCGTCAAACGCGAACGCCGCTCGGAAAAGCGTTGCCCTTGGCGCACGCAGTCTTACAGTACCTAGCCGACGGCGGCGGGGCCGCAAATTTAGCATTTGCCGGAAGCGTCCGGCGCGCGGAAGCGACGGTCGGCGACATCGACGTCGTGTGCACGTCGCACGAGCCGGGCGACGTCATCGCGCGCTTCGTGGGTTGGGAGCGCGCGCGTGCTGTACTCGCGGAAGGAGTGACGAAGGCCTCGATCTGGCTCGACGGCGGGCTGCAGATCGACCTGCGCGTGCTGCCCGAGGACGTCTACGGAAATCTGCTGCAGCATTTCACCGGTTCGCGCGAGCATAATATTCAGTTGCGCGAACTCGCGGTGCGCAAGGGTTTGCGCGTTAGCGAAAACGGTATCCTCGACGTTGCGACGGGCGTCAACCTCACGTGCCGGACCGAAGAAGAAGTGTACGCCGCGCTCGGCTTACCGTACGTCGTGCCCGAGATGCGTCTCGGCGTCGGCGAGATCGAGGCTGCCGTGAAAGGCACGCTGCCGCAACCGGTGGCGCTCGACGATTTGTGCGGCGACTTTCACATGCATTGCACGTGGAGCGACGGCGTCGATACGCTCGAAGGCATGATCGCCGCAGCCAAGGGGCGCGGCTACGCCTATCATTCGATCTCCGACCATTCGTGGGGCCGCGGGCGGATGGGGCTCGACCCGAGCGAACTGCGGGCGCAACGCGAGAGGGCGCGCGAACTTGGACGGCGGCACGGCATTCGCACGTTGTGTTCCGCCGAAGTGGATATTAAAAGCGACGGCACGCTCGATTACGACGACGACATCCTCGCCGAACTCGACATCGTCATCGGCAGCGTCCATAACGCGATGAACATCTCGCGCGACGCGATGACGGCGCGCTTGATCCGCGCCTGCGAGAATCCGTTCGTCAACATTATCGGCCACCCGACCGGCCGCAGCGTCGACTCTTTTCCCGGCTACGAGTTCGATTACGATGCGGTCTTCGCAGCGGCCGCGCGAACGGGCACGGCGCTCGAAATCGACGGGCAGCCCAATCGGCTCGATCTGCCGAGCGGACTCGCGCGCCGAGCGCGCGCGTTCGGCGTGACGTTTTCGCTCGACAGCGACGCACACGCAGCCGCGCAACTCGCGAACGTGGCGTATGCCGTCGGGCAGGCGCGCCGCGCCTGGATTACGCGCGACGAAGTGCTCAACGCGCGTCCGGTCGAGGACGTGCTGCACTTCGTCGCCGCCAAGCGAGCGCGTGCCGACAGTGTATCGCCCGCCGGCCGTTGAAGCGGACGGCATGAAAGATACCGCCGACATGACGCGGGGCGATGACGCCGCCGGGGACCTCCCGGATGAAGTTGAAGACGGCGCCGTGGAAGAGTCAGGCGGCACCGACGTAGCGGAAGCCGATGGCGGGCCGCCGGATTAGCGGAACGTTATTGCAGTTTCGCCCGTAATGCAGCGTAGTCGGCGGGCGTGTTGACGTTCGTCAATACGCTGGCGTCGTGCAACGGCACCAGGCGCGTTTTCAGCCGGTCGATCACGAGCCGCAAAGCACCGCGCCCGCTCCGCAAAACGGGTACGCCTTCGCGTAGAAATGCCAGTCGATCGTACAGAGCGGCGAGCGGCTCGAGACGCAGTTTGCCGTCGATTTCCTGCGCCGGCACGACCGCTTCATCGCCGACCCGCCACTCGGCGGCGACGCTTTGCAGAAACGTCTCATCCAAAAACGGTGCGTCGCCGGCGACCGCAAACACGAACGGGGAGCGCATTTGCGCGAGCGTCGTCAAGAGACCGCCGAGCGGTCCTCGTTTCGCCCAGCGATCGACGACCAGCGGTGCATGAATTTCCGCATCGACCGCACGTTCGAACGTCGACTTCGCCGCGACGAACGTTTCGCGGCCGCGACCGACGTTTTGGTAAACGCGCACGATAAGCGGCAACGCTCCCGCGTCGAGTCCGAGCTTATTCGGCAGGCGGGTCGCTTCGCCGCCGGCTAAGATCACGACACCCGGCCGCCCTATACCGTGCACTGGACGGTTTCGCTACGCCGTGCGCGGCAGGTGCACGACGACGTCGTCGTGAGCGATCGCAACCGTAACCTTGTTGCCGACGAGCGCCAGCGCCGCGGCTAGCAAGCCGCCGATCAGCGGAACGAACTTCGCGATCGTGGCCAGCGGAAGCGTGACGTCGCCGAGCGCCGTCAACGTAAACCCCGTTGCCACCGCGCCGTCCCAACCGGTGTTGCTCCCGCTCGTATTAAGAGCCCGACAGTTGTCGATGCGCCCCTCGAGCGTGCCCCCGATCTCTTGCAGAAGCGGCATATGCACGGCGCCGTTTTGCAGCGGTTGCACGCGCGTCTCGCCGATCTGTGCGCCAACGACACGCGCTACGATGTGCAGTGAAAGGCAGGCCGGCAACTTACTCGACAGATCGTCATCGAGGAAGAACGAAACCGACGCTAGTTCTTGGCCGAGCGCGCGAGTCAGAACCCTGCGATCCGACCAAATTTGCTGAACGGCCACATCCACCACTTTCATGAGAGTCGCCGACCTTTCCCTCGGCAAAATCGAACGGCGTCCAGGGTGGCTCGGAAACGTCGGCGCCGCCCGGCGTGTTCGGGTGAGTAGCGTGAACGAACTCTTTACCGTTGTCCCGCCGCTCGAGGCGCTCGAGGCGCTTCTGCGCCGCGGCGCACCGCTCGACCGTACGGAAAACGTCGCTCTCGAAGCGGCGCTAGGCCGCGTCGTAGCCTCGCCGATTCGAGCAGCCGAAACGCTTCCTGCGTTCGCCCGCTCGACGATGGACGGGTATGCGGTGCGGGCGGCCGAGACGTTCGGCGCGTCGGAAGCGGCTCCGGCCTACTTGCTGTTGTGCGGCGAAGTGGCGATGGGCCGGGCGGCCGCCCTTACGGTCCCGCCGCTTGGAGCGGCTCGCATTTATACGGGAGCGATGCTGCCCGCGGGCGCTGATGCCGTCATCATGGTCGAAGACACCAACGCGCACGGCGATGAGATCGAGCTGTTGTCTTCGGTCGCTCCGGGTGAAAATATTGTTGCAGCGGGCGAAGACGTGCGCCGCGGCGACCTCGCACTCGACGCCGGCAGACGCCTGCGCGCCCAGGACGTGGGCGGCCTCGCGGCCCTGGGCGTAACGTCGCTCGAGGTCTTCGCGCGCCCGCGGATCGCGGTTCTGTCGACCGGCGACGAGGTGGTTCCCGTCGCGTGGACGCCGGGTCCAGGCCAGGTACGCGACATTAACGCCACGACCGTTTCCGCGGTGATCGCGGCGGCGGGCGGGGAGCCCGTCGCCTGCGGCATAGCGCCCGACGATGAAACTGCCTTGCTCGCCGCAACGCAGGCGGCGCTCGCTGACGCAGACGCGCTCGTGCTTTCGGCCGGCTCCTCCGTATCCGATCGAGATTTGACGGCGCGCGTCGTCGAGCGGCTAGGGGCACCCGGAATCTTCGTGCACGGCATCGCGATCAAGCCGGGCAAGCCGACGCTCGTCGCCTTCGCGGGAACGAAACCCGTCATCGGCTTGCCCGGAAATCCGGCGAGTGCGCTCGTGCTTGCATGGCGCCTCGTGGCTCCGCTCGTGCGTCATCTGGGCGGTGAAGCGGTCGACGCCGGCGGGGTGGTCTGCGAACTCGACGCGGTCCTCGCGGCACCGGTGCGTTCGCGCCCGGGACGCGAAGACTACGTGCCGTGTACGCTCGAACGCACGGGCGATGCCGTTCGCGCGGTACCGATCTTTGGGAAGTCGAACCTTATCTTCACCCTTATTCGCGCGGATGGATTGATTAGGATACCGCTCGATCGAAGCGGTATCGCGGCGGGTGCCGCGGTCCGCGTGATCGTGCCGTGACGACCCTCCACGGCCACGCGCCGTTTCTGACCGACATTCCGCTCGAAGAAGCGCAGAGGCGTTTTCGCGAAGCGCTCGACGCTGCGAACGTTCGCAACGACGACATAGAAAGCGTAGCGCTCGAAGATGCGCTCGCACGGGTGACCGCGCGTCCGGTGTTCGCGCGATTATCTTCGCCGCACTATCATGCATGCGCGATGGACGGCATCGCGGTGCGCGGCGCCGACACGGGCGGTGCCTCCGAAACCTCGCCGCTTATCTTGCGCATCGACGTCGACGCGCACGTCGTCGACACGGGCGACCCGCTGCCCGCGGGCAGCGATGCCGTTATCATGCTCGAGGATCTCGAACCGCGCGAGAACGGCACCGTAGCGATTCGCGCGGCGGTCGCACCGTGGACGCACGTGCGTCCGATCGGCGAAGACATCGTCGCGACCGAAGCCGTCGTCCCGAAACGCCGCAAGCTCGCGCCGGCGGATCTCGCGGCTATCGCTTCCGCCGGCGTCACGCAGGTCGACGTCGTGCGCCTGCCGCGCGTGGCGATCGTCACGACGGGCGACGAACTCGTCGAACCCGGCGCCGTACGGCCGGCGCGCGGCGCGGTCATCGATTCCAACGCCGTGTTGCTCGCCGCCAGCGTCCGTTCGTATGGCGCCGTACCCGTGCGTTTCGGGCCGATTGCAGACGACCCGTCCCAGCTCGAAGCAGCCGTCAGGCGTGCCGTACGCGAGTGCGACGTCGTGGTCGTCAACGCAGGCAGCTCGGCCGGACGCGACGATCACACGCGTAGCGTGTTTGCGAAGGTTGGCGACGTGCTCGTACACGGCGTCGCGATTCGTCCGGGTCATCCGCTCGTGTTGGCTCTGAGCGATGCGCGAGCGGGCCGGGCCGTTCCGCTACTCGGCATTCCGGGTTATCCGGTCAGCGCCGCGCTGTGCGCCGACTTGTTTTTGCAGCCGCTCGTCGAGCGGCTCGCGGCCACGGACCCGGGCGACGCGCCGACAGTGAGCGTTACGCTGACGCGTAAGCTGTTTTCGCCGCTGGGCGAAGATGAATTCGTGCGCGTCGTTGCGGCGCGCGTCGGGGATCGGCTGGTTGCGGTTCCGTTGCGGCGGGGTGCGGGCGTCATTACTTCCTTGTCGCGTGCGAACGCCATCGTGACGATTTCACGCTTCACGGAAGGCGCTCTGCCGGGCACGAGCGTACCAGCGCGTCTGCTGCACGGTCGCGGCGCGATCGAACGCACGCTGCTCGCGGTCGGCAGCCACGACGTTGCGATCGATCTGCTCGCCGGCGTTCTCGCCGATCGCGGACTCGATCTCGTGTCGGCCAACGTCGGCAGCATCGCGGGCCTCGTCGCGCTCGCGGAGGGCTCCACGCACGTTGCCGGCACGCACGTACTGGACGCGCCGAGCGGCACGTACAACGACGTCGCGGTGCGGCGCTACCTGCCCGGGCGCTCGGTCGCGCTCGTCGCCTTCGCGCAGCGCGTACAAGGGTTGATCGTCGCGCGGGGTAATCCGCTGCACCTGCGCTCGCTCGCCGATGTCGTCGCGCGGCGCGCGCGTTACGTCAACCGTCAAAAAGACGCCGGAACGCGGATGCTGCTCGACGCGTTGCTCGGGCGCGACGCTCTCGAGCGTACCGCAATCGAGGGCTACGAGCGCATCGAGTTCACGCATCTCGCCGTTGCGGCGCTCGTTGCGGACGGCAGTGCGGATTGCGGGCTCGGCATTCTCGCTGCCGCGCGCGCTCTGGATTGCGATTTCGTCCCGCTGGCGAGCGAGCCGTACGAGTTCGCGCTGCTCGCTTCGTCGCTCGAAGAACCGCGATTTTTGGCGTTGCTCGAAGCGATGCGCGATCCGGCGCTGCGCGCGTCGATCGATGCGCTCGGCGGGTACGACGCGAGCGCCTCGGGCGCCGTTCGCATCGTCGAACCGACGCCGGCGACGGTATGACTATCGAACTCTTTGGAATGGCGCGGCACGTCGCCGGAACGCCCGCGATCGAAGTCGGCGGCGAACGCTTGACGCCGCGCGAGCTCGTACGCGCGCTCGCGGCGATTCCGCAGATGGCGGGCGCGGTCGTCGACGCGGAACGCGAAGAGTTCGTGGAACCGAATATGCTGCTGCTCGACGGACGACGCGTGTGCGGCGCGGACGAACCGTTTTACGCGGCCGACCGCCCATGCGTGCTGTTTTTGGCGAGCGGCGGATGAGCGCCCGTTACGTCGGGCCGCGCGCGGTTCTCGAAGTCGATCTCGCGACGCAGACTGCGCGCCGCTACGATCTCTGCGATGCCGACATTGCGGACGCCCTCGGCGGAGTCGGGCTCGCCGTGCTTCTGCTCGAGCGGCATCTCGCCGCGCGCGATCTCCGTCGCGTCGATCCGCTCGGACCCGATAACGCGCTCGTCTTCGCCGCCGGGCCGTTTGCGGCGACGCCCGTGCCCGCGGCCACGAAGCACGCGCTCGCAACGTTGTCGCCGCTGACGGGTCTTCTCAACGAAGGGTTGTCGTCGAGTTATTGGTCGGGCGCGATTCGGCGCTGCGGGCTCGCCGCGATCGTCGTCACGGGAACTGCTGCGCGTTGGACGACGCTCGCCATCGATCGATCCGGCGTCGCGTTCGAAGGTGCCGATGCGCTTCTCGGCAAGAGCGCGCGCGAGACGACCGACGCCTTACGCGAAAGCCGCGCGGACCGGACGCTGCGCGTGTGCGCGATCGGCATTGCGGGCGAACGCGGCGTGCGTTTCGCCGCCGTGGAAAACGACGGCCGGCAGGCGGGTCGCGGTGGAACGGGCGCCGTCATGGGCGCGAAGCGCCTCAAGGCCATCACCCTGCGCGCGAGCGGCTCGATCGAGATCGCGGATCGAACGGCGACTGCGGCCCTCGCAGCGACCTTGAAAGTGCGCGCGCTCGGACCGAAGACGGCGAAATACCGCGTTCTCGGCACGGGTGCCAACATGCGCGTACTCGAGCGCATGGGACAATTGCCGACGCGCAATTTCACGGCGTCCACCTTTGCCGGTGTCGAATCGGTAACGCCGGAACGTGCTCGCGAGACGAACGGCGAATACGTCGAGATTCGTTCGGGCTGCGCCGGTTGCCCGGTGCAATGCGAGCACATGTACGTCCGGCGCGGCGGCGACCGCAAGTCGGCGGCCGCGAGCGAATACGAGTCCGTGTGGGCGTTCGGGCCGAACTGCGGCGTCGCCGATCTCGACGCCGTGCTCGACGCGGTCGACCGTTGCGATCGATACGGACTCGATACGATCTCGACCGGAAGTGCGATCGCCTTTGCGATGGAATGCGCCGAACGCGGGCTCGTCGACCGAGCGGCGTTCGGGACGCCGCTCGCGTTCGGAAATGCCGCGGTTCTCGCGCCGGCCATCGATGCGATCGCGACGCGCGCGGGACTCGGCAACGAGTTGTCGCTCGGCGTACGGGCCGCAGCCGAACGCATCGGCGGCGGCGCGGCTTCGTTTGCGATGCACGCCAAAGGTCTCGAGTTGCCGGGTTACGAGCCGCGCGCGCTACCGACATATGCGCTCGGGCTCAGCGTGTGTACGCGCGGCGCGTGCCACAACCGTGCCGCGTCTTACGATGGAGATTTGCGCGCTCCGGGCGTCGCGCGCGGTGAGGACGAACGCGTGCTCGCGACGATCGCGGCGGAAGACTATGCCGTCGTGTGGGACTCGCTCGTCCTGTGCAAATTTATCCGCGATTGCTTCGACGATTTCTATCCGCAAGCGGCGGCCCTGTGGAGCGCCGTCACCGGAATCGAATTGGACGCGGGAGCGTTAAGGGCGAGTGCGCGGCGAACGTGGTCGCGCAAACGCGCCATCAACGCGCGGCAAGGCTGGACGCCTGCCGACGACACGCTACCTCCCCGCCTGTTCACGCCGCTGGGCGAAGGGCCGTTCGACGGGGTGGCGCTCGACGAAACGTCGCTCGCGAGCGCCCGTGCACGCTACGAAACGGTCCGCGGCGCCGAGGTAGCGCCGGCGCTCAATTAGCTTCCAGCTGCGCGGCGCTTGCGGGAAACGTCCGGCTTAGGCAGCAAAAAGACGCGCCATGAATGCCGACGTTTTGCGTGCCGTGCAGGCGCCGCTGAAAGATCGATATCGCACGGAACCGGAAACGGCCGTCATTTCGCTGCGTGCCGAAGGGCGTCTCGACGACCCGGCGTCGCTCAGCTGCAGCGTCGATACGGGCCGCGCGCTCGTGAAGGCGGGCTTGCATCCGGCGACGGGTGGTGACGGCATGCTCGCGTGTTCCGGCGACATGCTGCTGCAGGCGCTCGTCGCTTGCGCCGGAGTAACGTTGCGCGCCGTCGCGACGTCGACGGGAATCGCCGTGCGCGACGGCGTCGTCCGTGCCGAAGGCGATCTCGATTTTCGCGGAACGCTCGGCGTCGACCGCGACGCACCGGTCGGTTTCAAGAACGTCCGCTTGACGTTCGATCTCGACACGGACGCGTCGCCCGATCAGATTGCGACGCTGAAGAAGCTGACGGAACGCTATTGCGTCGTCTACCAAACGCTCGCCGCGGGCGTCACGCCGCAAACCGAGTTTCACGCCCGCGCCGACGCGTCATGAAAGCAAGCATCGAGGCGCCTTCGAAGCTGCTGCTGCTTTCCGAAGGTCGCGCACTGTTCGAATTCGGCCTCGGCGTCGCCGCGTTACCTGCATTGATGTCGGCGAAGCGCGGGGACGGTCATCCGGTTCTCGTATTGCCCGGCTTCCTCGCGAGCGACCGATCCACGGAGCCTTTACGCCGCTATCTCGCGGCGATCGGCTACGACGCGTACGGTTGGGAACTCGGTTCCAATCGCACGGGCGTGCACGCGATGCGCCTTCAACTGCGCGAACGGCTCGAGGCGTTGCGTGCAAAGGCCGGCCGTAAAGTCAGCCTGATCGGCTGGAGTCTCGGCGGCATCTACGCGCGCGATGTCGCGTTCACATCGACGGACGACGTGCGCTACGTGATCACGCTCGGAAGCCCGATCGCGCCGTCGGAAACCAACGCGTCCGGACTGTATCGTCGCATGTCGGGCAGCCGCGCGCCGTCGCTCGGCCCGGAAGAGCGGGCTAAGATCAGCCGGCCGCTGCCGGTGCCGACGTCCGCCTTCTTCAGCAAAAGCGATGGCGTCGTGAATTGGCGCGCGTCGATCGTCGAACCGGGTGCGGCGGCAGAGAACATCGAGGTCTACGGCAGCCACACGGGGCTCGGCGTCAATCCTTCGGTGCTGTGGGCGATCGCGGACCGTTTGCAACAACCCGAAGGAACGTTCGCGCCGTTCTCACGCCGCGGACCGTTTGCATTGACGTATCCGCGCGCCGAGCCGCAGAGGCCGGCGTGAAGCGAGCCGCTTGACCGTGTCTCGGGCAAGGCGTAGCCTTGTAGCCAGCCGAGTAACTCCGCAAGTTTCTTAATGTGTCTCCTATGTTCTCTCTATTGGAAAGGGCTCGTTATGCCGCAGGAAGTCAAGGAACGTATCGCGCGCTGCCTCCGGCCGGAACTCGAGCACGTCGGCGGGCTGAGCGGCGAAGACATCGACGCCATCATCGGCGCGTTCACGCTGATCGAATCGACGGCGCCGCGAAGCGGGCACGTGCAGTACCGGCTAGCGCAACTGCGGCCGGAGATCGAGCAACGCTCGGACGTGCAGCACGCGATCTCGCGAGCGGTGCAAGAATGCGGATACTACGTGGCAGGGGAAGAATAGCCCCTGCCACGACTATCTGCCGATCATCAGCGCGGCGCGTTGACGATGCATCGGCCCTTGTGAATTGATAAAACGTTAAGGTTCACTGCATCGCGTTTAGTCGGCGACTGCGCTCTGATAACGCGCATTTGGGAAATTTCTAAGCCGCAATCAACCGCAGCTTCGGTGGATAGCGAGCGCTCGGTAGTTTAGCGTTCGATGTGAGTTGCGATTGTGGGAAGGGCTCGCGCACCACCGTGGCACATCGTTTGCGTTCGCTCGTAATGCGGGTTCCCAATAACCATTATCCTGGGAAATTCCCAAGAATGATGTTTGTATGCGCTTTTTTCCGAAAAGCACGTTACTTTCGCTCGGCATTTGTGTAACCGGTTTGTTGCTGAACGCCTGCGGCGGCGGCGGCTCGACTGCGCCGTCTCCAAACTCCGGAGCGGGAGGCGGAGCCGGAGCGGCGATGTTGGCGCCTTCGGCCGCGACCGGTGTCATCAAACACGTCGTAATCATCGTTCAAGAGAATCGCAGCTTCGATAATCTCTTCAACGGCTTTCCGGGTGCCGACACGGTGCAGTCCGGGTTCGCGCATGACGGCACGTCGATTCCCCTGCGGCCGCAAACGTTGGAAAACGGCACCGACTACGGGCACTTTCACACGAGCTTTACGGCGGCGTATCAAAGCGGCGCCATGAACGGTTTCGATTTGGAAGGCGAGTACGCAATCGTGAACGGCAAGTACTCACAGACGAAGTCGGTATCGACCGGGCCGTATGCGTACGTACCGCAGTCGGAAGTTCAACCATATTGGACACTCGCGCAAAAATTTACGCTCGCGGATCGCACGTTCGAATCGAATAGCGGTCCGAGCTTCCCGGCGCATCAGTATTTGATAGCCGGACAGTCGGCTAACGCGGACGAAGTGCCGCTCGGCGGTTGGGGATGTGACGCCACGGCCGGCACGACGGTACCGATTTTGGCTGCGAGCGGGGCCGATGCAACCGGGCCGTTTCCATGTTTCACGTACCCGACGCTCGCCGACGAGATGGACGCGCGAAACGTCAGTTGGCGATATTACGCACCATCGGTCGGGGCGCAAGGCTATGTCTGGTCGGCTTTCGACGCGATTCGGCAAACGCGTTTCGGACCTGACTGGGCGGCGAACGTGATCAGTCCCGAGACGAACGTCTTGAGCGACGTGTCCGCGGGAAATTTACCGAGCGTAACGTGGGTCGTTCCGAGTCAAACGAATTCCGATCATCCGCTCGGCGCGAGCAACACGGGTCCTCAATGGGTGGCGTCCGTCGTCAATGCGATCGGTGCCAGCCCCGCTTGGAACAGTACCGCCATTTTCGTTCTTTGGGACGATTGGGGCGGGTTCTACGATCACGTCGCTCCCAGGAGCGTCGATCCGATGGGACTCGGCTTTCGCGTTCCGCTTATGGTCGTCTCGCCGTATGCGAAACACGGATACGTGTCGCATGTAACGCACGAGTTTGGAAGCATTCTAAAATTTACCGAAGAAGCGTTCGGTTTACCGTCGCTCGGGACGCGCGACGCGCTATCGGACGATTTGTCGGACTGCTTCGACTTCACTCAGACGCCGAGCGCTTATACGCCTTCGGCCGTACGCATGCGTCCTTCAGATTTCATACGCCAACGGCCGAGCGGCGCGGAGCCGGATCCCGCGTAAGCTGGATGCGGCTAGCGCGCTCGATCGTAGCGTTACGATTCCGAGGTGTGGCCTAAGCTCGCTTCGACACGCTCCTGCGCGTTTTGAGCGACCGTTGCGAGATGCTCTTGCACCGACTGCTGCACGGCATCGACGGGGCTCTTGCCGCCGAGCAGGGTGGCTTGTACCGATTCCACAACGACCGCCTTGCCGTGTTCGACGACATCCTGACCGATGGCCGTAACGTGTACCTGAACCTGCTCGGCAATGTTTTCTCCGACGTCGCCCAACCGTTCTGTCTCCGCGTCCGAAACGGGTAGCAGTAGGCCGGCGAGGACGCCCAGGGCGATGCCGCCGAGAATAAGCGCGAGCGGATTGTCTTCGAGCCATTCGATTTGATCCTGGGCCTGTTCGCGAGCACCGTAGAGCGCGTTGCCGCCTGCGTAGGCACGATTCGGAACTGCGGCGCGTGACGATGGAGCCGCCGAACCGGCAGCCTCCCCATCGCCATCGATGGGCGGCACGGCATGCAGCTCAGGCGGCGTCGCGACGCGTTGAAACGGTGCGTTTTGGCGCATTTGCGACCGGCGTTTTCCCATACCACGTTCCTTACTTGATTTCGAGTTGCTGGGCGAGTCGATCCCTTACTCGACCATTGCGGCGTATACGAGGTTTTTTACCAGCCCGCGATACCTCTGCCGATGCTTCGGCGCCGCTATCAGAGTAATTGCGAACATATCTTCGCGCGGGTCGACCCAGAAGTACGTACCCGCCACGCCGCCCCAATTAAACTCTCCGACGGAACCGGGATACGGCGCGCCGCCCGCTTCGACGCGGACACCGAAGCCGAGTCCGAAGCCGAAGCCCGGTCCCGGCAGATACATCGGGCCGGGGACGGCGCCGGAACGCGGACCGACGTGGTCCGCCGTCATAAAAGCGAGCGTCTTGGGGCTCACAAAGCGCGTGCCGCCCGCTATTCCCCGGTCGAGCAGCATCCGCACGAACCGCGAGTAGTCCCGCATCGTCGACACCAGGCCCCCTCCCCCGCCTTCGAAGCGATGCGGCGTGCGCGGATCGGAGATCTCGACGCCCGTGCCGATGACGCGGTCGTCGGGAAACGGCTCCGCGAGACGTTCGATTCGGCCGGCGTCGGTGAGGTAAAATGCGGTGTCCACCATGCCGAGCGGTTCGAAAAGGCGGCGTTTGAAAAACGCGCCGAGCGATACGCCGCTCGCGATTTCGACGATGCGACCGAGAACGTCCGTGGAATGGCTGTAGTCCCAGACGGTGCCGGGCTGATATGCGAGCGGTTGACGCGCGATGCGCTCCGCGAATTCCGCCGTGTCGTAGTCGCCTTCGGAGACGCCGTCGTTTAAGTAGGAGCGTTTGACCAGACCCTCTCCGAAGAATCCGTATGTAATTCCCGACGTGTGCCGCATGAGATCGTGAATCGTCATCGGCACGAGCGGCATGACGAACTCGAGCCGTCCGTCGCGTTCGATGCCGACGCGTACGTCGCCGAAGGACGGAATGTACGTCGCGACCGGTTCGTCCAAGCGCACGCGGCCTTCTTCGACCAGCATCATCAACGCGACGGACGTGATCGGCTTCGTCATCGAATAGATGCGGAAGATCGTATCGAGCGTCATCGCGGTTCCGGAGCCGGGGTCGCGCACGCCCATGGCTTCGAGATACGCCGTCTCACCATGCCGCCACAACATAACGACGGCTCCCGGAATTAGCTGCGCGGAGATGTCCCTGGCGAACGCGTCGCTCAAACGCCGTAAACCCTCAGGACTGAAACCCGTCGTGCGCGGTTCGCTCATAGTGGCGCCGGTTTGCACTTAGTAGTCGGCAGTTACTGCCCGCCTGCGGGGCTCGTGCGGCGGAACATGTTGCCGCTCCGCGAAATCTCGCGACATCGGCGAGTGGCATAGACGCAGCCAAACACGCCGTGCATGCGGAGGCTTGGTGAAAGTTGCGGCGGCAGTCTTACTTTTGGCGCTCGCAGCCGGCTGCACGAAGATCGGCTCGACGGGCGAAGGCCAACGGCGCAATGCCTTCACCCAACCGCACGTGTTGCGGTATGCGGCCGTCGGTGACGTCACGACGCTCAATCCGATGCTCAGTTCCGAATTGGTCCAAAGCTTCATGGGCTCCATGACGGCGGCGTGGCTCTGCAAGTACGACCGAAACAACAGACCCGTTCCCGAACTCGCGACGGAGATTCCGTCGCGCAGCAATGGCGGGATCAGCGCCGACGGTAAGACGATCACTTTTCACCTGCGCGGCGGCGTTAAGTGGTCGGACGGAGCGGCGTTCGGCGCGGACGACGTGCTTTTCACGACGAAGCTCGTTTTGGATCCGCACACGAACGTCACGACGCGCGACGGTTGGGACCGTATCGTCGCGCTGAGCGCTCCCAACCAAAAGACGGTCGTCTTTCGCTTGCGGGAACCGTACTCGCCCTTCGTGCCGACGTTTTTCTGCAGCGCCGGCGCTAACCCGAGTATCTTGCCGAAGCATCTGCTGCAGCACACGTCCGACATCAATAAAGACCCGTTTAACTCGAAGCCCGTCGGCATTGGACCTTTCCGGTTCGTGGAGTGGCGTCGCGGCGACCGCGTCATTATGGAAGCGAACCCCTACTATTTTCGCGGCATGCCGAAGCTCAAGCGTGTCGAGTTCAAGGTCGTGCCAAATCGCGACACGCTCGTGGCGGCGATGCAGACGGGCGACGTAGATCTGTGGCCGATTGCAGCGCGCGCGTATTATCCGCGGCTGCAAGCGCTTAAGGGATTTACGATCGCGCGGCACGTCGGGTTCGCTTACGGCCACCTCGACATCAACCTGTCGCATCCGGTATTGAGCGACGTGCGCGTGCGGCACGCTCTGGTACTCGCCATCGACCGCCGGTATTTGATCGCAAAGGTGGCTCACGGCATCGGCATCTTGCAAGACAGCCCGGTATCGCCCGCAAGCGATTTCTACGACCGAGCGATACCTACCACACCGTATAATCCCAGTTCTGCCCGCCGCTTGCTCGACGCGGCCGGTTGGCACCTCGGACGGGACGGATTTCGGTCAAAAAACGGCGTGCGGTTGAGCGTTTTCTTCGTTTCGAACGCCGGAAGTCCCGATACCGACACCCTCATCGAGCTGATCCGTGGGTGGTGGAAGAACGTCGGGGTCGAGCTCGTACGGAAGAATTACGACGTCGCGCTGCTATTCGCTCAACCGGCGAACGGCGGAATACTCGGTACGGGCAAATTCGACGCAGTCCTGTATGCGACGACCCCGGCGCCGAACGGTGACTTATCGTCGGAGTTCGCGTGCGCGCAGGCTTCTCCGAACGGTCAGAATTACGTTCATTATTGCAATTCTGTAGCCGACGCCGCAATGCGCGATTTTAAACTCACGTACGATCTCAATCGGCAAAAACGTGACAATTTCATCGCACAAGAGCAGATTGCGCGCGATTACCCGCTCGCGATAAACTATATCTCCGAAGACCTGTTCGCGTACAACGCGGATCTAAAAAACTTCCACCCCAACGCCGTCACCCCGTTCGACGATATGATGAACGTCGATATATAGAAGCGGCGACGCATCTGCGCCGCCGCTTCTTGCACGACTGTCGTTCGTGCGCCCCAGAGCGCTTGAGTTTGCTTTAGAGTGCCGGTGCTAAATCGCGACCGAGCACGGGCTTCGACACGGTTCGATCCGCGACGGACAGTTTGATCGCGCAGAACTTGAACTCGGGGATCTTTCCGAACGGATCGATCGCGTCGTTCGTCAACAGGTTCGCGGCGGCTTCGTTATACGCGAACGGCATAAAGAGCACGCCGCGCTGCATGCCCCGGTCGGCGCGCGCCCATGCGACGACTCGTCCGCGCCGCGATTCGAGCGCGATAGCGGAGCCCGCGGCCGCACCGATGCCCGCTAGGTCGTCGGGGTGGATGCTGACGACGGCCTCCGGCTCGAGTGCGTCGAGAACGCTCGCGCGGCGCGTCATCGACCCGGTGTGCCAATGTTCGAGCTGCCGTCCGGTCGTGAAGATGAACGGATAGTTCGGATCCGGCATCTCGTTTGCGTGCGAGTATTCGGCCGGAGCGAAAAGCCCGCGGCCACCCGCGCGCGGGAACGAGTCGATAAAAATGATCGGCTCGCCCGGATCGCCTTCGTGCTCCAGCGGATACGTGCACGAACCTTCGCTTTGCAGCCGCTCGTACGTGATGCCGGCGAGGCTCGGCATCGCCTGACGCAGCTCTTCGAAGACGTCGGCCGGGCCGCCGTAATTCCAACGAAGGCCCAGGCGCCGAGCGATTTCCTGGATGATCCAGAGATCTTGACGCGCGTCGCCCGGCGGATCGAGCGCCTGCCGCCCGAGCTGCACGCGGCGGTCCGTGTTCGTGAACGTCCCGGTCTTCTCCGGAAACGCCGACGCCGGCAAGATCACGTCGGCATAGCCGGCAGTTTCCGTGAAGAAAATATCTTGTACGACGAGATGCTCGAGTTTGGCCATGCCGGCGCGCGCGTGTTCGACGTTCGGGTCGGACATCGCGGGATTCTCACCCATGATGTACATACCGCGCACGATGCCGTCGTGCGCCGCGTCCATCACTTCGGTAACGGTGAGCCCCGGCTTCGAATCGAGCGGCGCGCCCCAGAGCGCCTCGAACTTCGCGTGAGCGACGGGGTCGTCGACGCGCGTGTAATCGGGAAACATCATCGGGATCAAACCGACGTCGGATGCCCCCTGCACGTTATTCTGACCGCGCAGCGGATGCAGACCGGTTCCGGGCCGCCCGACTTGACCCGTCAGCAGCGCGAGCGAGATGAGGCAGCGAGCGTTGTCGGTGCCATGCACGTGCTGCGATATGCCCATGCCCCAGAAGATCATCGCGGCGTTGGCGGTCGCATACAGACGCGCCACTTCGCGGATCATCTCGGCCGGTACGTTGGCGATCGGGGCAACCTTCTCGGGCGGGTAGTCCGCGACGTTACGCGCGAGCGCTTCGTAATTTTCGGTGCGCTCGCGGATGAACGTTTCGTTCGCCAAGCCTTCGGCGATGATGACCTGCATGATGGAATTGAGCAACGCGACGTCGGTATCGGGCGCGAACTGTAAGAAATACGATGCGTGCCGCGCGATTTCGGAACGGCGCGGATCCATCAGGATCAGTTTCGTGCCGGCCTTGGCGGCGTTCTTCATAAACGTCGCGCCGACCGGATGGTTGATGGTCGGGTTCGAGCCAATGATGATCGCGACGTCGGCGAAGGCGACGTCCGACACTTGATTGGAAACGGCGCCGGAGCCGATGTCCTCGAGCAATGCCGCGACCGACGACGCGTGACAGAGCCGCGTGCAGTGGTCCACGTTGTTCGTTCGAAATCCGGTGCGGACCAGCTTTTGAAAGAGATACGCCTCTTCGTTGCTGCCTTTCGCCGAACCGAATCCGGCGAGACCTTTGGGACCTTGCTCGTCACGAATCTTGCGCAGTCCGCCGGCCGCTGCCTCGAGTGCCTCTTCCCACGTCGCTTCGCGGAAGGCCGCAGCGACGTCGTCCGGGTCGAGTAGAGCCGTCGTCTTCGCGACGCCCGCGCGCCGAATCAACGGCTTCGTCAAGCGCTTCGGATTGTGAACGTAGTCGAAGCCGAAGCGCCCCTTCACGCACAAGCGCGAATCGTTCGACGGGCCGTCGCGGCCCTCGACGTAGATGATCTTGCCGTCCTTGATGTTGTACGTCAGCAAGCAGCCGACGCCGCAATACGGGCACGTGGAGTCGACCTTTTTGTCGGGTTCGAGTAAGCCGACGTTATTTGCCGGCATCAGCGCTCCGGTCGGGCAGGCTTGCACGCACTCGCCGCACGCGACGCACGAACTCGTTCCCATCGGATCGTCCAGATCGAACACGACTTTCGCGTGCTCTCCGCGCCACGCCATGCCGATGACGTCGTTGACTTGTACTTCGCGGCAGGCGCGCACGCAGCGTCCGCATTGGATGCAGGCATCCAGGTTGACCGACATCGCAACGTGCGAGAGGTCGGGCGCCGGCTGGTGACGTTCGGGAAAACGCGTGACCTCGACGCCCAAACGCTCGGCCCATACGTCCAGTTCCGACCGGCGCCGGTAAGGCGATTTGCTCTGTGCCGGCATATCGCCGAGCAGCAATTCCGTCACCATCTGCTGCGATTTCACCGCGCGGGTGCTCGTGCTCGCGACTTTCATGCCCTCCGTCGGGCGGCGGCAGCACGACGGCGCGAGCACGCGCTCGCCTTCGATCTCCACCATGCACACGCGGCAATTGCCGTCGGGGCGATAGCCTTCTTTGTAACACAGCCGCGGAATCTCGACGCCGTGGCGGCCCGCCGCCTCCAAGATCGTCTCGTCGCCGCGCGCGGCGATCGGCGTCCCGTTTAAGCTGAACGAAACGCTTTTTGCTTGACCATTCATTTTGATCGCCACTATCGGAATTCTCCCGGAAAATATTTCATCGCAGTTATGAACGGATTGGCGGCAGCCTGTCCGAGCCCACAGATCGAGGCATCGGTCATCACCGTGGCGAGGTCGTCGAGCAGTTCGCGATCCCAGCGCGGCGCTTCGAGCAGCGTCACGGCTTTGGCCGTTCCGACCCGGCACGGCGTGCACTGTCCGCACGACTCGTGCCGAAAGAATCGCAGCATATTGAGCGCCGCGCTCTTCACCGAATCTTTATCGGACAGCACGATCACGGCAGCAGAACCGATAAAGCAACCGTACTGGTTGAGCGTGTCGAAATCGAGCGGGATGTCGCCCATCGCAGCAGGCAGCACTCCGCCCGAGGCGCCGCCCGGAAAATACCCGTAGAAGTCGTGTCCGGGCAGCATGCCGCCCGCGTATTCCTCGATCAATTCGCGCACGGTGATGCCGGCGGGCGCGAGATGCACGCCGGGCTTCGCGACTCGCCCGCTGACTGAAAACGAACGCAGACCCTTGCGCTCGTTGCGGCCGTGCGAAGCGAACCAATCCGCGCCGCGTTCGAGAATGTCGCGCACCCAGAACAGCGTCTCCATGTTATGCTCGAGCGTCGGACGCCCGAACAAGCCCACTTGCGCGACGAACGGCGGCCGCAAACGCGGGAGACCGCGTTTGCCTTCGATCGATTCGATCATCGCCGATTCTTCGCCGCAGATATACGCGCCGGCGCCGCGCCGCAAATGAATCGGCGGCAAAGGCACGGGCGCACCCGAGTGCAAAGCGGCGAGTTCGTCCGTCAGTATCCTGCGCACGTGCGCGTACTCGTCGCGAAGGTAGATGTAGATCTCCGCGATGCCGACGGCCCATGCGGCGATCAACATACCCTCGAGGAAGCGGTGCGGATCGCGCTCGAGATACCAGCGGTCTTTGAACGTCCCCGGCTCCCCTTCGTCGAGGTTGACGGCCATGACGCGCGGTGCGTTCTCGGCGCGCACGATCTTCCACTTGCGGCCGGCGGGGAAGCCCGCACCACCGAGCCCGCGCAGTCCGGAATGTTCCATCGTCGCGATGACGTCTTCGGCCGTACGTTTTCCAGCATGACACGCGCGCAGCGTGCCGTAACCGCCTTCCGCCTGGTAACGGGCGAAACCGATGTAGTCCGGTACGGAAGCCGCGTACGCCGTGCGCTCGAGCGCTGCGTCGACGTCTGCGACGGTTGCGTGCCCGATGGCGTTTTGCTCGACGACCGCGACGGGCGCGACTTCGCATCGGCCGACGCATGGCGCGGCGAGTATTCGCACGCCTTCGCCATAGCCGCCGTTGCGCAACATCGTAAGCAACGCTTGGGCGCCCGCGAGTTCGCACGATAGGCCGTCGCACACGCGAATCGTCGTAGCGGCCGGGCGCTCGGCGTCTTCTTTCACGACGTCGAAATGGTGGTAGAACGTCGCTACTTCGAAGACTTCGGCCGGCGCCAGGCGCATCTCCTCAGCGAGCGCGACGACGTGCGCCGCCGAGATGTATTTGTATCGATCCTGTACTTTATGCAGGTGCTCGATAAGCAAGTCGCGCCGCCGCGGCTCGTCGCCGAGAAGTGCGCGCACTTCGAGCAAAGCCGTCGGATCGACCGGGCGGCCCCTTCCTTCGCGACGCTTCTTTCGCTTGACGACGCCGCCGTCGTCGACCGGTAAGCGAGCGGCATTTCCGAGCGGCACGCCGCTCGTGATATCGATCGTTTCCACGCGCTATTTTGGCTCGACGTCTTGCAGCGGCGCGACGCCGTCGAAGCTGCCGCCTTCTTTTAGCGCCGTCTCCTCATTGAGAGGTTCCACCTCGGACGACGGCGTTTCGGCAGGCTCGTGAAACGCCGTTTGCGGCGTTTCCGTCGGCGGCCGGCCGACGACGTTGTTGCTCTCGGGTCCGGTTTCCGGAGACGTGCTGCCGGTCATGCGATCGCTATTGACGATTGGATCGGGACCGCTTGCGGGTTGCTTCATACGTATGACATTCGAAAAAGCTTCGGGCTTCGCCCGCCCGCTTCGGGCAGATTTCGAAAGGCGATAAAGGCGAGCGCGCCGCGAATGCTGGCGCTTGGTCTGCGTCGATTCGCGCGTCGCTTGCGGTCGCGACGGAGGCATCTCCGACGCTTCGACGAGCGGCAGCCGGTACACGTTTGATCACGTCGCGGCTCGAAATAATGCGGCGCGTATCTTTGCGTCGCGCCCCGACGCAATGCAAGCGACACGGCCGAGGCGCGGCGTAACAACGCCGCATAAGGGCGCAACGCCACCGTCGGTGTCGATATCACAGCGGCGCGATCGCGGATCGTCTCCAGGCGTGCGATTTGCCGATCGCAAGCGACCACATCTGCCGTAGGACTTTCGGCATGCGCGCACAGCTTGAGCTATTAGACGAGTCGCTAAGTTAGCGGCCAAAACCGTGCCGAACTCACGCGGTTCTCGCTCGCCTTTACGCTCGCGATTTCCTAAGGAACAGTGCGTTTCGCACTTAGGGGCAAATGTTTGAGCTTATCGTTAAGCAAAAAACTTTTACCGTGTACTTTACATTCGTATAACTTTTGCGTAGTGTAAGTCCGGTATCTGGTATGCCAGATTGCGCGGGGCGTGCGATGTTCACCGAAGAACGCACCGCGAACTCCGGAGTCCATACGTTTTTGTATGGCTGTATTCGCTGCGCCGGTCGTTCGTCTATCGACCGGCAAGCATTGCCAATGCCGCATTTCTACGGGCGAGTCGGCCTGGTCTGCGCGCGGCGCTTCTCACCCAAAGTACTGCTTTACGAAAGATGGTTGCGCGTGGCGATTCTCG
>JALYUE010000004.1 GCA_030853925.1 Vulcanimicrobiota bacterium | reverse complement strand
GCTTTCGACCGAGCGATCCGCACGGATTTCGAAGCGCATGTGCAGCCCGGTCGGCGAGTCGCGACCGCAACCGATGCAATGCCCGTCGTCGATCGGGGTGAACGATTCCATCAGACCTTCGAAGGGGCGGGCGACGGCGTGGCACTATAGTCGCCGCCCTTGATCTTGCCGAGCAGGGTCTTCGCGTAGACCACGTCCACGCGCTCGGCGACGGCCGCGTTCAAGACGCTCGTCGCGTCGGCGAGGCGATGTTGCTCGATGTATATCCGCGCCATCAGCGTATATCCGTGCTGACCGGCTTCGCCGACGTGATGGACGTCGAGTGCGATGCCTTGCTGCAAATAATGCAGCGCGAGTTCGGGCTGAGCCAGATCGTGCAGCACGGAGCCGATATGGAAGAGGATGTCGGCGTATTGCGGCACGAGGTTCGGAACGTCGATCATGTACGCCAGGCCGCGCCGCGGATCGCGCAGGTCGCCCTGGTAAAGTTGCCCGAGGTATTCGCGCGCGAGCACGTCGCTCGGGTTTGCCCGCAGCGCCTGCAGCAGTTCCGTTTTCGAACGATTGGCGGAACGTTCGTTGAAGCGCATGATACCGAGACCGACGTGGGCGGCGGCTTTTTCCCGGTCGAGTGCGAGCGCGGCGGCAAACTCTTCGCGCGCGTCGAGTAGGCGGTTCCCTCCGGCGATCGACCCGAACAGATACGAGAATCCGAGCCGTAGGTGTGCGGCATAACTTTTTGGAGCGGTGAGGAGCGCATCTTCTTCACGCTCGATGAGCGCGTCGAGCCCGCCCGGCTGCTGCGCCGCGCTCGCGTCCAGGAATGCGATCGCGAGCGTGTTGGCAGGCGCGATCTGCAACGCCCGTTCGAACGATCCTTGCGCCGCAGCGAAGTCGCGCGCGTAAAAATGCTTGAGGCCGCCCGCGAGCGGCTCTGCAAAGCGCGCGTCGGCGTAATCGTTGCGCTCCGCTGGCGGCGCGTGCGTTTGCGCGAGTGCCGCAGGCGGATCTGTGCCGAGCGCGCACAGGGCGGCGCACAGGAGCAGGGCGGCCGAGCGTTTCAGCGCCCGACGCTCAAGCGGCGCGCTAGAGCCGCCGGTAGCCGCGCTTCATCGATCTTCGCTTGCGTTCGGGCAAGCTCGTAGGCCGCGCGTTTCCACTCGATGGCGTTCGACGACGTATCGTACGTGACGAACGATGCGTCGGGATTGAGGTCGCGCGGCTGGCCGACGCTTCCCACGTTGACGATGTAGCGCACGTTCGGCTCGAGCGTTAGCGTGCCGCCCCGCTGCCGAAACGCGTGCGTCAGCGTGCCGTCCGGCGCGAGCGCATAGTAATCGGCGACGTGCGTGTGCCCGACGAAAACGAGCGGCGCGTCCGTCGCCGCGAACGCTTTACGCGCCGCTTCTTCGCCTAAAATGTAGGCGAAATAGTCGACGGGCGCGCCGTGCACGAGCAAGTACTCGGGCATGCGCAATTCGTATGCGAGGCCATCGAGCCACGCGGCGTGCTCGGGCGACAGCACTCCGCGCGTCCACTCGAGCGCGCTGCGCGCATTATCGTTGAAGAATGCGAGGCCGTGTCCGTCGAGGGCTGCGACGTCGTGATTTCCCAAGATCGCAGCCGACGCGCGGGCGCGAATCAACGCAACGCATTCGTTGGGATCGGGTCCGTAGCCGACCATGTCGCCGAGACACCACAATTCCTCGCCGGGCTCCACGCAGCCGAGCACCGCCGTGAGCGCTTCGAGGTTGCCGTGTACGTCGGAAATGATCGCCGTCTTCATCGAAGCGCGCTTTGCGCCGGCAACGCGCGTATTGCCTCGCGAAATGCGGCTGCGAACGACTCGCGCTCGCGCTCGGTGCCGACCGTAACGCGAACGAAGCCGTCGAGCGGCGCGGCGCCCGGTTTTCGCACGAACACTGCGAGGCGCAGCAATTCCTCGACCATCCGTTCGGCCGCACCACGCGACCCGATCTCGATACACGTGAAATTGGTGCGCGACGGTAAGCTCCGCAAACCCGCTTCCGCAGCGAGCGCCGCATACTCGGCGCGGCCGCGCGCCACTTCGGCCACGACGTTCGCTACGAACGCGTCCTCTCGCAACGCCGCCAGCGCGCCGATCTGCGCGGTTCGGTTCACGCCGTACTGCAGGCGGATCTTGCCGAACGCGGCGATCGCTTGGGCCGATCCAACGGCGTACGCTATGCGCGCTCCGGCCAGGCCGAACGCTTTCGAAAACGTGCGCATCCGCAGCACGCGCGGGTCGAGCGTCTCGCCGAGCAGCTCGGCCGGCGCGACGAAATCGCCGTAGGCTTCATCGAGCAGCAGCAAGCACTGCGCGGGAAGTGCGTCGCGGAAACGCGCGACCGCATCGCGCGCGGCGAAGCTGCCGCTGGGGTTATCGGGATTGGCGAGATAAGCGACGCGGGCGCCGGTCGCGTGCGCCAAGCCCGCGAGCGTATCCAGTTGCACGCGGCCGTCCGCGGCGTACGGCGCGGTCTCCAGCCGCGCACCGAAACCCGCGACGTGGTACGAATACGTCGGATACGTGCCGAGCGTCGCGACGCTAACATCTCCCGGGGCGAGAAACGCGCGCACCGCGAGGCCGAGCAGTTCGTCGATGCCCGAGCCGATGACGATGTTCTCGAAGCCGCAGCCGTGACGCGCGGCGAGCGCTGCCCTCAGCTCGGTCGATTCGGGATCGCCGTACCACGACACGCGCGGCAATTCGGCGCGCATCGCTTCGAGCGCACGCGGGGGCGGCCCGAAGGCGCTTTCGTTCGCGCCGAGCCGTAACAGCGACGCGTGTCCCGCGCGTCGCGCGAGCTCTTCGGGCGCAACGAAGGGACGGGTCGGCGCCAGCTCTTCGATCGCCCGCGTGGGCGAAGGAGACGTCACCCGCGCACGTCGATGCGATCCACGACCGCTTTGACGCCGGGAGTCTTGCGGGCCGCATCGACGATCGTCGCGCGCACCTGCGGGGTGTTCACGGCCCCCGCGAGCGTCACGGTGCCGCCGCTTGCGGACACGTGTAGGTTCAAGCCGTTGAGCCCCGCCTGCCCGGCGATGCGCGCGCGGACCGTAGCGGCGAGCGCAAAATCCGCAACGCGGTCTTTCGTACGCGGCAGATGGGCGTCGAGCGCGAGCTGTGCCGCGACGCCTCTGACGCCGCGAACCGCCTTGGCTTCGGCGACGAAGCGTCGTAACACATTGCCGTCCTTGACTTTTCCGCTGAGCCTGACGTCGCCGTCGTGCGACGCGACGGCGACGTGCAACGCCGAATCCGCATCGATCGAAAACAGCTTCGCTTCGACCGCCGTCACGATGAAGGCGTCGTTTGCAAGTTTGGGAGCCGCGCTTGCAATGGCATTGCCCGCGCTCTGCACGTCTTTCTGCGTGCAGCCTGCGAGCCCGCCGAGCGCGACGAGCGCCACGAATATCGAGCGAACGGCGCGCTTCATGCGTTTGCGATCGGCGCGCCGCCGCAAGAAAATGGCGTAACGCCGATGCGTTCGCCCGGCGCGACGCGCCGGAACTGTTCGCCGAGCGTCGCGTAACCGCTCGCGCGCGCGAGCAGGCTCGTCTGCGCCGAACGCAGCTCGAGTGGGAATGCTTCGAGCCGGCCTTCCGAGCGGCGGAGCCGCACGGGGACGAACCACGTCCAACCCGCGCGGCCGGCGAACGCCTCCCCGGCCACGGCATCGAGCGTCACGGGCCCCGCGGCACGCTCGCCCGTGAGCGCGGCGACGAGCGGGCGCGCGACAGCCTCGAGAATCATCAGCGCCGAGACCGGGTTGCCGGGCAAAGCGATGACGGGCTTGCGGCCGACGGCGCCGAGCAGCGTCGGTTTGCCCGGCTTGACGCGCAAGCCGTGGACGATCGCGCCCGGTTCGCCAAATTCGCGCACGATCTCGGGCACGAGGTCGCCGGCGCCGACGGACGAGCCTCCGGTCGTCACGAGCGCGTCGCACTCCGCGAGCGCCTCGCGTAGTCGCGCGCGAACGGCGTCGCGGTCGTCGGCGACGCGCGGCAGATGCACGGGTTCGGCTCCGAGTGCCGTCAACGCGGCGCCGATCGCGTAGCGGTTGGAATCGCGTATTTGTCCCGGCGCCGGAGTGTGCCGCGGATCGATCAGTTCGTCGCCGGTAGAGACGACCGCGATGCGCGGGCGTCGAAACACCGGAACCTCCGCATAGCCGAGCGTCGCGAGTACGCCGAGTTCCGGACCGCCCAAACGCCGGCCGGCCGCAAGCACGCATTCGCCGCGCGCGATATCTTCGGCCGGCCGCGTTATATAATCGCCCGCGCGCGGCGGCTCGTGCGGCACGACGCGATCGCCTTCGAGCGCGGCGTCTTCTTGCGGCACTACGGCGTCCGCTCCCGGCGGGACGGCACCGCCCGTCGGAATGCGCATCGCTTCGCCCGCGCGCAGAGGCTGCAGGGGCGCTTGTCCCATACGGATCGTGCCGACGATGCGGCGGCCGTTCGCGCCCTCGTCGCTCGCCACGGCGTACCCGTCCATCGTCGACCGAGCGTGGGACGGATGATCTTCGCGCGCGGAGGCGCCCTCCGCCAAGATTCGGCCGGGCGCGGCCGCGAGCGTCACGTTCTCAACGCCGCACGGCTGCGGCACGAAACGCGCGAAATAGGCGACCACCGCCTGCTCGGGCGCGAGCAAACGTTCGACGGCGAAGCCGCCGTTGCGATCGCCGCCGGCAAACGGCGAGGATAGGAGCGCAGCGGAATCCTGCATAACGTGGCTGGTCGCTTCTCTCCGGTTCGGCGAGTCGCCCGCCTACACACGAGGACCGATGTTAGACCTCGCGCTTTTGCGCCGCGACCCCGAACGCGTGCGCCGCGCAGCCGTCCGCCGCGCGGCGGGCGACGCGTTCGTCGACGACGTGCTCGCACTCGACTCGCGCTTGCGCGCCGCGCGCACCGCCGTCGAAACGCTCAAAGCGGAGAAGAACGCTTTGACGGCCAGCATTTCGCATGCCGCCGACCGCGCGGCCGCCGCGCGCGAGCTGCGGCCGCAGATCGCAGAGCTCGACGCGCGCATCGCGCGAGCCGGCGACGCACTCCCGGAACTCGACGCGCAGATCGAAGCGGCACTCGCCGAAGTGCCGAATCTCCTGGACGATTCCGTGCCGAGCGGCGCGGGTGAAGAGGACAACGTCTGCGTGCGCGATTCCGGACCGCCGCCGGCGCTCGGGTTCGACGCCAAACCGCATTACGAACTCGGCGAAGCGCTCGGCATTCTCGACTTGGAACGCGCCGGTAAACTTTCCGGCAGCCGCTTTTCGGTTTTGCGCGGAGCGGGCGCGAGGCTGTCGCGCGCACTCGCTTCGTTCTTTCTCGCGCGCGCGCACGAGCGCGGGTACGTCGAGATCGCGCCGCCGTTTCTCGTGTCGCGCGAGACGATGTGGCGCACGGGGCAATTGACGAAGTTTGCCGATGCGATGTTCGAGGATCCGGACGCAGGGCTCTTCTTGATTCCGACGGCCGAGGTTCCGCTGACGGCGCTGCACGGCTCGGAGATCTTGGCAATCGAAGAACTACCGCTGAAATATACGGCGTTCTCGCCCTGTTTCCGTAAAGAAGCCGGCGCCGCAGGTAAAGACACGCGCGGTTTGATACGCCAACACCAATTCGATAAGGTCGAACTCGTGTGGTTGAGCGAGCCCGATCGCTCGATGGAAGCGCTCGAACGGCTCACGGCCGACGCCGAAGCGCTGCTTGCGGAACTCGAACTCCCGTACCGCGTCATGTTGCTGTGCAGCGCGGACGTCGGGTTTAACGCTGCCAAGAGCTACGACTTGGAAGTGTGGCTGCCCGGCCAAAACACGTACCGCGAAATCAGTTCGTGTTCGAACTGCACCGACTTTCAGGCGCGTCGCTCACAGATACGTTTCCGGCGCGACGTCAAAGCGAAGCCCGAGTTCGTGCACACGCTCAACGGCTCGGGGCTCGCGGTCGGGCGCGCGCTCGTCGCGATTCTCGAAAATTACCAGCAGCTCGACGGGAGCATCGTCGTACCGCGCGCCCTCGTGCCGTTTGCCGGCTTCGAAGTCATCGACCCGAGCGGCACGGCGCACTAACGCGCTATCAGCGACGCCGTCTTGCGAGCGAGGCGGCGCACCGATTCGTCGATTGCATACTGCTCGAGATCGGCGAGCGGCACCCAAGCGACTGCGTGCGACTCCCCGCTCACGATCGGTACGTCGCTCGGATTTGCGTAAAAGGCGAAACGCAGATCGTAGTGCAGGTGCGCGGCTTCGGCTGCAAGCGCCGGTATCTCGTGGACGTCGACGTCATACACGCCCGGGCTTGCGGAGACGATGCCGCAAATGCCCGACTCTTCGATAGCTTCGCGCAGCGCGACGCGGCGCACGTCCGCATCGCCGTCGGCATGCCCACCGAGTTGCAGCCAGCGCCCAAGCTTGCGGTGGTGCGTCAAGAGCGCGAAGCGACCGGTGCGGTCGACGACCCAAGCCGACGCAGTGACGTGTCCGCTCGGCATCGTTCGTTCAAAACAACTCTGGTGCGCCGCAACGAACGCACGTAATTGCGCAGCCATCGCTCGTTCGCGATCGTCCGAGGCTCGATACGAGTCCAGTTCCGCGAGCAGCATCCGGCGATTCATAAGCGCAACTACATTTACTTCTCGCGCGGAGTCGCGGGCCCCGCACGAGGGCAAGTGAAGCGCAGCGCCGTGCCGAATGGGAACGGCGCGCGGATGGGTGCCGGAGCGGTTTAACGGGTCGGTCTTGAAAATCGAAGACGGTTCATCCCGTCCGTGGGTTCGAATCCCACCCCATCCTTGCATCGGCCGCCTTACCATCCACGCTTTAATCGGAATGTAACCGGTCGACGAGGTTCGATCGTCGTAGCGCTCGCCGATACACGAGCACACCGTCGATGATCCGGTCCGACAATCGACATTGAGATAAAAGACGGGCATGCGGCATTGGGCGACGCCGCTCAGCCGAACGTCTGAGTCGTCCTGGTGCACTCGCAGATAGCTTTAAATTGTAGCGGCTGGGCGTCCTTAGTATCGAGTAGTGCCGGCGGCTTGTCGGTTCATAGCTGCGTCGAACTGCGCGGAGCTTTCGCATAACGGATCACTGCGCTAGCGGTACCGATGCCACCCGTTTTGGGGAATGTTCGCCGTTCGCCGGTTACGTTATAACAAGCTCACGAATCGGGCGCCGCGCGGACTCGAGCGCGTTTCCGGTCGCCCGCACGTATGCGGAGGAGGCCGTTTTTTCTTATCCGTTTAGTCGCTTCGGAAGCGCCGTCGATCTCTGCTCGACCGTGCTCCGCTCGGCAGTCATTCTCTCCTCACCGCGCGACCTCGAGAGGCGTTTCGGACATACTTTCACGCGCGGCCCCGGCGCCTGGCAACAGAAAACCCGCGTCGCGTTCGTCGATCAAGCCGGCGCCGTAGCCGGGGGAGCGGAGCGAACGCTCGCGACGCTGCTCGCGTTCACGCCCGAGGACCTCAAACCGACGGTGATCCTTTTCGAAGACGGCGCGTTCGCAGACGAACTGCGGCGGATGCCGGTTGCGGTCGAAATTCTTCGCGCCCCGGGCTCTTTTGCGACGTCGAAGCGCGAGCGCGTGCGCGCCGGCGCGGTGTTCGACACGTTCGGCCAGGCACTGCGGCTCGCGCGGCGGTTGCGCGAGTTGCGCATCGACGTCGTGTACTCCAATACGATGAAGGCGCATTTCGTGTGCGCACTCGCAGCGCGGCTCGCGAGGATTCCCTGCGTGATGCACTTTCACGACATCGTCGACGGCACGGTAATGCATGCGTTGCGAGCCGCGGCGCGGCTCGGCAGCGTCGAGCGGGTCGCCTGCGCCCACGCCGTCGCGGACGCCGTGGGACTTGAGCGCACGACGGTGAGCTACGGGCCGATCGTGCTCGAGGCGTATCGCGGGCTTCCGCGCCGCGACGCCGCGCGCGACGCGCTCGGTTTACCCAAAGACGTTCCGGTAGTGGCGCTCGTGGGACGCATCAATCGCTGGAAAGGGCACGACCGTTTCGTGCGGATTGCGGCGGCCGTCAATCGCGTCACGCCCGCGCATTTCGCGATCGTCGGAGCGCCAATTTTTCGCGATGCCGATTTCGTCGCCGAACTGGAAGCCCTCGTGCGACGTCTCGGCATCGAGCAGCGCGTTTCGTTCGTACCGTGGGTCGACGACGTTCGCTCCGTCTTCGCGGCGATCGACCTCAACGTGAATTGTTCGACGCGCGAGCCGTTCGGGCGGACGATCGTCGAAGCGGCGGCCGCCGGGGTGCCGAGCGTCTGTTTCGACGACAGCGGCGCCTCGGAAATCGTTCTCGACGGATACACGGGCGGCGTCGTTGCGGCCGGCGATGAAGACCGTATGGCGCACGCGATCCTCGAATGGCTGCCGCGCGCGGCCGACGAGGAAATCCGTGCGCGCGTGCGGCACAGCGCGACGCGTTTCGAAGCGCGCGCGATCGCCGACCAGGTTGCGGGCGTCGTTCGCCGCGCGGCGCATTCTCGAGCGCGGCAAGTCCGTCGACGGCCGAGCGCGGCGCCGGTCTAAGCCTATGAGCGCGCGAGCATTGCGAAGGGCTGCGGGCGTCCAGTTCGTCTATGCGTCAAACGCCCTGGGGGCGCTGGCCGTCGGCTTTGCAGCCGGCGCCGCCGCGATGTCGACGAGTTCGCGGTTGCGAGCGTTCAATGGCGCCGCGGCGCTCGCATGCACAGCCGCGGCCGCCGGGATGCGCGCGCTCGCGCACGATACGGCGCCGCCGCGTGCGCGAGATCCGGAGCTGCGAACGGAGCCCTCGCTCCCGACGGTCGATTACTCGATCGTCGTCCCCGTCTACAACCGCCCGCACCATGTGTCGAATTTGCTCGCGCGGCTTTGCGAACAGGCGCCGTCGTGGCGACCTTTGGGCAGCGGCGAAATCGTCGTCGTCGACGACGGATCCGTCGACGACACGCGCGCCGTTGCTGAAAGACTGGCGGCCGCGATGCCGCTGCCGACACGCGTCGTCTCGATGCCGCACGCGGGGCCGGGCGCCGCGCGCAACGCCGGCTTCGCTGCGGCGCGAGGCGGCATCGGCGTGTCGATCGACTCCGATTGCCTGCCGGACGAGGACTGGCTTCCCGGTTTGCTCGACGAAGTGCGCGCCAACCCGGACACGATCGCCTTCGCGCGCATCCGCTCCGAAGAAAAACTCGCGTATCCGATCGAGAACGCGCCGGATCGCAAAGGCTTCGTAAGCGCGAGTTTCGCACTCGAGCGCGCGGCTTTCTGCAAACTCGGCGGGTTTTACCGAGGCTACGGGATGTCGCACGAAGATTTAGATTTCGTCGAGGTCGCGAGGGCGGCGGGCTATCGCGTCGTTCGAGCGCACTCGTACGTCCATCATCCGTTGCGAGCGGAGAATGCTGCGAGCATTTGGCGCGTCGGCCTCAACAGCAAATATGCGAACCTCTTCGCGCTGCGTCACGGAGCGCGCGCCCTCGGAATGACGCGCACGACGCCGTATTATTTCTTCGGCGTCGCGGGCAATTACGGCTCGAGCATCGCGCTGCTCGTCATCGTCGCAAACGTACTCGCGGCAGCCGCGCTCGCGCGTGCGAGCGAAGAGTTCGCGACGCACGAGCTTCGGGATGCGTGCTTGCGGTTCGGCGCACTCGGCGCATTGTACGTAGTCGCGCTCTGCGCACTAGGCCTGCGCGTCGGCGCGGGCTTCAAACGCTTGCCGCACTACGTGACGACGCTCGCAAGCTTCCAGCTCGCGACGCTCCTCGGGCGCGTCAACGGATCGCTCGAATATGGTTTCGTGCTGCTATGAGCGCGACCGTCGTAGCGCGGCGACCTGCCCGTAAGCACCTCTTGACCGTCGGCCACTCGTACGTTCTGCGTTCGAATCGCCGCCTGCCCGAAGCGATCCAAACGGCCGCGAATGGTGAATGGCGAGTGACGGTGGCGGCTCCGCGCTTTTATCGGGGCAATCCGCGCTTCGGAGATCTCAAGCCGGAAACGCTCGAAGTGGACGCCGCGGAAACCGTCGACGTCGTGAGCGTCCCGGTCGCGTTTACGAATCGCGTGCACTTTGCACTCTACGGCGCACGTTTGCGCCGGCTGATGGCTTCCGGCTTCGACGCGATCCACTGCTGGGAAGAGCCGTTTATTCTTTCCGGCGCGCAGATGGCGCACTGGGCGCCGCGGGACGCGAGCCTGACCTACTTCAGCTTTCAGAACATCGCTAAAGCGTATCCGCCGCCGTTCAACTGGCTCGAGCGGCGCGCGCTCGAGCGCGCTGACGGCTGGGTGGCCGCGGCGACACTGGTCGAGCAGGCGCTCAAAGATCGCGCGGGCTATCGCGAACGGCCGTATCGCGTTATCGGCGTCGGCGTCGACCCCGAACATTTTTGTCCGAATCCGGACGCGGGAGCGCTCGTGCGCGCGTCGCTCGGGTGGGCCAACGACGACGTACCGGTCGTCGGTTATCTCGGCCGCTTTACGGAGCCTAAAGGGTTGCCCGTTCTCATGCGGGCGCTCGAGGGGATCGAGCGACCGTGGCGCGCACTCTTCGTCGGCAGCGGCGCGCTCGAAGGCGACCTGCGCCGGTGGGCCGAGCGCTACGGCCCCTGCGTGCACGTCGCAACGAGCGTGCGGCACGCAGATGTACCGGTGTATCTCAACGCTATGAACGTTCTCTGCGTACCGTCGCAAACGACGCCCAAATGGCGGGAGCAATTCGGCCGCGTGTTGATCGAGGCATTTGCCTGCGGCGTCGCGGTCGTGGCGAGCGACAGCGGCGAGATCCCGTACGTCGTGGCCGATGCCGGGCAAATCGTCGGCGAGCGCGACGAGTGCGGGTGGCGTCGCGAACTCGAAGCGCTGCTCGCGGACGGCGGGCGGCGGCGGGATCTCGCGGCGCGCGGCCTCGCGCGCGTGACCGCGCATTACACGTGGTCCGCGATCGGCGCGAAATACGTCGCCTTCTTCGACGACCTCGAGCGTTCAAAGCGCGGGCGCCTGGCTCGTGCATCTTAACTGCCTTCCACATTTTTTCGCACGGCTCCGCGGGGACGCACTTCCATGATCGAACGAGACGACGCAACCCCGGGAAAATCGCTCTTCGGAGTGCTGCGCCGGCGCGGCACCGTCGCGCTCGTCACGTTTCTCGTCTTCGCGGTCGCGGCATACACATTCGTCAGAGTGCACCGCGTCAAGTATTCGGCGCTCTCGCACGTCGTGCTGGTCAACGACCTCAACGGGCGCGATCCGAGCGCCGCGGGCGTCGACATGCCGACCATCGCGACGGGTTCGAGCGTACTGCTCGACGTGCGGCAACAACTGGGCTTGAGCGAGCCTATTAACGATCTGCGCAAGGCCGTCAACGCTCGCATCGCGCCGAAGTCGAGCTTGCTGACGATCTCCGTGCAAGATACGAATCCCAAGACGGCGATCGAAATCGACAACGCGATCGCCGATTCATTCGCAAAACTCTACCGGCAATTGGCCGGCTCGCGCTATGAAGACGTCACGCAGCGGCTCGGCGCCGACGTAGATATCTCGCGCGCGCGGCTCGCCGGACTCGAGCGACGTCTCGAGTCGGCTTCGGCCAACGTCACCTACGTAGGTTCGCAGACGTCGCTCGACGCGAGCGCCTCGCATCTCGGCGACCTTCAACAAAGCCGCGGCGTCGCGCTCGCGCAGCTCGCGACCGATCGCGCCAACCTGCAAGCCGACCGCGAACAGCCGCATAAAGCCGCGAAGATCATCCGGCACGAAATTCTCGACAGCAATGCGACCTATCATGAGACGGCGCTCGTAGTCGGCAAAGACGTCGCGCAATACACGGCCACGCGCGCCGGCCTGACCGATCACTTTCCCGGACTCGCCGGTTATGCCGACAAAGTCAAAGAAGAAAATCGCGCGCTCGGCGATTTGCGCACCAAGGCGCTCGACGGAAGCGATGCGTACAGCCCTATGCAGGGCAGTCAGATCGTACAACGCGATAAAGACGAGGCCGCCGTTAAAGGTGACGCCGTAAAAGTCGCGGCCATCGATGCGCAAATCAGCGCCATTCGAGAGCAGCTGACGACGCCCGCGGCGGGCGTGCCGAGCATCGGCGCGCTGCGCGCCGAACGCGACGCCGGCGAAGCGCAGCTCGTTGCGATGTCGCAACGTTTGAGCAACGCAAAGGCCAATAGCGCAGAATCGAGCTCGCTCGGCGAGGTAGTCGTGGTCGACCGAGCCACGGAAGCCCGTCCGACGCTGGTGGGTCCCGCTATGCTGCTGGAGTTAGGGCTCGTCGCGGCGCTCGTGCTCGCCGTCGCGGCGGCGTACCTCGCGGAGTTTCTGGTTCCGCGCCTTCTCGGGACGGGCGATGTAGAGGCCGTGTACGGACGCCCGATTCTAGCGACGCTTCGTGCCCGCTCGCATGGCTAAAGCGACGCTCGCCGATCAAATGGAGATGCTGCGCGTGCAGCTCGAAACGGCTCTTCCGACACCGTTGCTGCTGGTCGTATCGTCCGCGCGCGACGACGACGGCAAGGATCTCGTCGCATCGGGCCTCGCGCGCAGCATGGACGCCGCGGGCTACGCGACGCTGCTGGTCCTCGCCGACGAGCGGAGGCGGCACGTCGACGGCGCGCCCGAGCCAAAATCGGTCGATGAAATTTGCGAGTTCGGCATAGCGCCGTATCTCGTCCGGCGCTCGCGCGCGAGTTTGCCTCTGATGGTGTTATCGGGCGATCGGATCCGGCACACCGTGTCGCGCGAGAGCTTCGCGCGATTCGCCGAGACGTGCCGCAGCACGTATCAAGTGACGATCATCGAGGCCGCGACCTCACTTTCAAATTCGTTCACGATGTTCGCGGCGGTCGCCGCCGACGGCGTGCTCCTCACCGTTCGAGAAGGGCGACGCGTCCGCGCCGAAGACCGGCAACTCGCCAAAGCGCTTGCACGCGAAAAAGCGCCGCTCCTAGGCATCGTTGCCGTCAACGCTTCGGCCTTACGCAATGCCGCGGCGGAACCGGCCGTGCGGGCCGCTCCGGCGAAAGCCCGTAGTGCCGGCGCGGGCGTCGAACTGCGGCGCGAGGAACGCGCGGTGTGAAGGAATGGACGTACGTCATCGCGACGATTGCGGCGTTCGTGTTCACGCCGGAAGTTCGGCGTCTGGTCGATTGGCGCGGCAACTTCGATCCCCTCAACGCATTCGCCGTCGTCCCGCTGCTCATGCTCTGTCCGATCGCCGTACTCGCATACAGACGTCGCGCTCGCTTACGCAGCAAAGCCTTCGCGTTCGCGGCACTGACGTGGACGACGGGATTCGCGTACGCCGCGTTCGTCGCAGCGGCCCACGGCGCGCTCTTACAAGCGCTTTTCGCCGTCGGGCAGTTCTGTCTTCCGCTGGCGGTCGGCGTGTGGCTGATGCCGCGCGGCGAAACGATGGAGGTCGCGCACGAACGGCTCGCGCGCTGGTTGACGCTGTTCGGAACCATCGCAGGAGCTTACGGCATCTTTCAGTACGTCGTGGCGCCGCCGTGGGACACGGCGTGGATGCAGAACATCGATGCGGAAAGCTTCGGCGTGCCGACCCGCTTCGGCATTCGCGTTTTCGGCGTCCTCAATGGGCCGGGCGTGTTTGCCCTGTTTCTCGGCGCCGTCATTCTGTTCGGCCTGCCGTATCTGCGCGTGCGAAACTGGCTCAACGTGTCGTCGCTCGTCATCATGATCGTCGCGCTGCTGCTGAGTCTCGTGCGCAGCGCGTGGCTCGCGGTGTTCGTCGGCATCGGCATTTTTATTTGGCTGAGCCCCAAGCGCGTGCAGGCGATCGCGAGCCTGAGCTTAGTCGCCGTCGTCTGCGGCGCGGGCGTGTTCTGCATCTTGCTCGCATCGCCGGACGCGGGCCTCGGCGAGCGCATCACCGGACGCTTCACCACGCTTTCCGATATCGGCGAAGATCCGTCTGCCGTCGAGCGCAGAGCGACGGCGCTTCGGGCATTGCAGCAAGGCTTGGACGAACCGGCGGGCGCCGGACTCGGGCTTACGGGCGGAAGCACGAAGCTCGGGGGTTCGGACGCACAGTTTTTTAGTCGCGGCGGCGGCCCGATCGATAACGGATTCGTTTCGCGTTTCGTCGAGATGGGAGTTCCCGGATTTGCGGCTTTCATCGTCGCGTGCTTCGCGTCGTTCGCGGCGCTCGCGTACGCCTACGGGAGCCTGCGGCGCGCGCGGGACGGCGAGGGTGTGCGCGTCGCCGCCAGCTGCATCGCGACGCAGGTGGTCATCTTCATGGTCAATCTTTCCGGCGACGATCAGCAAGGGCTGCTCGGCGTGCTGTTCTTTGCCGCGCTCGCGGTGCCGCTGATGCGTTCGCCCGGCCTTCCGCTGACGGATTCGAGATGAAACTCTACTATTTCCGCGATGCGGTCGCAAACTTCGGCGACGAACTCAACCCGTGGCTGTTTTCACGGCTGATTCCCGATCTTCTCGACGACGACGCGAGCGAACTGTTTCTCGGCATCGGATCGATTTTATTCGATAATTATCCGCCACGGCAGCGCAAGATCGTTTTCGGTAGCGGATACGGCGGTTATCGCCCGCCGCCCATCCTCGACGAAACGTGGACGACGTACTTCGTCCGCGGACCACGCACGGCGAGCGCGCTCGGTATCGACCGCAGCTATGGTCTAGGCGACGGAGCGACGCTGCTGCGAGTACTCGGAGACGCGTTGCCCGCGCGCGGACCGGCGCTGGGCCCCGTCTTTATGCCGCACTGGGAAAGTGCGCTGGACGGAGTTTGGGACCGCGTCGCTGCGGAGGCCGGCCTCGGTTACGTCGATCCGCGCTGGAGCGTCGAACGGGTGATCGGCGCGATCCGCTCGAGTTCGCTCGTGGTCGCCGAGGCGATGCACGGAGCCATCGTCGCAGACGCCTTGCGCGTGCCGTGGGTGCCGTTTCTTCCACTGCTCGAAAAGCATCGACCAAAGTGGTTCGATTGGGCCGAATCTCTAGACTTACCGATCGTCTTCGCGCCGTCCGCGCCGTCGTCGTGGAACGAGTGGGCGGTGCAGCGTTTTCGTCGCGACACTTTCGCATCGCGAGAGCGCCCGGCGCAAACTCCGCGCCCCGGCGCGCGTGCCGTGGGAACGTTGAGTAAGGCTCGCGCCTACGCTCGAAAGTGTAACGGCCTCGGCGGATCGCTCGGTAGAAATTGGGCGGTGTCGGCGCTGGCACGCGCCGCCGCGAGCCAACCGTACCTCAGTCGAGATTCGGTCATCTCTTCGATTACCGCGCGCATGGAAGAGCAATTGGCCGCGCTCCGCCGCGACGTCGCCAAGCGCTGACGAACGCGCGTGCTGCATCGCATGAGTCTTCGCTCGATTTTCGGCAGCGCGCTCGCGCTCGGAGTCATGTGGAGCGCGACGCTTGGCGTTCGTGCGGCGCCGGGCGTCGCCGAACGCGCGGGCACGAAGACGAGCATCGATTTTCGCAACACGACGCCGGGGCCGCCGCCCTCGGCGTTCGCGGCGGTGACGTCGCTCGGGAAGGGCACCGCGAAATTCACCGTCGCCGAAAATGGCGGTCGCCGCGTGTTGACGGACACTGCCGGCGCCGGCGGCGACATTCTCTACTACAAGGCTGCCGGACCGCAAGCGTCGATCGAAGAGACGTACTCGTTCACGTTTTCCGGACCCGATTCGATCGTCGAGCCTTTCATCGTCAACGCGCATCCGAAGCGCCCGAACGCTATCGAGGGCTTCACGACGGATCTTGCGGAGTCGCACGCGGGCAACAACTTCGCCGGCAACGTCTCGTACCGTTACCTCGACGATGCGGGCCGGGTACAGGCGACGGTGCAAGGGCGCCTGCGCACGGAACCATATTTCTATCAGATCGGCCACTCGTACCGCGTCGATGCGGTCGCCGACGGCGTGTCCGGAGTGCTGACGACCCGCGTGTACGATGTCGCTCTCGGACCGCAAACCTTCGACGTGCACATCGGTAAACTACGGCCGAATCTGCAAGCGTATCCGGGCATCATCGTTCGCAGCGGCCCTGCGGCGATACGAGATTTCGCGTTCGGTCCCGCGGGCGCATTGCCGATGCGCCCGATTCCGGCGCGCCGTGCTTGGGACTACGCAAATTATCTCGGCTACAACGCCGCCGTCGGCGGCCCCGCGACCTCGCCCGTTTCGCTCGCGTTCCAACGATATTTTCCGCAGCTGTTGATCAAACACGTGCGCGTGCCCGACGAACCGCGCTTCTTGCCGTCCATCAACGCGGTCGCGCGCTACGGCATCGATGCCGACGTCTTGACCGGCAACAGGACCACGCTCGACCGCCTGCGCGCGTTCATCGGGCAACTCGCGCTTCCACCGGATTCGATCGAGCTCTGGAACGAGCCGAACAATCCGGCGGAAGGCGCCGCGTACGATGCGCAATTCGCGAACGACTTGCCGGCGTTCGCGGCGCAAGTCGCGCAAGCGTTCCACGGCATTAACATCTGGGGTCCGTCCGTGCTCCCGGACCCGAGCGGATATCCGTCGGCCGTCGTCAAGCTGTCGTCGGCGCTAGCTCCCGTCATCGCGGCTTGGAACACACATTCGTACACTCAAGGTGCGCCGGAAAATTTGGGCTACGGCGGCTTCTTTTCCAACGCGTGCGGCACGTCCAAGAGAGAAGACTGCGGCTGGTACGGGTCGCCGAACTACAACGACAATCTCAGTGCGACGATCGATCGGAACTTGCCGGGCGTTGCGACCGAAGGTGCGGCGAGCTACGGTTCGTATCCCGATATCTGCGGTCACGGCAACGTCGACGCCCCCACGCAGCAGGCCTACGTCGAGCGCGGCATGCTGTACAATTTCAAACTCGGTCATCTCCGCATCTATCCGTATAAATTCATCGATGATGGCGGCTGCACGGACGGCTTCGGTAGCTACGGCATCATGTCGAAGATTCTCGATCCGGGCGGTCAGCCGACGGTCGTCCCAAAACCGGCGTACACGTCGCTCGTGTACTTCGATCATATTCTCGCCGACAACGGCTCGACGGCGAAAACGTTCCAGCCGCTGCCGCTCGAGTATTCGCTCACGGGCGCGAAAGCCGACCTCGAAGAGGTTTTGCTCGCGGAATCGGACGGGTCGTACCGGCTGATTCTCTGGAGCGACGCGCCGTTATGGGACTTCAATGCGAACGGTCAACACGCTGCCGGCAGCGAGCTTCCGCTTGCGGCCGAACACCTCGAGGTCACGTTCGCAAAGCCGATGACCGCGACCGTGTACTCGCAAACGCCCGGCAGCGGCATTTGGCAGGTGAAAGGTCGCAGCAGCACCACGTCGATCGGCGTGACCGTTAATCAATACCCGCTCGTCGTTGCGATCGCGCCGAAAACGGCCGGCGATCGCGGCGTGGTGTTGCCGCAAGGCGTGCCGACGCCGGGACCCGTGGAAACGCCGCGTCCCAAGCGCCCCGTCCCGCCGAAGCCCGCACCGTGAGCGCGCCCGCTGCGTCGCTGCGCATCTTGATTATTCACGCGTCGCACCATTTGACGAATCATGCCGCGAGCGGAGACGGCCTCGTCGCCTGGGGTTACATTGCCGAACTCGCACGCATGGGCCATCGCATTCACGCGGTGACGGACAAACTCGACGTGACCGGCGACGTTCCGCCAAACCTTACGCTGATCGAGTTCCCGCGCCGCTCCACGAGCCCGATCGTGCATTACGTGCGCTATATGGCGATGGTTCGAGCGCTCTACAAACGTATCGCGACGACCGAAGGCGTCGACGTCGTCCATCAGATGAATCCCGTCGTCCGCGGCTTGAGCCTCGCGCTCGTCGGATGTAAGGTTCCGATCGTTTTAGGAACGTACGTCGGCGATTGGAAATGGCTACGTAGCGCTCCAACGTACCGCCCGCGTACGATCGGAGAGCGTATCGCGGGTTTCCTCAAAGCGATTTTGGATGCTTGGCAGCAGCATCACGCCGCCGCGCTCGCGCTGGCGACGCCGAACGCGTTGTCGCGCGTGCCGTTGCGATCCGGGCGAGCCAACCGGATCGCGTTCCTCCATCACGGCGTCGACACGGCGCTCTTTACGCCGCAGCCGCAAGCGAACGATCCGGAGCGCCGTCCGTTCGCCATTCTCTTCGTCGGATCGGTGCGCTACTACAAAGGCGTGGCCACTCTCGTCGACGCTTTCAAGCGCGTCGTGCTGCAAATTCCCGAGGCGAAGCTCGTGTTCGTCGGTTCGGGTCTCAACGCCGAAATGGCGCAGCGCCTGGGCGACGGGCTGGCAAAGCGCGCCGAATTCGCCGGTCCGTCGTCGCGCTCCGAGGTCGCCGGCTGGCTGCGCGCCTGCAGCGTCCTGTGCGCACCGTCGTTCGGGGAACCATACGGGCAAAACGTTCTAGAAGCGATGGCGACGGGCAAGCCGGTCGTCGCGACGTCGGAGGGCGGCCATCCATATCTCGTCGATGCGGAGGGTGGCTATTGCGTGGCGCCCGGCGATACGGACGCACTCGCGAGCGCGCTGATCGACGTCCTGCGCGACCCGCTACGGGCAGAGCGCATGGGCGCCCATAATCGCGCCCTCATCGAACGGCGAAACGCGTGGCCGCTCGTCGCGAACGACCTCGAACGGATCTACCGCGGGGCGATCGCGCCTTCGAGCCCGGGCTAAGACGCTTCGATGTCTCTCGTGACGACGCTTACCGCACGCGCGCGTTGGATCGGATCGGCGCGGACGCCGGCGTCCTCCGTTGCATATTCGCTCCTAAGCCGACTTTCGATCCTCGTGGTCAACGTCGCGACGGGCATCATCGTCGCCCGCACGCTCGGACCTGCGGGACGCGGCGCTGCGGCTGCGATGACGCTGTGGCCGCTCGTCATTCCGGCCTTGCTCACGCTCGGCGTGCCGACCGCGCTTCGTTACAAGATCAGGCGTCAACCCGACGCCGCAGCGGAGTTCTTCGCCGCTGCGATCGCGGTCGGCGGCGTACTCGGAGCAGTCGCGGCGGTCACCGGTTATGCCATCGTGCCGCACGTGCTCGCGCACTATCCGCCTACGGTCGTCGGGTTCGCGCAGTGGATGATGCTGTTCGCGCCGCTGATGCTCTTCAACGCGACGCTGCAAGCGTTCTACGAATCGCAAGGCGACTTTCGGCGATCGAACGCGATGATCTACATTCCGCCGATCCTGACGCTCGTAGGACTCGCCGGCCTCTATCTCTTCCACCGGCTCTCGCCGTACGCGGTGGCGCTGGTATATGAAGTACCCTTCGCCTTGATGACGATCGCCACGCTCGTTTCGCTGCGCCGCTATCTGCGCACACCGAAGCGAGTGATCGACCGCATCGGTTCGCTGCTGCATTATGGGTTCCGGGCCTACGGCATCGATATTCTCAACACTCTGGCCACTCAAATCGATCAAGCGATGGTCGTGGGTCTGCTCTCGGTCTCCAACTTCGGCTTGTACGCCGTCGCGGTGAACGGCTCGAGAGTTCTCACGGTGCTCGCCTCCTCGTTCAACAGCGTTCTCTTTCCGCGGGCGTCCGGGCTCGAAGCCTCCGACGCTGTGTTGCTCGTCACGCGGTCGGCGCGGATCGTCTTCGCTTCCACGTCGCTTGCGGCACTCGCTTTCGTTCTGGCATTGCCGGTCCTGATATCGCTCGCGTATGGCAAAGAATACGCGGCCGTCGTGGGCGTAACGCGATGGCTCACCATCGCCGCACTGTTCGCCGCGACGACCGCTACGCTCAGCCAGGCTTTCATGGCGACCGGGCGCCCCGGCGTCGTCACGCTCCTGCAAAGCGCGGGCATTTGCGCGACGGTTCCGCTCATGCTGCTGCTGATCCCGAAGCACGGTTTGGTCGGCGCGGCCTATGCGGTCGATATCTCGAACGGCGTACGCTTAGCGCTCGTCATTCTCGCGTACCCTATCTGCTTGCATCAGCCCGTGCCGAGTCTTCTACCCACGCGGCGCGACGTCCGCGACGCCATCGCAAGCTTGCGGCGCGTGCCGGCGGCGTAGCATGCGTTCGAGCCGCGCACC
>JALYUE010000140.1 GCA_030853925.1 Vulcanimicrobiota bacterium | reverse complement strand
CTCCTCAACGTACGTGCCGTTAGGCATGCGCTTAGTGTGAAGCATCGGTACTCCTTTCAACGAATGTCGGATGACGCCGGTAAAGCTTGAACCCCGCCGCATTCGCGCACAAGGCGCCGCCTTTCGCCGCACCGTAACCGGCCTTCGATGAACGTCCCCTCCGCAGTGCGCTTCATACGCGGCCTGTTACTCGGGCTTTTCCTGACGACGGCGGCGTGCGGTCGAGGCGGCGGTACGTCCGACGGTAGCAGTGGACGAGGTGCTCAAACGCGGCTGCGCCTCGCGATGGTGACGGACGTCGGCGGGCTTGGCGATAAATCGTTCAACGACTCGGCCTACGCCGGTTTGCAGGCGGCGAAGGCGCGACTGGGCGCGGACGTGCAAGTCGTGCAATCGAAGTCCGCGGCCGACTATCAGCCGAACCTGACCGTGCTCGCCGATGAAGACTTCGACGATATCTTCGCCATCGGGTTTTTAATGCGTCGCGACGTCGTCTCGGTCGCGCGGCTCTATCCGAAGCGTCACTTCGCAATCGTCGACGCCGTCGTCGACGAGCCCAACGTGACGTCGTTGACGTTTCGAGAACAAGAAAGTTCGTTTCTCGCAGGCGCGCTCGCGGCGCTCGTCTCGAAGACGAGAACCGTCGCGTTTCTCGGCGGCCTCGACATTCCGCTATTGCGAAAGTTTGAGGCGGGCTACACCGCCGGAGCGCGCGAGGTCGATCCCGGCGTGCGCGTTCTCGTCAAGTACGTCGGTTCGTTCGAAGACGTCGCGTCGGCGAAAGAACTTGCGGGGGTGCTCTACGACGGTGGCGCCGACATCGTCTTCGTCGCTGCCGGAAAGTCGGGCTTGGGAGCGCTTGCGGAAACGCGCGCGCGTCGCGGCGTTTTCGCGATCGGCGTCGATTCCGATCAAGATGCGCTCGCGCCGGGCAAGATTCTAACTAGCGTTCTCAAGCGCGTCGACGTCGCCGTCTTCACGACGTCGCGAGGAGCGCGCTCGGACAAGGCACGCGCCGGACGTGTCGAGTTCGGTCTGAAAAATGACGGTGTCGGCTTGACCGGCTTCAAGTATACGCGGGCTGCGATTGGAGCGAGCAACATCGCGCGTCTCGCGACGTTGCGCCGAGCGATCGTCGATGGAAGAATCGTCCCTCCCACGACGCGCACGGAACTCGCGTCATTTAAACCGGTCAAAGTTTAACCGATTGCCATCGTGACGCCACGTCCGTCGCTCGAACTTCACGCTATCGTCAAGAGGTTCGGAGGCGGCGCCGCGGCAGTCGACGCCGTCGATCTCACCGTGTTACCCGGCGAAATCCACGCGCTCTGTGGTGAGAACGGCGCCGGCAAATCGACGCTCGCACGGATCGCCGCAGGCAAGCTCGCGGCGACGTCGGGTGAGATCGTGGCCGCCGGAACGGTCGGCCTCGTCAACCAGCATTTCGAACTCGCGCGGCGCTTGCGCGTCTGGGAAAACGTCGTGCTTGGTCGCGAGCCGCGGCGCGGCGCGAGGCTGGACGTAGCGGCCGCCCGCGATGGCGTTCGAACGCTCGGTGCCGCGTACGGTCTCGCCGTCGATCCGGATGCCGTCGTCGAAACGCTTCCCGTCGCGATTGCACAACGCGTCGAGATCTTGCGCGAACTGGCACGCATGCCGGCCGTTTTGGTACTGGACGAACCGACGGCCGTGCTCGGGCCGGTCGAAACTGAGGCGCTCTTCGGCACCCTGCGCGCGCTCGCCGCGCGCGGCGCGGCAATTCTGTTGATCACGCATAGCATCGATGACGTGCTACGCTACGCGCAGCGCGTAACGGTGATGCGAGCCGGGCGCGTCGTCCTGCGGGCGGATGTGTCGCGCACGACCGCCGCGCAGCTGGCTGAAGCGATGGTCGGAGGAACGTTGACTACCCTAGCTAAGCGCCGGGCGACGGTATTAAAACCGGCATTTTCGGCGCGCTCGGTCAGCGTGAAGCAAGGCGCCGAGGCGATAAACGAAGCGACGTTCGAGGTGAGCGGCGGTGAGATCGTCGGACTCGCCGGCGTCGCGGGCAATGGTCAATCCGCACTCTGCGACGCGCTCGCCGGCGTCGCCCCATACGCGGGTGAGATGAGCTTGCGGGGCCGGCCATTGCCGCCCGAAAATCCTCGCGCCCGCAGCGCTGCCGGATTGCGCGTCGTGCCCGGAGACGGCCAGCGTGAGGCTCTCGTTTTACCCTGGAGCATCGTCGATAACGTGGCGCTCGGCGACCACGACCGTGCGCCGCTGCGGCGCGGGTTCGCGCTCGACCGCCGCGCTACGGCGACGCTCGCGCGCGACATCGTCGAACGGTTCGACGTACGAACGCGTTCGATCGATTCGCCCGTCGCCACCCTTTCGGGGGGAAACCAACAGAAACTCATCGTCGGCCGCGCGCTCGCGCATGCGCCGGCGTTCGTCGTAGCGTATCAACCGACGCGAGGCATCGACGTGGGCGCGGCCGCACTCGTGCGCTCGCGCTTGATCGAAGCGCGTAACGCCGGAACTGCCGTGTTGCTGATCGGCTTCGACCTAGACGAAGTGCTCGCGTTATCTGACCGCGTGCTCGTGATGTACCGCGGCACGCTCGTGGGTGAATTCGCGCGCGAGGTTTTCGATCGCGGGCGGATCGGATCGCTGATGGCCGGAGTCGCGTGAAACGCCGCAATGCGGCGCTCGCCTGTGCCGTCCTCATCGCGGTCGCCGCCGGCGCGATGGCGCTTGCGGGTGCGAATCCGGTCGACGGTTTCGTCGCGCTGCTGCGTGGAGCGCTCGGGGGGCCGCGCCAGCTTAGCGAGACGCTCGTCGCGACGACATCGCTGCTCTTTCCCGCACTCGCAGTCGCGCTCGCGTTTCGCGCCGGGCTCTTCAATATCGGGGCCGAAGGTCAACTGATCGTCGGCGGTCTCGCAGCGGGCGTGCTCGGTACGCGGCTCGACGCACCCGGCGCGCTCGCGATTCCGGCGATTCTCGCGGCCGGTGCGCTCGGAGGCGGCGCGTGGGGCGCCATCGCGGGCGTCATTCGCGCACGCTTCGGCGGTAGCGAAGTGATCGCTACGTTGATGCTCAACATCGTGGCTGCTTTGCTTGCGAATTATCTTCTCGTTGGGCCACTCCGTGCACCCGGCGCCGAAGGTGCGGAAACCGCAGAGTTGCCAACCGCTTCGTGGTTGCCCGTGCTCGTTGCCGGAACGCGCCTTACCGTCGCGCTGCCGCTCGGGCTCGCGCTCGCGGTGCTGCTCGCGCTCGTGCTGTCGCGTACCGTGTTCGGCTATACGTTACGCGCGGCCGGTGAAGCGCCGCAGGCAGCGCTGCGTGCCGGCATCGATCTGCGTCGCACCGCAGTCGTGGCTATGGCACTTTCGGGCGCACTCGCGGGCCTCGGCGGCGCGACTGTCGTTGCCGGCGTTTTGCACCGCTTCAACGCCGCGTTGTCGCCGGGCTACGGGTTTATCGCAATCGCGGTCGCGCTCGTCGCGGATCTCGATCCGCTACGCATCGTCGTCGCTGCATTCGCGTTCGGAGTGTTGCAAAGTGGAAGCCTCGGAATGCAGTCGCTCGCGCACGTTCCTAAAGACGTGATCGCCATTGTGGAAGGCCTCGCGATCCTCGCGCTCGCGGCGCGCCGGTATGTCGTACCGAGAGCGGCCGCCGCATGACGCCGCTCTTGCACTTTCTCGCGCTGACGTTCGTCAAGGCAGCGCCGCTCGTCTTCGCGGCGCTCGGCGGCGTCGTGTGCGAACGCGCCGGTATCCTCAATATCGCCCTGGAAGGCGCGTTGACCGTCGGCGCTTTCAGTGCAGTCGCCGTTTCCTTCGGCACGGGCAGCGCGCTTGCGGGGGCGGTCGCGGGCGTTTTCGCCGGAGCGCTTTTATGTGCGCTGCTCGGAATCGCCGCGACGCGTTTCGACGTCGATCAGATCGTCGCCGGGACTGGCCTCAATCTGTTGGCGGCGGGAGTATCGGCGTTCGGCGTGATCCTGGTCTTCGGCACGCCGGGAGCGTCGGCCGAAGTGCACGCACTCGGCGTCACGGGTGAGGTCGCCCTGATCTGCGCCGCGTTCCTGTGCGCGGTATTGGTTCACGTCATGGTGACGAGCACGCCGTTCGGCCTGCGTCTACGAGCGTGCGGAGAAAACCCTCGCGCGGTGCTTGCGGCCGGCGTCGATGCGCGCCGTATTCGGGTACTCGCAACCGTGCTCGGCGGTGCGCTCGCGGGTTGCGGCGGCGTGTATCTCTCGCTCGGCGAGCTCGATCTGTACTCGGACGGAATGACGGCCGGCCGTGGCTTTATTGCGCTTGCGGCAGTGATTTTCGGACGCTGGAACC
>JALYUE010000181.1 GCA_030853925.1 Vulcanimicrobiota bacterium | reverse complement strand
GTCGTGCTCGCCGGCGACGGCTCGACGTTATTCGCTCGGCGCGCCGAAGTGCCGGTCGCGCCTGCCTCGACGTTGAAGCTGCTCGTCGCCGCGAGCGCGCTCAATACGCTCGGGCCCGCGCACCGTTTCGAAACGCGTTTCGTTGCGAACGAGCCGCCGCAGGATGGGACGCTCGGCGGCACGCTGTGGCTCGTCGGCGGCGGCGATCCAAGCCTCACTTCGGACGATGTGCGGCGCGGCGTAGGCGCACTCGCGCGTGCCGGCATCGTACGCGTCGAAGGCGCGCTCCAGGTCGACGACAGCGCGTTCTCGGGCCCCGAACAAAATCCGCGTTGGGATCGCGACGATCTTAGCTACGATTACGCCGCGGGCACGAGCGCGATGTCCCTCGACGAAGATACCGTGGAGTTCGAAGTGACGCCCGATCCCGGCGGCGGCGCCGCGCGCGTGCGCGTCGTACCCGACAACGAATCGATCGCGTTCAGCGGGTCGATCGCGACCGGCGGCGGTACGTATCTCACGATCGAGCGCAAGCCGGAATTACCGACGTTTTCGTCGGGCGATCGCGCGAGCGCCGCGGGTAGCGACGCGGCCGCCGAACCGCACAACGAGTACGTGCTCGCAGGGCACATCGCATACGGCGAGACGCAGAAGTTTTACAAGCCGGTGCTCGGAATGCCGGGCTACGTCGGCGGTGCGGTCGCCGCCATGCTCGCGAAGCGCAACATCGCGCTCGTGGGCGGTTACCGCGCGGGTGCGGCGCCGCCCGTCGCGACGACGTTGTGGGAGCACCGCTCACCAACGCTCGCGGCGATCGTACACGAAATGCTCGTGGAATCGAACAACCATACGGCCGAAACGCTCTTGCGAGTTCTCGGCGAACGGAGCGGTCACCCCGGCACCGACGGCGCCGGTATCGCGTTCGAGAAGCGCGAACTCGCTCGGCTTGGGGTTCCGCACGCGAAAATGACGCTGTACGACGGCAGCGGTCTCGCGCCGAGCGATCGCATCATGCCGCTGACGCTCGCGGCGGTCATCGCCGCCGAAGTGCGCGGGCCGTACGGCGACGTCTTCGTGCGCAGCTTACCGCTCGTCGGCATGGAAGGCACCGTTAAAGGGCATCACGTGCGTTCGGCGTTGGGACGCGCTCGCGCCAAAAGCGGACACATCGAAGGCGTCAACGGGCTCGCGGGCACGGTCGTGACCAAACACCACGGGCGCATCGCGTTCGCCTTCATCGTAAACGATCCGCGTGCGAACGCCGACATCGTCTATGCTGAAGAAGATCGCGCGCTCGACGCGCTCGCGGATTCCTAGCGCTTCACACCATCCGTGTTAGCGCAGCAATTCTGCGCTTTCGGCGTGCGTTGGTACCGCAGCGCTGTCGTATCGCCAAAGTTCCGGTAGCGCTAGAGCCGCCACGGCGACACCCACGACGCAAAGCACGCCGCCCGAGAGTACGGACACTCTGGTTCCGAACACGGCGGCGACGGCGCCCGCCTCGACGTCGCCTAACGTCGGACCGCTCGCGTAGCTGATAAATTCGATTCCGGCGAGCCGCCCACGAAGGGCGTCGGGAATCGTTTGGTTCCATATGGTTTGGCGGAACAAGCCGCTGATTGCATCGGCCGCACCGGCGACGGCTAGTGCAGCGAGCGCCGGCACAAACCCGTGGATTGCGCCGAGCGAAGCGATGGCGACGCCCCAAACCAGCGCTGCGATGACGATCGCGCGCCCGTGACGCCGTACGCGGGCCGTCCAGCCGCTTGCGACGGCAGCCAGCATGGCACCGAGCGCCGGCGCCGCGTAAAAGGCGCCTACGACGGCCGCTCCACCATATTGCGATGCCAGCGCCGGAAAAAGCGCATTCGGCATACCGAAGAACATCGCTATAAAGTCGACGAGATAGGTTCCGAGCAGATCTCGCCGGCCCATAGCGTATCGGAAGCCTTGCAGTGCGCGCGATACGCTCGCCGGCTGCGCACCCGTCGGTTCCACCGCGCGCAACCCGCAGAGCAGAGCGAACGATGTGACGAAAGTCGCGACGTCGATCGCATACGCGACGGAAAAACCGAACCACGCGATCGTGACGCCGGCGACGGCGGGACCGACGACGCCGAAAACGGTGTAGCGCAAACTCGAGAGAGCTGCCGCGGCCGGCAGCTCGTCGCGTGGAACGAGTCGAGGAACGAGCGCATCGAGAGCGGGCCGCTGCAGCGCATCGAGTCCCGCCGTGAGTGCCGCAACGACATACAAGGGCCACAACCTCGGCGCCGGCGTAGCAGCGTTGATAACGAGGCCAAGCGTAGCGGCGGCAAAGGCAAGGTCACCGGCCTGCACGATACGCCGTCGGTCATGCGTGTCGGCGAATACGCCGCCGAGGAAAGCCAGTGTCAGAAGAAGAGGGAACTCTGCGAGGCCCAGCAGACCGACGGCAAGCGACGAGTGGGTGATGACGTAGGTTTGATAGGGAAGGGCAACGCTCGACAGCATCGAGCCAAACGCCGAAACGAGTTGCGCCCCAAACAAAAGGCGATACTGCCCGTGACGAAGCGGGCTCACATCGAGCGTCAGACGCGCCAACGGCCCGGCCATCGAACCGACCTTACACGTTATCCTGCGGCATGTCCTCGACCGCGGGGCCGCGCGCGGGTCCGCCGCGCAAACCCGCCGAACGACGCGCCTCGATGCAGGTAGACTCGCGGAATTTCGAAGGCATTCTCACGCGTGCGATCGGTGCGGGCGACTTTGCCGACGCCTTTTACGAGCGCCGAGTAACGCGCTCGTTCCGCTTACAGGACGGCAAAATTCACGAAGCCGGCATCGCGCTTGCGAGCGGCGTCGGCATCCGCACGATCGTCGGCGAACGCGCCGGTTACGCGTACTCGGACGATCTGTCGGAGACGGCGCTACTCGAGACGGCACGTGTCGCCGCATTGATTGCGAAAGACCGGACGTCGGGCGCGCGCGCGATCGAAATTCCGCGCGAGCAGAAGCCCGGCCGCAGCGCTTACGTTGCGATCGAACCGCGCGCGTCGACGGCGGGATCGGCAACCTACGTCGACTTGCTCGCACGCGCCGACGTCGCGGCGCGCGCCTTCGATCCGCGCGTTCGCAGCGTCAACGCGTTCTGCTTCGAAGAACTGCAAGACGTAACGATCGCCACGAGCGAAGGCCGGCTAGTGCACGACCGGCGCCCACTCGTCACGTTCGGCGTCCAATGCGTCGCGCAGGGAACCGAACGCGGTACGGGATTCTTCGGCGACGGCGGCCGCACGAGCATCGATTACTTCATCGCTCACTCCCCCGAGGACATCGCGCGCGAAGCGGCCCGCATTGCGTGCGTTAATTGCGAAGCGCTCGAGACGCCGGCCGGCGAAATGGAAGTGGTCGTAGGCGCGGGTAGCGGCGGCGTTCTTCTGCACGAAGCCGTCGGACACGGGCTCGAGGGCGACTTCAACCGTCAGGGCACCTCGCTGTACAGCGGCCGCATCGGCGAACGCGTGGCGAGCGAACTCGTGACGATCTTCGACGACGGCGATACGCCGGGCGAACGCGGCAGCCTCACGGTGGACGACGAAGGCACGCCCGGCCAACACAAGGTGCTCGTCGAGAACGGCGTGTTGCGCGGCTACATGCACGATCGTCACAACGCGCGCCTGATGGGCTCCGAGTCGACCGGAAGCGGACGGCGCCAATCGTTTCGTGTGATGCCGCAGCCGCGCATGTGCAACACGTACATGCCGAGCGGTCAATCGACGTACGACGAAATCGTCAAGTCCGTCAAGCGTGGTATCTTCGCAACATCGTTTGCGGGCGGACAAGTCGAAATCAGCAAAGGCGATTTCGTCTTCATGCTCGCCGAAGGATATCTGATCGAAAACGGTAAGTTGACCGCGCCGCTGCGAGGCGCGAGCTTGGTCGGCAACGGTCCCGACGTGATGAATCGGGTAACGCACGTCGGCAACGACGGCCGCTTTGCCGGCCGTTACTATACGTGCGGCAAAGGCGGTCAGTACGTTCCCGTCGGCGTCGGCATGCCGACCGTCAAGATTTCGAGCGTGACGGTCGGAGGTTCGCACGTTGGATGAACTCGCAATCGCCGAGCGCGTCGTCCGCCTCGCGATGGATGCGGGCGCGAGCGAAGCGGAAGCGACGTACACCGTCGCCGACCGCTTCAGCGCTGAAGCGCGCGGCATCGAACTCGTGAAGCTCGAGCAGTCCGTCGGCCGCAGCATCGCACTGCGCGTCTTCGTCGCCGGTGCGAAAGCGTCGCTCGGGACGAGCGATCTATCGGCGGACGGCTTGCGCGACTTCGTGCGCGAGACGGTGGAGGCGGCGCGCTTCGTTGCGATCGATCCGCACGCGGGCTTACCCGATCGCGTCGTGGCCGCGGCGGACGACGATGGTCTCCAGATGTACGCGGACGACGTACGCGCGCGCCCGGCCGAGGCGAAAATTGACGACGCGCTCGCGCTCGAGCGCTTGGCGCGAGCGGCGGACGAGCGCATCATTAATTCGAGCGGCTCGCGCGTCGCCGACTCGACCGTCACGCTCGCGCTTGCGAACTCTAAAGGGTTTGCCGGGTCCTACCGCGCGTCGCAGGCGTCGCTCGGCACGGGACCCATCGCCCGTGACGGAGATCAGAAACGCATCGCCTCGTACGGAACGGCGGCGCGTTCGTACGCCGGTCTTGAGGACACGAATGCCGTCGCCGCCAAAGCCGTCGCGCGCGCCGTCGGCGCGATCGGGGCGCGCAAACCGCAGACGGCCCGCTGCGCCGTGATCTTCGAACGCGACGTCGCTGCACTCGTGCTGTCGGACGTCTTCAACGCCGCGAACGCCGCGAGCGTCGCGGTCGGCAATTCGTTTCTCGCGGGCAAAATCGGCGCGCGCATCGGCAGCGAACTCGTCACGATCGTCGACGACGGCCGCTTGGCGCGCGGGCTCGGCACGTCGCCGTTCGACGCCGAAGGCGTGCGGACGCGCCGCAACGTCGTCGTCGAGCGCGGAGAATTGCGCACGTTCTTGTTCGACACATATTACGCGCGGCGGCTAGGCGCCGCCAGCACGGGTAACGCGTCCGGCGGCGGAATAGGGCCGAACAATTTCTATCTGGTGCCGGGCGAGCGCAGCGTAGAAGAAGTGATCGCCGCCACGTCGCGCGGAGCGTTCATCACGGACACGATCGGCTTTTCAACGGAATCCGTTACGGGCACGTACAGTAGGGGCGCGCGCGGCTTTTGGATCGAGGGCGGCCAGCTCGCATATCCGATCGACGAATTTACGATCGCCGGAAACCTGCTCGAAATGCTTGCAGCCGTCGATGCAGTCGCTTCGGACCTCGTGTACGACCAGCCGATTGTCTCGCCGTCCTTTCGGGTCGCGGAAATGACCGTTTCCGGTAGCTGAGGATAGCGGCGGCTCGGCTCGCGCCGAGCGTGCGTGATCTCGCCAACAACCACTGATACCGGCGACGGCCGCGCGTTGATTCGGGTCCTCGAGCCGATAAAGCTATCGAGGAATGAATCGGTGAGCTGACGTGCCGGCAACGGCGCAAACGAAGATACCGCAACGGGCCCGCGCCGCAATTTGGTTCGCGTGGTTAGCTTTGTTGTTGCCCACGCTCGTCGTGGCCGGCGCTTACGTTCAAGCCGTCTCGGTCCGGATCGCCCACACTTCCGACGAACGGATGGGCGTCACCGTCGTTCGCGGCTTGTGTGACCTCATCGCCGCCGCCGACGGTTATCGTATTGCGCGCACCAGCCAGTCAGACATTCGGCGCCACGCCGCGCAGGTCGACGCCGCTGTCGCGGCTCTCGAGCGGCTCGATCGGGGGCTGCCCGAGCGCGTACGGCTCGGCGCCGACCTCGCCGGCGTCGAGCGGGAGTGGACCGTGATCGAACGCCTACGATCGCCCTCGGAAGCGCGATTGTCGGGCTGGATCGAGCGGCTCGGCGATACAATCTCCATCGAATCGGATCGTTCGCGGATCACCTACGATCCTGGGAACGACACGATCAACCTCGGCGATGCCCTCGCGATTCAGTTCACCCGGGCGAGCGTTCGTTTCGCGCGGCTGGCCGACGTGATCGATCGGACGGGCGCCTCCGCAGCGCCGCTCGCCCGGCGCTTTCTCATCGCGCGGCTCGCCTCCGAGGCGCTCGATCGCGAACGGATCGGCATCTCCGACCTCAATGAAGCCATGACCGTTGCGCCGGCGCTCGTGCCGGCGCTCGCCGTGAAGTCCGCGAGCGTCAACCGAGCGACCAGCGCTTACGTCGAGCGGGTCCGCGATGCGTTCGTCAACGGTCTCTCGACTCGGCCGCGCAAGCTGGCGGCGCAGGGCCGCCGTATCGTGGCGGAACAGCGCACGCTCAAGACCCACCTCGCGGCGTTGCTCGATGCGGCGCTCGCCGATCGAAATTGGCAAGAGCGAAAGATGCGGGCGACCGCGCTAGCGGCCACGATACTGTTCGGCGTACTCAGTTTCGCCATCGTTGCGGCACTCATGCGTTCGCTCGCGCTCGCGGGGCAACTCGAACGGATCAAAAGCGAGCGGGCTCGAGATCGAGAGATCTCTGCCGTGCAGCGCGAACTCTTGACCGCCGAGGAGAAGTTTCGCGTCACGTTCGAGCAGACGCCGGTCGGCATCTTGATCGTCGACGAAGACTTGAAAACGCTGCAAAGCAATCCGGCACTCGAGGCGCTCGTGCCCGATGTCGCCACCCTGCTCGCCGCAGAGAGCGCCTCGTTCGAGCGCGCTCTCGTCAGCGGCGAAAATCAGCGCTTCGAGCGGCGCTATCGGCGTCGCGACGATCAATTCGCGTGGGCGGAGGTCGTGTTACGGGGCGTCTCGGGCGGCGGCGCCGGACGGCGCTACGTCCTCGGCACCTTTCGCGACGTCACCGAAAGCAAGGCGCTCGCAAGCCGGCTGCTGCACGACGCCACGCACGACGCCCTCACCGGGCTGCCCAACCGAACGTACTTTCAGAACGCACTGCGAAGCGCGCTCGAGGGCAGCCGCGCGAACGCGGCCGAGCGTTGGGCGCTGCTGTTTCTCGACCTCGACGATTTCAAGCTCATTAACGACAGCGTCGGCCATCATGCGGGCGACGCCGTGCTGATCGCGACCGCAAACCGCCTACGCGCGACTTTGCGCGAAGGCGACGTTATCTGCCGTCTGTCGGGCGACGAGTTCGCAATCGTGCTGCCGTATGAAAGTGATCGCGATATCGAACGGGTCGCGGGGCGAATCGTCGCCGTACTCGCGGAGCCGGTGACGTATGAAGATTCTTCGCTAAATATTCGCACGAGCGTCGGCATCGTCGTGCTGGGCGCCGGCACCATGCCGGCTGAAGACGCGCTGCGAGCCGCCGATACGGCGATGTATCAGGCGAAGACGCTCGGCGGGGGTCGGTTCGTGCTCTTCGATGCGTCGCTGCACGAGCGCGCGAAACGTCGCAAACGACTTACGACCGACCTTCGGCTCGCCCTCGCCACGCGCGCCATCGACGTCGCGTACCAGCCGATCGTCGATCTGCGCAGTGGACGAGTGCTGGGATTCGAAGCGTTAGCGCGATGGGCGCACCCGACGGAAGGAAGTGTTTCGCCCGTCGAATTCGTGCCGATCGCCGAAGAATCGGGTACGATCGAGCGACTCGGCGCGCACGTTCTGCTGGTTGCGTGCGAACAACTCGCCGCCTGGCGCCGCCACGATCCCACGGCCCGCGACTGGACCATCAGTATCAACGTCGCGGCGCGTCAAATTCTCACCGGCTCCATCGTCGAGGATTTGCGGCAAGCACTTTCGCTTAGCGGCGTGCCGGCGTCTCGCATCGTTCTCGAACTGACGGAGAGCGTGCTGATCGATCACGTCGGTCAAGCGAACGAGACGCTCGAGGCGTTGCGCCGGCTCGGCGTCGGCATGTGCATCGACGACTTCGGCACGGGCTATTCGTCGCTGCAATATTTGCAGCGTTTTCCGGTCGACGGAATAAAGATCGACCGCTCTTTCGTCAGCAACGGCGAGGAAGGCCTAGCGAGCGAACCGATCGTGCAGATGTTGGTCACGCTCTCCCGTGTATTGAATCTTCACATCGTCGTCGAGGGCATCGAGACGGAAACGCAGCTGCAGCGTTTGATTGCTCTCGGCTGCACGGCAGGGCAAGGGTATCTATTCTCGCGCCCGATTGCGGCGGACCTCGCCGCGGCGTATGCCGACGCGACGCCCCGTCTGTCGGCCGTTAGCTAACGCGCGAGCGCGTCCCTCGCTTGCCCGAAGTTTGGAGCCTGTCTTCGCCGGCCAAGCGGATTTTTCTCCGTGTAAGTAAATAGGCTCCTTGCGAAGCGAGCCGTCCGCTTCCGCATCGGCATGCTGCAGACGGAAGGACGCATTCTGAAAAGGGAGTCTCTTAATTTATGAAAACTAAGACAGCCTGGCAGCGCCCGGCCTTCGAAGTCGTTTCGACGGGCTTCGAAGTCACGATGTACCTCGGAACGCAAACCGAGGCGCGTCGCTAGAAAACGATCGTGGTTAGCGCTGCGGTCTCGGCTGGTTTCGTCGACCGTCTACGCGCTTTGGGTGCGCAGCGCTACCACGACAAGCATCCGTTCCACCGGAAGTTGGTGGCGGGCGAGTTGACGCGCGACCAAGTCCGGTCGTGGGTCGCCAACCGCTACTACTATCAGAAATGCATTCCTCAAAAAGACGCGTATGTGCTCGCGTCGCTGCCGTCGAGCGAGTATCGCCGCGAGTGGATTTCGCGAATCACCGATCATGACGGAATTGCCGGCCGGCGTGGCGGAACCGAGAAATGGCTCGGGCTCACGCGCGCCGTAGGGCTCAGCGACGAAGTCGTGCTGTCGGAACGCAGCGTGGCGCCGGGCACGCGATTCGCCGTGGATGCGTATGTCGATTTCGCCCGCCGCCGCCCGTGGCTCGAAGCCGTCGCTTCGTCGCTCACCGAACTTTTCGGGCCGCCGGTCATGGCGGCGCGCGTCGCCGCCATCGTCGAGAAATATCCGTGGATCGACCGTGGGGCGCTGGCATATTTCGAGGACCGGTTGGACCTTGCGAAACACGATGCGGATACGGCGCTGGGCTGGGTGATCGAGCACGCGCGAACCTCCGATCAGCAGGACGCCTGCGTAGCCGCATTGAGCTTTAAATGCGACGTCCTGTGGTGCATCCTCGATGCGACGGCGCTCGATTGCGGTGTGTTTCGATGACCGGCGTACGATATCGACTCGCTCGCGGAATGCGTCTACGGCGCGAGCCGAGCGGCGCCGCGTTTCTTATGGTCCCCGAGGGCATCGTGACCATCAACGAAACGGCCGCCACGGCATTGGAACTTGCCGACGGCACGCGCGACTTCGAGACGATCGTTGCCGCACTGCGCGAACGCTTCGACGACGCCGGCGGCACGCTCTCGGACGACGTGCGAGAACTCTTCGATGCGTTCGCGGAGCGAGGCTTCGTCACGTGACCGTAGCTGCGCCGCGTTCGTTGTTGTGCGAGTTGACATACCGCTGCAATTTGCAATGTCCGTACTGCTACAATCCCCTCAAACTCGGCGGCGCAGCGGAAGAACTCGCGCGCGACCAGTGGCTGTCGGTGATCGAGCAGGCGGTCGAACTCGGCGTCGTTCAGATCGGCTTATCGGGCGGCGAGCCGACGCTGCGCGGCAAAGATCTGGTGGCGATGGTCGCGCGCGCAACCGAGCTCGGCGCCTACACGAACCTCATCACGCAAGGGACGTTTTTGGACGACGCGCTGCTCGATGCGCTGCTTGCGGCGGGGCTCGCGCACGTGCAGATCAGCATTCAGGCGCCCGAACGCGAGCTTGCCGCGACGATCGCCGGTACCGACGTACACGAACGCAAAGTCGAAACGTTGCGACGCGTTGCGCAGCGCGATGTAGCGCTGACGTTGAATTGCGTTCTGCACCGCCTCAATCACGATACGCTGCCTGAGGTGCTCGCCTTCGCAGAGCGCGAAGGCATTCGACGCCTCGAACTCGCGAACGTGCAATTTTACGGTTGGGCATTCAAGAATCGCGCGGCGCTCATGCCTTCGCGGGAACAGGTCGAGCGCGGTTCCGCTTTTGTGGCCGCAGAGCGCGAGCGCCTGCGCGGCCGTATGGAAATTACCTACGTGTTACCCGACTACTTTGAAGAGCTTCCCAAACCGTGCATGCATGGCTGGGGTCAACTCGCGCTGACCGTGACGCCGGACGGTCGCGTTCTGCCTTGTCCCGCGGCGACTTCGATCACGACGCTCGAGTTTCCCAACTTGCGCGACACGTCGCTGCACGCGGCGTGGTACGCGTCGCACGCGTTCAACGTCTATCGAGGAACGGCATGGATGCCGGAGCCGTGCCGTTCTTGCGATCGCAGAGAAGTCGATTGGGGCGGTTGCCGTTGCCAAGCGTTTTTGCTTACGGGCGACGCCGCGGTGACGGATCCTGCCTGCGCGCTCAGCGACGCGCACGATGTCGTCGCGGCTTATCGCGATTCCGCACCGAGTAACGTCTGGGTGCCCCGCAGGCCCGAACCCGTCACGCGGTGATCGTCCGCGTTCTCGGTTCTGCTGCGGGCGGCGGCGTCCCGCAGTGGAATTGCGCTTGCGTTCATTGCTCCGCCGCGCGTTCGGGCACCCGTCCGCGCCGGTCGCAATCGGGCTTCGCCTTTTCATCTGACGGCGATCGCTGGTGGCTGCTGAACGCCTCACCGGACATTGCGCAGCAGATTGAAGCGTACGCGCCGTTGCAGCCGCGTGATTCTCGTGGAACGCCGATCGCCGGCATGTTGTTCACCGATGCGAACGTCGACCATCTCGGCGGCCTTGCGGTGCTGCGCCAGGCCGGAGCGCACGCCTTTGAGTTGCATTCTTCGGCGACGGTGCGCGCGCTCGCGGCGGACCAGCCCGCTTTTGCGACATTCACCGCGCCGCCGCATCGCTGGAGCGCGCTCGCACCCGGCGACGTGGTCGACTTGAGCTGCGGTCTGAGCGCGCGGGTCGTAGCGCTCGACGGCCTCACTCCCGGCTTTGCGGGACGACAATCGTTGCCGGACGCCGTCGTCGGCTATCTCGTGTCGGATGCGGCGACCGGCGGCAGTGTGTTTTTCGCGCCCGTCTTCGCGGACGTCAGCGCAACGCTGCTCGAAGCCGCCGCGAAAGCCGACGTCGCGTTTTTCGACGGCTCGTTTTGGTCGGACGACGAATTGCAAGGATTTGGTGTCGAAAAAGCCGCGCGAGCGCTAGGACACGCTCCGGTCGGCGGCCTACACGGCTCGCTCGCGGCGCTTGCAACTTTACGGCCGAAGGCGCGTCGTTTGTACGTGCACGTCAATAACACAAATCCGCTGCTCGATCCCGCATCGGCGCCGGCGCGCGAGATCGCTGCCTATGGCTTCGAACTCGCAAGCGACGGCCTCGACCTTCGAGTGTAGGTGCGCAGCTGCGGCTCAATCGATAATCGTAGTAGGTAGCGCAATGCGGGCCTGTTAAATGTTGATGTGCTCTAACGTCGTAAGATACGGCTTACCGGGTTGCATCCGGCTTCTTTACCCGCTTTCTTTCTTTTGGGGTTTCCCTGTGCGAACTTGGTCAAAGCTTACCGGGGCTGCGGTTTTTGCTTCTTTCTTAGCCGCATGTAGCGGCGGCGGCTCCTCAGTAACGGCGCCTTCTTTGCCTTCGTCATCATCGTTATCGTCGTCTGTGTCGACGCAGCTCGATGCGTCGGTCATTCGAGCCGGAAGCCACACTATGCTCGACGGTCGCGGAAACGTCGCGCACATCATGTTTCCCCGAAACTCGCTCGGCACGGGCGCTACGGCGCAAAGTTGTCATCGCAATTGCGGCAGCTCGAATTTGTCGCTACACGGCGGCCCGGTTTCAACGACTCCGACCGTATACCTGATTCTCTGGGGCGCCGCCTGGGCGGGCAGCGGTGATCCGCGCGGCGCAGCTGCGTACCTTCAAAGTTTTTACAGCCACATGGGCGGAACCGGCTGGCATAACACGGATACTCAATACTACGGCGCTAACGGCGTACACATTTCGAACACGACGGCTTTGGCGGCAAAGTTCAACGACACCGCCAGCAACCCGCCGTCAAGCCCGACGCAGTCGCAGCTTGGCGCTGAAGCTGCGAAATATGCAGCGAGCACCGGAAAATATGGTCCCAACTACAGCTACGTCGTTGCGTTGCCTTCCGGAATCTCCCCGAGCGGCTTCAAGACGCAGTACTGCGCGTATCACAGCAGCACGAGCGCCTCGGGCGGCGTCGTTTCCTTTACGAATCTTCCTTACCAGTCCGATGCCGGCACGTCATGCGGCGCGGGCTCCGTTACCTCTCCTGGCTACCTCGATGGATTTAGTATCGTCGGTGGACACGAACGAGTCGAAACCGAAACAGATCCGCACCCCAATAGCGGTTGGCTCGATAGCTCGGGTAGCGAAAACGGCGACAAGTGCGCTTGGACGAATCTCCGCAACACCAACTTGAACGGAGTTAGCTTCCCGACACAACCAATTTGGGATAACGCCATCAGCGGCTGCTCGCAAAGCGGCCCATAAAGGCCCGGCTAAGTGGGGAAGGCGTCGCGCAGTTTCACCGGCTCGCGAGGGTCGGGTGGTGCGGCCAACTAATCACGGCGAATGGCTTCACTGGCGATTGGCTACACGCTCATCATGCGCTTGGAGATGCCCACGTCTCCGGGCGCGTTCGGCATCGTCGCCTCGGCGATCGGCGATGCCGGGGGCGTTATCGGTGCGGTCGACATGCGTTCGGTCGGTAGGACGCTCGTTACCCGCGACGTCAGCGTTACGGTCGCGTCCGACTCGGTCGCGAACGCCGTGCGCGCTTCGATCGAGCGCACCGAAGGCATTCGTTTGGTCAGCGTGTCCGATTCGACGTTCCTCGCGCATCTGGGCGGCAAGATCCGTGTCGAGCCGACGATCCCGGTCAAGACCCGCACCGACCTCTCTAAAGTGTACACGCCCGGCGTCGCGCGCGTGTCGATGGCGATCGCGAACGACCCGGCCAAGGCTTTCCAACTCACGATAAAGCGCAATTGCGTTGCAGTGGTAACGGACGGAACCGCGGTCCTCGGGCTCGGCGACATCGGGCCGCTCGCAGCGGCGCCGGTGATGGAGGGCAAGTGTATGCTCTTCAAACAGTTCGCCGGCATCGACGCGTTTCCGATTTGTCTCGACACCAAGGACGCCGACGAGATTGTCGAGACGGTCGTGCGGATCGCCCCGATTTTCGGCGGCATCAACCTCGAAGATATTTCGGCGCCGCGCTGCTTCGACATCGAGCGCCGTTTGCAGGAGCGCCTCAACATCCCGGTGATGCACGACGACCAGCATGGGACGGCCGTCGTCATCTTAGCGGCGTTGATCAATGCGGCGCAGGTCGTCAATAAGCGTCTGCAAGAGCTGACGGTCGTCGTCGCGGGCAGCGGCGCCGCAGGTACGGCGACGATGAAGATGCTGCTCGCCTCGGGCGTGCGCGACGTCATCCCGGTCGACCGTGCCGGCGCGATCAACCGGGCGGATCATTACGATAATTCGCACTGGACGTGGCTTGCCGAGCATACGAATCGGGATAATCGTCGCGGGTCGCTGGCCGACGTCCTGCGCGGCGCCGACGTGTTCATCGGCGTGTCGGCGCCGAACATCTTGCGCCCCGAAGCGATCGCGCGCATGGCACGCGATCCGATCGTCTTCGCGATGGCGAATCCGACGCCTGAAATCATGCCGGACGTTGCGGCACCGTACGTGACCGTCATGGCGACGGGTCGCAGCGATTATCCCAATCAAGTCAACAACTTGCTCGCGTTTCCGGGAATCTTTCGCGGCGCACTCGACAGCCGCGCCGAGCGCATCACCGAGAACATGAAGCTCGCGGCCGCCAAAGCGATCGCCGGCATCATCCTCGATTCCGAACGGGGTCCGGAGTACGTCATACCGAGCGTCTTCGACACGCGCGTCGTCGATGCGGTCGCGCGTGCCGTCGCCGTGGCCGCGGGCGATGACGGCGTCGCGCGCCGCCAGTTGCTCGTGCCCGAAGGGGAAGAACTCGCGACGATCGTGTAATGTCCCGCGGGCCTATGACGAGCGACGACGGCCGGGCGCGCATCCTCATCATCGAAGACGACCTCGACATCGCGGCCTTCGAAGCGACGATGCTCGAGCGCGCGGGCTACGATGCGAAAGTAGCGAACACGGGGTGTGACGGGTTGCTCTTGGTTGGGTCGTACCGCCCCGATGTCGTCGTGCTCGACATCGCGTTGCCCGATATGTCGGGCCTCGACGTCTGCAGCGCCATCGCCGAGACGGCGGACGCGTACATCCTGCTCGTCAGCGGCCATCCGGGCGAAGACGTAAAGCTGACGGGGCTCGGACTCGGCGCCGACGACTTCATCGCCAAACCGTTTTCCGGCAGCGCGCTAGTCGCGCGCATCGCTTCGTTCTTGCGACGCCGCGCGCGCTCTCGTCTGCGCGACAATGACGGCCGTCTGCAGGTTGGCGACGTCGCACTCGTCCGCGATCTGCATACGCTCGAGAAAGACGGAAAGTCGGTCGCTCTGACAGCGCTCGAATTCCGGCTTCTGTGGTTTCTTGGAGAAGCCGATGGCCGGTTGTTGACGCGCGCGCAGATTCTCGAGCGCGTGTGGAACGACGTTTCCGGTGTGCCGACGCGCGTGGTCGACGTGCATGTGGCCGCGCTGCGCAAGAAGCTCGGTGAAGTGGCGGGAACGCTGCAAATCGCTTCGGTGCGCGGCATCGGCTATCGCGTGGACACGCCCTGACCGCGCTCGTCTCCCATCTCGAACTCGACGCATGAGTTGGGACACGCTCGGGTATTGCTTCGAACGGCGAGTGCTCTGGTCGGCCGCCGACATCGCTCGCTTCGCGCGCGACGTCGGCGACGAGAATCCGCTGCATCACGACGACGCCTTCGCGCTCTCGACGCGCTTCAAAGGACTCATCGCGTCGGGAGCTCAGCCCGTCGCCATTCTGATGGCGATGTGCGGCTCGCAGGCGACGAAAGAAAAGCCCGGTGTCGGCCTCGAGTTCAATTTCAGGCTGCTCGGGCCGGCGCGGGTCGACGAAGAAATCGTCTTTCGCTGGCAAGTGATGAACGTCGAGCGGAGCGAACGCCCCAAGGGGACGCTCGTCGTCTTGCACGGCGAAGCCGTCGGAGTCGACGGCCGGCCGATCGTCACGGCAACTGCCAAGACGCTCGTCTTACCGGACGGTGCTTAAATGCGGATGCTGGGGAGTTTCATGGTCAGTCTACGCCGTTTGGCCGTGCTTCTGAGTGTCGCTCTGACCGGGTGGGTCGCGTCCGCATCGTTCGCCGAAGCAGACGCCCGCACGCGCGCCGCGGTGCCGGTCGCGTTCGAGGCGCCCGCCGCTACGCTCCCGGCCGGCCCGCTGACGCCCGGCAGTGCGTTCGACCGCGTTTTGCCGTCGGGCCGCTTGTTGCGGCCTGCCGGCGTCAGCGTAGTCGTCGGCATGAACGCGCTCGGCGTCGCGCTTTCGCCGAATGGCCGTTACGCGATCGTCACGAACGACGACGAACGCGAGGCCCGCGTGACGAGTCTGCTCGACGGCGTCACGACCGGCGGCTATTCGCTCGCCGTGGTCGACACGCGCGACATGCGCGTCGTCGCGCGTTACAAGAACTCGAACGAAACGTTCTTCGTGGGCGTCGCGGCGCTACGAGACCCTGCGAATCGAGCTAATACGCTGGTCCTCGCAAGCGGGGGTGCGAGTAACGCGGTGTACGCCTTCGACCTCGATGCGCGTGGTCAATTGACGCCGGATGCACATCATGCGATCGCCATACCGGCTCCTAGCGACGCGCGCTTTGCCGACAACGGACGCGCTTTCCCGAGCACGATCGTGCTCGGCTCGGGCGGTTCCCGGGCGTACGTCGTCGATAACCTCGGAAACGACGTGGCGCAGATCGACACCGCGACGCGCACCCTCGTCGGCGCTTCAGTCGGGGTCGGCTTCTTCCCACTTGGCGCGGCGCTATCGCGCTATGGGCTGCTGGTCGCCAACGAAGGCATGATGCGTTATGCGCTGCTTCCCGCGCCCGTGCCCGCGCCGGCCTTCGGGGCGCCGGTTGAAGCGCTGCGCGATGCCTCGTCGATGTGGCGGATACCGGCGGTACGCGGAGCGCTCGCGGCCGAGCGGGCGGCGACCGTCGCACTCGACCGCGCGCCCGATGGGCTCAGGGAGGCGGGCGGAGCGCACCCAGCGGCGATCGTGGCCATGCGACACAAACCTTTTGCTTTCGTCGCGATGAGCAACGTCGATCGCATTGCGACCGTGTTGCTTAGCGGCGCGGCGCCGCGCGCGGTCGGCGGGACGGAACTGCGCCTGTTCGATCGCGGCCCGTTCGGGACGCAGCCGAGCGCACTCGCTCTCAGTAAAGACGAACGCCGCCTGTATGTCGCGCTTGCGGGTATCGATGCCGTGGCCGTGCTGGATACGACCGATCCGCGCCGGCCCCACCGCATCGGCCTCATCCCGACGGGATGGTATCCGACGGCACTCGCGCTGTCGGCGGACGGACGCTATCTGTTCGTCGCAAACGCGAAAGGTTTTGGCGAGGACCGCGGGTTTACCGGCGACGAGCCGCTATTCGTGGATACGAAAGGGCACGTCGAAGCCGTGAGCGCCGATAGCAACGCCATCTGGGCGACGCTCGAGCGGATCGATCTCAAGCGGAGCAACTTGCACGCGACGACGCCGCTCGCGCTGTCGTTCTTGCGAAAAATTCAGCCGGCGCGGGCGAGCGGCGTCGTGCCGCAGCGCTTCGGCGGAGCCGGTAGCGACGCAATTAAACACGTCGTTTTTCTCTTAGAAGAAAACAAGACGTACGACTCGATGCTCGGCGATCTCGAGGACGAGGCGGGCGCGCCGCACGGCCCGGGCGATCCGACGTTCGTTGCGTTCGATCGATCGGTCACGCCGAATCTGCACGCACTCGCGCGCACCTATGCGCTCGCCGGCAACATTTTCGCAGACGCGGAAGAATCGGATGCGGGGCATCAGTTTGTGGCCGGCGGCATCGCGAGTCTCTACACGGAACGAACGCTGCTGGTGAAAAAAGGCCGCCGGCCGCTCGTCAACAAAAACGAAGACCCCGAAGACTATCCGCGCGCGGGGTACATCTTTACCTCGCTCGCGCAGCGCGGCGCGACGTTTCGCGATTATGGCGACCTCGTGCGCCTCTCGGGCTACGATGAGGGCGAGGCGCCGGACCCGAAAACCGACGACCCGCTCTTCGCCGGTCCGGACGATGCGTCGGCTGCCACGCAAGGTCTCGGCGGCTTGTACTCGCTGGACGTGCCGGCGCCGGCAGCCCTCTCAGGGCACGTTGACCTCAACTATCCGGGCTGGAATTTGCGCATTCGCGACGTGCGCCGGGCTGCCGAGTTCCAGCGAGATTTCGACCCGCTCGTACGCGCCGATCGTATGCCCGCCTTCACGTACGTGTGGCTGCCCGCCGATCACGGCGGTTTCGGACCCAACATTCCGCCTTTGCCCGAAGAAGTTGCCGACGGCGATCGCGCGCTCGGCCGCATCGTCGACTACTTGACGCACACGCCGCAGTGGGCTTCGATGGCGATTTTCATCATGCCCGACGACGCTCAGTCGACGCGCGACCACATCAACGTGCATCGCACGTACGCCGTCGTCGTATCGCCCTTTGCGAAGCGCACCTACGTCGGTATGAAGCATCTTTCGAACGTCAGCGTCCTCAAGACCGAAGAAGAACTGCTCGGCTTACCGGCGCTCTCGCTCGGCGATGCGCTGGCGACCGATATGAGCGAATTCTTCACCGCCGTTCCCGACCCGGCGCCGTACGTTCATGTCGATGCCGCGGTGCAAACGGCGAGTACTGAAGGCAATCGAGTCGCTGCGTTTCTCGCGCGCACCGATCAGTCGGCACCGGACGCCGACTCGGGCCGAACGGCGCGCATCATCGGCCTCTCACGAGCGGCAGACGCGCTCGCCGCTCGACGTGCGGAATTTTCTGCGCGAGACTATGCGATGCGTCAAAGTGCGTTGCTCCAGCGGGCGCGCGAAGTCGTCCGATAGGTTTACAACGACGTTTTTGGTGCGGGTCCCAAAATGATTCGAACGAAATCGGAGGGCCGAACCCATTTAGCGACGGCGCGTATGACTTGGTCGTTGGTAACGGAAATCTCGCTTCGGGCGTCGATCGTCGCCTGGTCGAGCGGCAAGTCGGCTAGAGAGAAGTCGATCAATTGGTCTGCGATGCCGTCGAAGCTCGCCGCTCGCAACGGTATGCGTGAAACGAGTTCCACACGACCGCGCACCAGATCGTTTTCGGCAAGCCCATGCGACCGCAGGTTTGTCAAGTCGCTCATGATCAGCGCTTGCGCCGGTAAGATCTTGTCCGGATCGGACGCGTAGCGAATCGCAAAGGTCGAACGATTTTTATCGAAATCCGCTTGCGAAAAGACGCTGTAGGCAAGTCCGTGTACGTCGCGGACATCGTGAAAGAGAATCGCACTGCCGCTGCCGCCGAAGGACGCGTTAGCCACGGAAAGCGCCGCATAGTCGGGATTCTTCCGCGTCAGCGACGAGACTTGCACGAGTTGCACCTGTGACTGAACCTTCTGTGGATCCGGAACGACGAGGGAAGCCGTTGCGTTGTTCGGTACTGCCGGCAGCGCGACGTTCGGCTTTGGCCCGACGGCCTTCCAAGCGCCAAAATATCGCTCGAACGTGTCTTTCGCATGCTGCGGATCGACGTTGCCGACGACGACGACGGTCGTGAGATCCGGCCGGTAGACGGAGCGATAATAGGCCCGTACGCCGTCGAGGGTAATCTTCGCTACCGTCTGCGGCGATGCGAATCGCTGGACCGGGTCATCCGCGGGATAGAGCGCCTTATTAAGCGCCACTTCCGCCGCGTGATCGGGAGAGGTAACGACGCCTTGTACTAAACCGGCTTCTTGAGATTTGACGGCTGCGAAAGCAGGCCCGGGGAAAGCCGGGTGCAGCTCCTCGTCGGCTAGTAACGCGACGCCGCGGTCGAAATTTTGCGAGAGCGCGGTTAGTGAGAACGTCGTGCCGGCTTTGACGTCGGCGGCGATGTCATCGAGTTGACCGCGCAGGGCCAGCCGGTCGTAGGTCGTCGTCCCGAACGGCAACAGGTTCGCCGTTATGGCGGCGACGCCGTCGATGCCGCGCGGCGCCTGCAACCCTTCGTTCGAAGCGATAGCGCCGTGTACGACGACCGTCTTCGAGACGTTTTGCGGAACGACGATCAACCGCATGCCGTTCGAAAGCCGCGAATCGATAGGCGCCGCCGCTGCCGCCGGGACGCTGACGTTCGCAAAGGCCGCTACCGCCCAAGCCGGCAGCGGATCGTGGTGCAGCAGCGTCGGGTTATTTTCCGAGCCCGCCTGAGCCGACCCGCCGTTGCCGGCGGCTCCGCCGCCGGCAACGGGATGTTCCGGAGCGGCGACCGCGATCAATTCGTGCATGGGGTCGACGTATTTGCGCAAGACGCGATTCACGTCGTCGACGGTGACGTTCCTGATGCGATTCACAATTTCTTCGGGTGAGGAAAATCCTTCGACCGCTAGCGCCTGACTCCACTGGAACGCGAGTCCTTCGACGGAGTTCGCCTGGTACTCGGCAGCCGCGATCGCCCGGCGTTTTTCCGCCTCCACGAGTTCCCCCGGAACGCCGCTCGCGCGGTACTTGTCGAGAACGGTTCGAATCGCCGCAATCGCATCGTCCGGCTTCTGCGCGACGGGAACCACCGCAAGCGCAATCGCGGAACCCGCTTCGGGGTGCGTATCGAGATCTTCGAAATCCGCCTGCAGCGCGCGGCCTTGCGCGACCAGCCCATAGAGGTCGGCACGCTGATTCGAGAGCACCGCCTCGAGGATCTGTCCCGCTGCATAATCGCGATCGTGATAGCCCGGGAAGCGGTACGCGAGACCGGCGAGCGTGTACGGCTGATCGCTATCCACATTGAAACGTTGCGATTTAAGCGGCTGCAAATTCGGAGCGGGACGCTTGGGCAACCGGGCCGCCGGTATGCCGCCAAAGTATTTCTTCACTTCGGCGATTGTGGCTGCCGGCTCGACATCTCCGACGATGACGTAAATTGCGTTGTTGGGGCGATAATACGCCTCGTACAACGCTCGCAACTGCGGCGCATTGATTTGCTTGTCGAACGACTCGATCGTGCCCAGCCCGTCGTTGCTATACGCCGTACCTTCGAAAAGATTCTCGAGAACTTTTCGGAACAGCTTTTCCGTCGGCCGGCTTTCGTCTTGAGTGACTTCGTTCTTGATCGCTCCACGCTCGATCGCCCAATCCGCTTGGCTGAGCGTCAAATCTTTGGCGCGCGAGGCTTCCATGCGCAGCAGCGCGTCGAGATATTGCGCCGGCGCCGTGAAAAAGTATTGCGTGACTTCGGATTGCGTATCGGCGTCCCAACTGCCGCCGAGTAACTCCGCAACGTCCGCGAGTTGCGACTGCGAGAGCGAAGCGCTACCGCGAAACATCATGTGCTCGAGCGCGTGAGCCTGACCCGCATACGTTTGATCGTTCGCGCCGACTTTGTAATTCAGCAAGGTCGTCACCACCGGAGCGAGCGGATCTCTAACGACCACGACCTGCAATCCATTGGCTAGCGTCGCCCGCGTTACGGCGACGTCGGTAGCCGGCGCGGCCACCGTTATCGCTACGGTCGAACACAGTAACGCGCAGACTGCTAAGACGCCACGAAGGAACAAGAGTACCGCCTACGACGAAAGCTACGGTGGCTCAGTTTTCGCCGTCGGCGCCAGACGCTCTTTCCGCGCCGGACATCGTATTCATTAGCGAACGGGCGGCGTCGAATCGGATAACGCGGCCTGCGGAAACGAAGCAGTGTTCGGCCTGCAGCTCTCCGCCGAGCCTGCTGGCGGCGCAACCGGCAACGGCTGCGTGTCCGTCACGCCGAATTCGAGCGGATAGTTCGAACCACCGTCCGTCATCGTGTCGGTCGTCGAAGCGCCCGTCGAATGCGGCGGCATCTCGTAGGTCATGATTCCGTACTGCTGCGGCACGCGAACGCAGTCGACTTCCTTCAGCTGGCCGTCTACGACGAAACTGCCGCGCATCGCTCCGCCCAAAGGCTTCGCGTACAGATAGACGCGGTGCGTATCGTCCGTTGGGTTGTTCAGCGTGAACGTGATGCGACGGATCACGCCGTAGTCTCCATAATCGTGACCGTCATCGGCCGGATCGAGGTTGTCCGGCGTGGGCACGCGGCCGCCGAATTTCGCCGCTATCGGAGGTCCGCCGACGGTATACGCGGCCGCTATCGTTCCGTAGCCGCCGAGCGCAAACGCGCCGTGCCGGTGGTGGCCGTCGAATGCAACGCGCGGGCCGCTCACATATTCGCCCGGGCGGCTGCCCGCGGGCGAGGCGACGACCGAGACTGCAACTGGGCCGCCGCTCACGATAGCGACATCCACCGCGCCCGCGACGAGTTCACCGTGCAGCATGACCGCATGGCGGACGACGAACGGTACGCCGGGTACGACGTTGACGACCGTTCCCTCATTCGCGCGCTCGTATTGCAAGAAGTCGCGGGTCACGAAGTGGCCTACGCTCATGACGTCGAGATCGGGACCTGCCTCCGATTGGATGAGGTGCACGCGCGCGGTAATCGCCGACGTCAACACGATGTCGAGGTCGCGCGGCGGCCCGATGTTGGAGTGATAATAATACAGTCGGGCCGGCCGCGCTGCGTCGACGTCGCCTCGGAACACGAGGCCTTCGCTTAGCAAATACTCGGGATCGTCGCTCAAGAACAGTGTCGACGGCTCCGTCGGCGCGACGGCCGCGCTGTTGAGCGTGACGGTCGTCACGCCCGTCACCGCGCTACCGGTATCGCTGCCCGAGATCGTCACGGTCACGTTGACCGCGGCCCGCGTCCCCAAGGCGAGCGGCAGCAGCGGCCACGGAACGATCGGTCCGTAACTCACTCCGGCGCCAAAGCGCAGCGTCGGCCGGATCTGCCGGTCGAGCTCGGCGCGGATTCGCTCGTCGAGAAACGCTGAATCCGCGACCGGCGAGCCGGTTACGTCGAGCGAAAGTGCGGCGGGAATAACGCCCGCCGGGGGCAACGACGGCGACGGAAGCGGCGATGGAACGGCAGACGCGGACGGCGACGGAGATTCGTCGGGCTGTGAGGCGGCGATGCGTCCGTTACCGAGTAGCGCGATTGCGAGCAAAACCGGGAAGATTCGCACCGTTATCTTCGAGTCGTGTCGCAAGGGCATGAACCGGGGCTTTTTCTTCGTTGCCGACACGGCTCCCGGCTCGGGCGGTCACATCGTCTGTATCGAAAGGGCGTCCACCAGGGCTCCGTCTACGGACGTTACGTATCAATCCATAAGTACTCGGGGCGGTGCAAGTTCTCGTCCTCTTCGGCGGCGAAGAACGTTGCGTGACTCTCGCATCCCATGGGTTCGACGCGCCTTTCGTACGGAGTGAAGCGGGTGCCCTCGGCGCCGTTATCGTCGTGCCGCCCACCGCAGCCATCGCCGCAGTGCGGCCGCTGCCGGGCGAGCCTCATGCAATCGTCGAACGAGCGCTCGAACAGTTTGCCGTCTTCGTCGGCCGGCTGCACGCGTATGGTGTTAAGACGCTCGCGGTCGACGCAGTGCCCAATGCGCCGTTCGGGTCGCTCTGCGCCGACGGCGCGGTCATGTTTCCAGGCGGCGCCTTTCTGATGCGTGCGAGCGACGTGCATCGCCGTCCCGAACTCGTGCCGCTCGAAGCGGCCCTCGCGCGAGCGCGCGTCCCAATCGTAGGCCGCATCGAGGCGCCCGGTCTGCTCGACGGCGGCGACGTCTTGCTCGCCGGAGATACTCTGTATGTCGGGGTCGGGGCGGCGCGCCGGAGCGAAACCGGCATCGCGCCCTCGGTGCACGGCAACGCGTTCGGCCGCGAGCAACTCGCCGCGTATGCGCGTTCGGCAAACCTGCGGGTCGTGGAAGTAGCGCTCGCCGGAGAGGTCCGGCGGCTCCGCTCCGTCGCGGCTCTTATCGACGCGGAAACGCTGTTGTACGCACCGAGCCTCATCGACGGCTCGGCGTTTACGGGTTTGGAAAAAATAGAAGCCCCGCGAGGCGAAGATTATGCCGCGGGCGTCCTCGCGCTCGGCAACCGGCGCGTGCTTGCGAACCTGCGCTTTCGCGAAACCATCCCGCTACTGCGCAAGTCGAAGGTTGCCGTGGATGCAATCGACCTTTGGGAGTTCGGGAAGATCGGGGCGACCCCGTCTTCGATGGCGCTCGCGCTCAAACGAGGCTGACGTGCGCGTCGCCTTGTTTTCCGATATCCACGGAAATATCCGCGGTTTAGACGCCTGCCTTGCCGATCTGCGCGCGCAGGGCGGCGCCGACGCCATTGTGGGAGCCGGCGATTATTGCATGGACGGCCCGCGGCCGGCCGAAGTTCTCGAACGGCTGCGCGAAGTCGGCGCCACGTGCGTCCGCGGTAACACCGATCGCTATATCTCGGACGTCGAGAGCTTCGCGGCCGAGGGTGACGACGGTGCGTCGCTCGCGTGGCAACGTAAGACGCTGGGGTCGGGTTGGGTCGCATGGCTCGGCGAGTTGCCGTTCGCGCTGCGCCTCGGCGAAGTCCCGGACGCCCTGCTCGTCGTGCATGCGAATCCGAAGAACGACGACGAACACATTTGGCCCGATGCGGACGACGCGTTCCTCGAACGCATCACGCGCGACGTTGCGGAGCGAACGATTGCGTTCGGACATCTGCATCTGCCGTATGCGCGCGTGTGGCGCGATAAGTTGTTCGTCAACGTCGCGTCCGCGGGCTTACCGAAAGACGGTGACGAGCGCGCCGGCTATGCGTTGTTGACGCAGCGTTCGGGCGGCTGGCAAGTCAAACACCGGCGCGTGCCGTTCGATGTGGAGCGCGTGGCGCAAGACATCGCAAAGAGCGGTATGCCCGATGTGAAGAAGCGCACGAGCGTCCTGCGCCGCCACCGTTACAAGCAGATCGATGAACGGATTCCATAACGGCGCGGGCGCGGCGCCGGCGCTGCGCATCGAGCAACTCGTCAAACGTTACGGTGAGTTCGTCGCGGTCGACGGCATTTCGCTCGAAGTCGCGCGCGGAGATTTCTTCGGCTTTCTCGGCCCCAACGGTGCGGGAAAAACGACGAGCATCAACGCGGTCGTGGGCCTCGCGACCTTAACCTCCGGCACGATCGAAATCTTCGGTCACGACAACGTGCGCGCTTGGCGTGAAGCGCGCCGGCTCGTCGGCCTCGCACCGCAAGAATACAACTTCGATCGCTACCTGTCGATTCGCGACGTGTTGATCTATCAGGCCGGCTACTACGGCCTGCGCGGCCCGGCGGTGCGCAAGCGCGCTGACGAATTGCTCGAACGTTTCGGTCTGACGTCGAAATCGGGCGAAACGTTCGTGCGGCTTTCGGGCGGCATGAAGCGCCGGCTGACGCTCGCGCGCGCGCTGATCCACGAACCGGAACTGCTCATTCTGGACGAACCGACGGCGGGCGTCGACGTCGAATTGCGCATCGAATTATGGGAAATGCTGCGTGGGCTCAACGCCGCCGGCACGACGATTATTCTGACCACGCATTATCTCGAAGAGGCCGAATCGCTGTGCAAGAATATCGCCATTATCGAAGGCGGTAGGATCGTTGCGATGGAGTCAACCGCAAAACTCCTCGCGCGGCGCGGTTCGACCACGCTGTCGGTCACGGTCGAACGTCCGCTCGATCCCGTGCCCTTCGCCATCGCCGCGCGCTCCGGCCGTTACGACGCGCGGACGCGCACGCTACACTTTGAAGGCATCGCTCCGGCGCAAATTGCGCCCGCGCTCGCGGAACTCGAATCGAACGGCTACACGATTGAGAACGTCGATTTCACGCGTTCGAGCCTGCAAGACGTTTTTCTCGATTTGGTGGGCCGCGCGTGAATGCCGCGTTCGGGCGCCTGCGCTCGCGCTTGTGGCGATACGGCGAACGCCGCATAGACCGTCTTCCCAAAGCGGTGCAGTTGCGCGCGAGCGAATACGGACGGACGGTTCGTTCGGCACTGGAAATACTTTTGCCCGAATATAGCGCCCCGCAGCGTGAGGCGATTTTATGCGGTGTGGTGCGTTATCGTTTTCTCAATCGGGGCATTCAAATTCTTCATACGTCGGCGCCGAGGTTGGCCGGTGCGGCCGTGCGCTTCATCCCGGCCGAAGCGTCGCCTAGCGTCCGTGCGGCCATGCGCGATGTAACGGCCCCGTTACTGATCTTATCCGCCCACTTTGGGCCGCTGTTTCTTCAGGCGCTAGCCTTGCGGCGCTTCGTGCACGGTCGCCGGGTCATCATCGTGTTAGGCGAACAAGCGTTGTATCTGCACAAAATCGTACCGTTCGTGCGGCGACTCGGATACGAGCCGGTTTTGGCCGACCGTCATCTGCTGACGAACCTGCGACGAGCGCTGCGGGACGATCCACGAACCGCCGTCATGATCGCTTTCGACGATATGCACCGCGGCCGTCGCGTCGTGCCGTTCTTGGGCTCCGCAATCGCGACGACCAATGCCATCGGCTTGCTCGCAGATATCGGCGGCGCGCGCGCCGTCTCGTCATTTTGGGAGTGGAGCGACGGCCGGCCGCGACTCGTGCTTGCCGGGCCGTACGCCGTGGATCGCACGTTGCCGCCGGGGGAACGGCGCCGCCGTTTCCTCGATCAGTTCTACGCGATCCTCGAGGCGAAGGTCGCCGCATTTCCCGAGCAGTGGAGCGGTTGGCAATACGTAATGTCGAGCGTGAGCGACGTGCCGTTGCGCAGAGCCGCCTCGTGATCGATATGTGGGGCTTTTCGAACCCTGTCGGGCTCGCTACCCTCGTCAAACGCGAACTCGTGCGTACGTACAAAGTCATCAACCAAGTGATTTGGCCGCCGATCATAACGACGGTGCTGTACGTTCTGGTTTTCGGTCTCGGCCTCGGGAGCCGGGTGCAGAACGTGCAGGGCGTTCCGTACGCAGCATTTCTCATTCCGGGCCTGATCATGCTGCAAGTGATCGATCAGACGTACGGCGAGTCGTCGAGCTCGCTCTTTCAAGGGCGCTTCATGTACTCGATTCAGGAGCTGCTGGTCTCGCCGTTGTCGGCGGTCGAAATCGTCAGCGGGTACATTCTCGCCTCCGTGCTGCGCGCGAACTTGATCGCCATCCTCATCCTCGCGGTCGGATTCGTCATGGTGCATACGCTGCCGCACGACTGGTCACTGTTCTTCGGTATGACGATCCTCGTGTCGACGTTGTTCGGCAGCATCGGCATCATCTTCGGATTGCTCGCCGAAAAATTCGATCATATCGCGGTGTTTACGACGTTCGTCATCACGCCGCTGGTCTTCGTCGGCGGCGTCTTTACATCGATGCAATTCTTACCGCCGCTCGTGCGTGAAGTCTCGCTGTTCAATCCGATGTTTTATATGATCGACGCGTTCCGCTATTCGTTCACCGCACGCAGCGATGTGCCGCTGGCGCTATCGATCGCGATCGTCGGCGTGCTTACCGTTCTGTCGCTCGGTATCGCGCTCCGCATGACCGCGATCGGATATAAACTCCGCGTCTAAGCCGCGGCTGGTGTCCTGCCCTCGCATGGCGAACGCCAAGCCCGTGAGCTCGCTAAGCGCCTCCATCGTCGCCGCTCTCGTCGCCGCCTTGGCTTTGCCGGCCGCGGCCGCTGCCGATACCCCGGCTTCGCCCGCGGCCGCAGCAACGCCGGCGCTTGGGGTTTTGCCCGGACCGCAGGTCGGCGCGCCCGCTCCGGCGTTCAGCCTCAAGACGCTGGAGGGCAAATCCGTTTCCCTCGATGCCTACCGCGGCAAGACGCTCGTCATCAATGCCTGGGCGACGTGGTGTCCGCCGTGTCGTGAGGAAATGCCCGACCTGATCGCGTCGGCGCCGAAGCTCGCGAATGACGGCGTCGTGGTTCTCGGCGTCGATACGACCGAGAGCGCTCCGATCGTGCGGGCTTATGTCGCCGCCAAAGGCGTCACGTACGCGCAAGCGATCGACGCAGATCGGTCATTTGCGAAAGCGTATGACGTCCAATATTTTCCGACGACGTTCGTGATCGACGCTCGCGGAGTGTTGCGCGCCCGGTACGTCGACGTTATCACTGCGGCCCAGTTGTTCTCGCTCGTCGCCGACGCTAAGCACGGCGTCGACGGCCGAGTCGTCTCGGCGCTGCAGACGAAGATCGACGCTACGCTTTCGGATCCGAGCATCGACTTTTCAGGCGACCCCGCAGCGATCGAAGCGAACGCGAAGAAAGCGGCGAACGCGATCGCCGCCGCCGACAACCTGCTCGACGAGAGCGATGCGGCCAAGGGCAACCCGACCGATTTCTTGAGGACGCGTGCGGAACAGAGCGCGCTGCGCGACAAGGCGGTTACGGCGCTCGTGAGCATCGGCACATCTACGGGGGACCAGGCGCTGTTGCCGCGTCTGCGCGGCGATGCGGCGCGCGACCGCGAGCAATGGAAGGATGCGCTCGACGCATATCGCGCGGCGCTTGCGCTGGACCCAAAGAACACGAGCATCCTATCCGGCATCGCGCTTGCAGCCGGCCGCCTCGAACAGTACGATGCGGCCGTCGACGCGGACCGGCAGATCGTGGCGCTGAGCCCGGACGATGTCGACGGCATGGTAACGCTCGCTCGTGCGCAGCTCAAAACCGGTCATACTGAGGACGCCTATGCGACGTTCGCTCGCGCGGCCGCGCTGGCGAAACGGCACGTCGATGCCGATCCCGGCAAGGCGTCGCTCGTGCGGATGCTCGCTTACGTGCACGCGTATACCGGCCGCGCGTACGCACAAAACGGCGATCGTGTGCGCGCGCGAGCGGAGTTCGAGCAGCTCTTGAGCTGGGCGCAAAAACTGCCGCCGAGCGACGCGCGGCACGACATGTATATCGAAGAAGGCCAGGAAGCGATCGTGGCGCTCGGCCTTGCGGCGCCGCATAGGGCAGCGACCGTGTCGCTCGTGCCGTGGACGGGTCCGGACTTACCGGGCAGCATTCCGAATACGCGCAAGTTCCGGCTCGTCGTCGTAGGGACGTCCGGTAAGGATGTAGCGTTGAGCGCCGGCGGTGTTCCTAAGGGCTGGGTCGCTTCGTTTTGCACCGATCGCGTCTGCTCGCCGTCGAAGGTGACGCTTGCGGTCCCCACTTCGGGCGTGAAGATCGTCGAGTTTCAACTCATCCCGCCCGGCAACGACGCCCGCACGCCCAAGGTTCGCGTGACCGCACGTGATGGCGCGAGTGTGTCGAGCGCGACGACGTAGTTCGCTACGACGCAGTTCGCTACGGCTGCGTCGTAATCGCCAAACGCCGGCTCAAGCCCGTAATTTCAAAAACGCGCCGTACGTTACCGGTCGCCGCAAGGACGAGGCGAAAACGTTCGTCCAACCTGCGTTGCCACCCGACGACGAGGCCCAGCGTTTCCGAATCGCAATAGTCGCAGCGGCTTAAATCCAGGATCACCTGCGCGTCGGCGCGAGCCGCTTTTTTAATGGTGGTGTTAAGCCCGGATTCGGTGCCGCCCGCGAGATGACCGAGCACGCGGATCGTCGTCGTCGCACCATCCTCGCTGCGGCTGCACGTTACCGAATTTTCCGCTACCGCGGAATCCGAAAGGTCGCCCGACTTGTGGGTCATGAGCGTACGATAACGAGCGAGCCTGAGAGAGTGCTGTGATCTAGCTGCGATGGCTAGCGCGCGCCGCCCGTCGACCACCGCACGATCTGCATGTAGGGGCCGACGCTCAGGCGCGCGGTGCTGCCGACTTTCGTGTCGCTCCACGTTCCTTTCGGATTCAGACTTGACACGACGATGTTCCGCATATTCGGCGCCGAGAGCGCAACCTCGACGTTTGTGACGCTAAGCGGCGATCCCTGAGGCGTGGCCGTGCCGTTCGGGTCCCAGATCGGCGCGTCGCTATACAGAATCATGCCGAAATCACCATTAGAATAACTCAAGGGCAGCCACTGTACGTGCTGCAGCGCGGGCCCCGTAACCGCGTACGCGAGCGGCCGCGCCGAACTCGGGACGTCCTTGACTCGCGACATGAAGCCTTGCAGCGCGTAATACATCGGCTTCGGACTGTAATCCGGATTGACGAGGCCGAACGAATGGCTGACCGTCGCGAGGTCTTCAGATAAAAGTTGGTACACGTACGTTCGTGGAAACAACGTTCCGAAATTCTTCTCGTATGAAAAATTGTACGAAAAGATTTGCGGCGTGTACGCGACTGCGACGTTTTCGGGGTTGCAGCCCTTGACCGGTGCCGTGCAGTAGCCCGTTTCGGTCGTCTGCACCGGGCGGCTCGCCGCCATTTGGCGCACGACGCCGAGCACCATCTCCATCGAACCGTAGCCGCGCGTCGAATGGCAGTTCGAAGGGCCCCAGCCGAGCACGCTCGGAGGCCGCCCGCCATAATACCGGTGCATGTTCGTGTAATCCATGTACGGGCTCTGGTCGCCGAACGAGCCTGCGCCCGTGCACGTGAGCAGTGACGGGCCGGTAACCTTCAATCCCGCGAGTTCCGGCGTTCCGCCATGCGCGGCATGCCATAGATCTTTTTGCAGCTGCAAGGTCGGAGGCAGCCAATTGAGATCCGTTTGCCTGTTATCCGATTCGTTCGCGCCTTCGAGACCGACCATCCCCGCGCCGATGCCCTTCTTATATAACGCCCATAAGTCCGGCGTTTGTCCGGGACTTGCCGTCTCGGTGAAATCGATGCCGTATGTATCGTGCAAAGATTTGGACAATTCCATCGCGCGCCGGTCGGGATTGGGATTGAAGCCTTCGCGGACGTGCTTGACCCCGAGGTCGCCGAGTAATTTCGAGATGCCCGGGTAATTCGCGCGTTCGATGCCTTCACTGAAATGCGTGTCTATGCCGACGCTGTCGTAGAGGGCATATGCAGAGGCGGTTTTCTGGCCGCCGCCGCTTGCGGCGATCGGCGACTTAGCGACGCTTTGAGAGACACCGATTGCGCCGCACAGTAACGCGAGCGCCACAGTGAATCGCCAAATATGTAAGAAGCTCATCGCAGAATGCAACGCCGTTCACCCGGGCGGCGTTCCGCCGAGTTCGATGTGCCCGACGATTTCGTGGACGAGATCGACGGCGCCGATACGCAGCGTCATCTTCGCTTCGAGAGTGTCGCCGCCGCGCAGGCGTCCCGCGCCAAGCGCCTCGCGGACGGTTTTCTCGATCTCGCGTTGTGACGTGACGCCGACCTCTTTGAGAAACTTGCGGACGGCTACGTTAAAGCGGTCTTCATCCATACGTGCGTTCTCCTCGTCCGGTCCGAGCGGTATGCAGGCGTCGTCGCAGGAACGCACGCCTGGGAATGCGTTACGTACGAACGCTCGTTGCCCTCGTGGCCGTGATGGCCGTCGTCCTCGTCCTCGGCGCGACGAGGCTTGCCGTCCTCGGGCAGACCTTGACGCTGCCCGGCGCCGCCACCTCGGGCGGCCTGCCCGGCATCGAGCAGCACGGCAACTTTACGACGGCGCCCGTTATCCTCGACGGCGTTACGCTCTTTCGCGTCGCAGTCGAGACGTCGGCCCCGAACCAGCTGACCGCCGCCGGACGGATCGCGGACATAGCCACGGCGCTCGGCCAGGTCCTCGCTACCGTGGATTCGCCTGGGCGCGAGACGTCGACCGTGTACGATCCTGCTTCGCTGCGCGTTCACGTCGTCCATAGCGGCTTAGCGGACGCGCTCGAGGTGGTCGACGCCCGGCATACCGATCCTCTGCCCATCGTGACGATCACGGCCGTGGACGCTCAATATAACCAGACGACGGTCGATGCGCTCGCGACCGACTGGCAGGGCAAGCTTCAGAGCGCGTTGATCCGCGCGCTCGCGTTGCGGCAACCGGCCGCACAGCGGCGGGGCATCGCGCGCGTTCTGCGGGTCGCCGTCGGCATGGTCGTGCTGTCGCTACTCGTATTCGGGCTGCGGGCCTTACTGCAACGCCGGATTGCGGCCGTCGCCCTGGAAGTCGAGGAACGGGCGCGGACGATCGCGGACGAAGCGTCGAGCATCCCCGTCGCGGGCGTGGCCGCGCCGCAACGCCGGCGACGGTTCCTCGCCCTCTCGCTGCGAGCCGTGAAGCCCGAACGTCGGCTCGCGCTCGATCGCGCGGTAGCCGAATCGCTCCTGTGGGGCCTCGCTCTCGCGTGGTGCGTCGCGATTACGTGGGCGCTCACGCTCTTCCCGCAAACGACGCCGTTCGCGCAACAGCTCATGCGCGGAACGTTCGGGATCGTCACGACGATCGTCGTCGTGGCGTTGATCAATCGTGTGCTCGACGCGGTTATCGTGCGAGCGGCAAGCGTGTGGCGCTCGTCGCCGTTCATGACCTCCGACGACAAGGCTCGCCGGCTGCTGCGCATTCCGACGATCGCACAGGCGCTCGGCAGCTTTAAGACCTTCGTGCTCGTCTTCGTCGCGGTGCTCGGCGTGCTGAGTCAGATTGGCGTCCCGATCGGCTCCGTCGTGACGATCGGCGGTCTCGCAGCGATTGCGTTATCGCTCGCCGCGCAAAACTTCGTACGCGATTTCCTTAACGGCTTTCTCGTGCTGTTCGAAGATCAGTACGTCGTCGGCGATTACGTGACGATCAACACGTACAGCGGTATCGTCGAGGTGTTGACTTTGCGAATGGTGCAGATCCGCGATACCGACGGACGTTTGATTACCATTCCGCACAGCGCTACGACCGCCGTCGTGAACCAGTCCCGCAATTGGTCGCGCGTCGATTACCGCGTTCCGGTCGATCCGGCGTCCGACGTCTTACACGCGCTCGAGGTCGTGCGGGGTGCGATCGAAGCGCTCGCGCGCGAATACGAATGGCGCGACGTCGTGCTCGAACCGATCGAATGGATCGGCATCGACGCGCTCAGCCGCGACTGGGCGATCGTGCGCGCCATCGTCAAAACGGCGCCGCTGCGTCAATTCGCATTCCGCCACGCCATCAACGCGCGCGTCCGCACCGACTTTGCGAACGCCGGCATCGCGCTCGG
>JALYUE010000179.1 GCA_030853925.1 Vulcanimicrobiota bacterium | reverse complement strand
CGAGGGCTTCGTGCTAGAGGGCGGGCTCGAACCACTCGGCAAGCGCGGAACCTTCGTCGCGCGCCACCTCTTGACGTCGCTGCACGGCGTCGCCGTCCACATCAACGCCTACAATTTTCCCGTCTGGAGAATGCTCGAGAAGCTCGCCCCGGCGCTGCTGGCGGGCATGCCCGCGATCGTAAAGCCGGCGACCGCGAGCGCGTATGTCGCGAGCGCTGCGTTTCGTCTTATCGTCGATTCCGGCATTCTGCCCGAGGGTGCCGTCCAACTCGTCGCCGGCAGCACGGGCGACTTGCTCGAGCACCTCGGTGGGCAAGACGTCGTGTCGTTTACCGGTTCGCTCGAAACGTCGTTGCGGCTGCGCGCCCACCGCGTCGTTGCCGAGAAGGCGGTGCGCTTCATCGCCGAACGCGATTCGCTCAATGCCGCGGTGCTCGGGCCCGACGCCGCGCCGGGCACGCCGGAATTCGACCTGTTCGTCAACGAAGTCGTGCGCGAGATGACCGTCAAGGCCGGTCAGAAGTGCACGGCTATTCGGCGCGCCGTCGTTCCGCGAGCGTGGTACGCCGCCGCGCGCGTCGCGATTGCCGAAAAACTCGCCGCCGTCGTCGTGGGCGATCCGCGCCTCGAACGAGTCCGCATGGGCCCGCTCGTAAGCCGCGCGCAGCGCGACGACGTGCGCGCTCGGGTGGCGGAATTGCGCGGCGAAGCGACGCTGCTTTTCGGCGATCCCGAGCGGTGCGACGTCGTCGGAGCCGACGCGGAGACTGGCGCCTTCATGTCGCCGCTGCTTTTGGGCTGCGAATTTCCGTTGCGGGCCCAGAAAATTCACTCGGTCGAAGCGTTCGGGCCCGTCTGTACGCTCATGGCATACGACGAGGTGGCCGACGCCATCGAGATCGTGCGACGTGGTGAAGGAAGCCTCGTCGCGTCGCTCTTTACCTACGATGCCGCGAGCGCGAACGAACTGACGCTCGGCATCGCGTCGTTCCACGGCCGCATCATCGCTATCGATCGCGATTGCGCGGGCGAATCGACGGGTCACGGCTCGCCGTTGCCCTCACTCGTGCACGGCGGCCCGGGGCGCGCTGGCGGCGGGGAAGAACTCGGCGGGATGAGGGGCGTGTTTCACTACATGCAGCGCACCGCGGTACAGGGCTCTCCGCAGCGTTTGGCATCGCTCACGGGCGCCTGGAACCGCGGCGCAGCCGAAGTCGAGCGCGCCTCGCACCCGTTCCGATTGCGTTACGACGATCTCGCGATCGGTCAGACGCTGCATACGCAGGCGCGCACGATAACGCTCGACGACATCGAACACTTCGCGCATTTCACGGGCGACACGTTCTACGCGCACATGGACGAAGCGGCGGCCAAAGCGAACCCGTTCTTTCCCGGGCGGGTCGCGCACGGTTATCTCATTCTGTCGTTTGCGGCCGGGTTGTTCGTCGATCCGTCGCCCGGGCCCGTGCTCGCTAATTACGGTCTCGACAACCTGCGTTTTTCCAAACCGGTCCAGCCGGGCGATGCGATCGCAGTACGTTTGACCGTCAAGCAGAAAACGCCGCGTAAAGCGGAGTACGGCGAAGTACGCTGGGACGTCGAAGTGACGAATCAAACCGGTGAAACCGTCGCGACCTATGAGTTGCTGACCCTCAACGAAACGGCGCGGGGCGCGCGCGGCTCCGGGACGGCATCCGAACTCTTCGTCGCGGCGCACTAAGGGAGAGAACTACCGTTATGTATACGCAATTGGTCGACGTTTCCGACACGGGACTCGGCGACGACAGTCCGGAGCAGCGCGCCTTCGACGATAAGATCGATCGGTCGATTACGATCGAGCCCACCGATTGGATGCCCAAAGCGTATCGCGACACCTTGCTGCGTCAAATTTCGCAGCACGCGCATTCCGAAGTCGTCGGCATGCTGCCCGAGGGAAACTGGATCACGCGCGCGCCGTCGCTCGCGCGCAAACTGATCCTCATGGCGAAAGTGCAAGACGAGGCCGGGCACGGGCTGTACCTGTACAGCGCGGCCGAGACGCTCGGTACCCCGCGCGATGCGATGATCGACGCATTGTTGTCGGGACGCGCGAAGTATTCGAGCATTTTCAACTATCCGACGCTGACTTGGGCCGACATGGGGGCGATCGGCTGGCTCGTCGACGGCGCCGCCATCATCAATCAGGTACCGCTGACGCGCTGTTCGTACGGCCCGTACGCGCGCGCCATGGTGCGCGTTTGTAAAGAGGAGAGCTTTCACCAGCGCCAAGGTTACGAGATCATGACGACGCTGTGCGCCGGGACGCCCGAGCAACGCGCGCTCGCGCAGGACGCACTCGATCGCTGGTGGTGGCCGGCCGTGATGATGTTCGGACCGCCGGACGGTCAGTCGCTGCATAACGAACGCTCGATGCGCTGGAAGATCAAGCTGTACACGAACGACGAACTGCGCCAAAAGTTCGTCGACCAAACGGTGCCCCAAGCGGACGTCATCGGGTTGAAGATGCCGGACCCCGCGCTGTGCTGGAACGATGAGCGCGGGCACTACGACTTCGGCGAGCCGGATTGGGAAGAGTTCTACGCGGTCGTGCGCGGCAACGGGCCGTGCAATCGCGAGCGGCTGCGCACGCGCCGCGCGGCGCACGAGGACGGAGCGTGGGTGCGCGAAGCCGCGCTGGCGCATGCCGAGAAACGTGCTCGCACGGCGGCGGCGGTCGCGTGAGCGACGCGTGGCCCCTGTGGGAAGTGTTCGTGCGTAGCGCGCACGGGCTCGCGCACAAGCACGTCGGCAGCCTGCATGCTGCGGACGCGGAGAATGCCTTGGAAAACGCGCGCGACGTGTACACGCGGCGCAACGAAGGCGTGAGCTTGTGGATCGTCAAGTCGAGTGACATCGTCGCGAGCGTGCCGAGCGAACGCACGAGCTTCTTCGAACCGGCCGAAGACAAAGCGTATCGGCATGCGACGTACTACACGGTTCCGCCCGGCGTTAAAAATTTGTGAGGGAAGAAGTCGTGACGGAACGCAGTTCCGGCGATGAAGCTCTCGCACGCTACGTCTTGCGTTTTGGCGATAGCGCGCTCGTGCTCGGGCAGCGACTCTCGCAGTGGACGGGCCACGCGCCGATCATCGAGGAAGATCTCGCGCTCACGAACGTCGCGCTCGACCTGATCGGCCAGGCGCGCATGTGGCTAACATACGCGGGCGAAGTCGAGGGTTTGGGACGCGATGAAGACGGTCTCGCGTATTATCGCGACTCGGCAGCGTATTATAACGTGCTGCTCGTCGAGCAGGTCAACGGCGACTATGCCGCCACGACGGCGCGTCAATTTATCTTCGACACCTGGCATTTCCATGCGCTACAGCGCCTTACGGCGTCGCGTGACGAGCGCGTGTCCGGGATCGCGCAGAAGGCGGTGCGCGAGGTAGCGTACCACGTCCGGCGCAGCGGCGATTGGGTCGTTCGCTTGGGCGACGGAACCGAATACAGCCACGCTCGCATGCAGGCCGCCGTCGACGATCTTTGGACGTTCACGGGCGAACTGTTCGCTTCCGACGACCTCGACGCGGAAATGACGCGGCGCGGCATCGGTTTCGAACTCGAGGCGCTGCGCGCGCCCTGGCTCGAACACGTGCGCCGCACGTTCGCGCAAGCGACGCTCACGGTGCCGGCCGACGGCTGGATGCACCTCGGCGGAAAGTCGGGCAAGCATACCGAGTACCTTAGCTACATGCTTGCCGAGATGCAGTCCGTACGCCGCTCGGTTCCGGGCGAGCGTTGGTGAACGCCGGCATCCAGCGCGACGTGCCGAGCAGCGTTACAGAGGTTTGGACGTGGCTCGAAGGCGTGCCGGACCCGGAAATTCCGGCCGTGTCGGTCGTCGATCTCGGCATCGTGCGCGACGTCGCGTGGCGTACCGCCGAAACGGGCGCGGAACGGACGCTCGTCGTGACGATCACGCCGACCTATTCCGGGTGCCCCGCGACGCGCACGATCGAACGCGACATCGTGCGCGCTTTGCGCGAGCGCGGCGTCGAGCGGGTGGAACTCGACGTCCGCATCGCCCCGCCGTGGACGACCGACTGGCTTTCACAAGCCGGGCGCGAAAAATTGCACGCCTACGGAATCGCGCCGCCCGAACGCAAGACGAGCGACGTCTTGGATATTACGCGGAGCCTCGAAAGCAGCACGGCATGTCCGCGCTGCGGCTCGCCCGACGTGACGTTGACGAGCCGCTTCGGCTCGACACCATGTAAAGCACTCTATCGCTGTAACGCCTGCCGGGAGCCGTTCGATTACTTCAAGTGCCACTGATGCCTCGCGCGCCCGAGCGTTCTATCCACTCGCGATCGAGCGGATAGAACGTCTAACGCGCGAGGCGCTCGCCGTAACGTTCGCCGTACCGCCGGAGCTGCGCGAACGTTTCCAATTTCAGGCCGGCCAATTCCTCACGCTCAAGGTGGACTTGGACGGTGAAGAAGTGCGCCGTTCGTACTCGATCTGTTCCGCGCCGCAGGACGGCGACTTGCGCGTTGCGATCAAGCGCGTCGCGGAGGGCCGTTTCTCCGCCTGGGTTCACGACGCGCTGCAAGTCGGGGCGACGCTGTCCGTCGCTCCGCCCGAGGGACGGTTCCACGTGCCGCTCGCGCCGAGCAACGCGCGGCATTACCTCGGCATCGCCGCGGGGAGCGGCATCACGCCACTGCTCGCGCTGATCAAGACGACGCTCTTCCTCGAACCCGAAAGCCGCTTCACGCTCGTCTACGGAAATCGTGCTTCGTCGTCCGTGATGTTTCGCGAGGAGCTGCAAGACCTCAAGGACCGTTACCTCGCGCGCCTCGTGTTGCTTTTCGTCATGAGCCGCGAAGCGCAGGACGTGGAGCTTTTTCACGGACGCATCGACGGCGAGAAATGCGATGCGCTGCTGCAGCGCTGGATCGATGCCGAGAGCGTCGACTATGCGTTCGTGTGCGGCCCCGAAGCGATGACGCGCGCGGTGACGGTTTCGCTCGAAGCGCACGGGATTTCGCGCGCGCAGATCAAGACGGAACTCTTTGCGGCCGGACAACCGAGCGAACGACGCAACGTCCCGCAACTCGGTTCGGCAGAGACGGGCGCGTGCGAAGCGTACGCCATTCTCGACGGGCAACGGCGCACGTTTACGATCGAGAAGGGAAAGGAGACCGTTCTCGACGCAGGTTTGCGGCAAGGCGTCGACCTGCCGTATTCGTGTAAAGGCGGCGTCTGTTCGACGTGCAGGGTCATGCTGCTCGAAGGCGAGGTCGATATGGACGTGCATTACGCGCTCGAAGATTACGAGATCGCTCGCGGCTTCGTGTTGATGTGCCAGAGCTACCCCGTCACGGACGTCATCGGTATCGACGTCGATTCGCATTCGCATGTCTGAGCGGCGCGCCGAGGCGCAGCTCGACGCGATCGAAACGGCCGGCCGCGACGAACTGGCCGCGCTGCAGTTGCGGCGGCTGCAGTGGTCCGTGCGGCACGCGTACGACAACGTCCCACATTATCGCGCGAGCTTCGACGCACACGGAGCGCATCCGAGCGACATTCGAGAGCTTGCCGATCTCGCCAAGTTCCCGTTCGTTTCGAAAGGGACGTTTCGCGAAAATTATCCTTTCGGGCTGCTCGCGGTGCCGCGCGAGCGCGTGGCGCGCTTTCATGCATCCAGCGGCACGACGGGCAAACCTACCGTCGTCGCCTACACGCTGGGCGACATCGACCTTTGGGCCGACGTCATGGCACGGTCCATCCGCGCTGCCGGCGGCCGCCCGGGAGATATCGTGCATGTCGCGTACGGGTATGGCCTCTTCACCGGAGGGCTCGGCGCGCATTACGGCGCGGAACGCCTCGGCTGCAGCGTCGTGCCGATGTCGGGCGGCCAAACCGAGAAGCAAGTTCAACTGATCGCCGATTTGGGTCCCGCCGTCATCATGGTAACGCCGAGTTACATGCTCGCGATCCTCGATGAAATGGAACGGCAAGGTATCGATCCGCGTACGAGCAGCCTGCGAATCGGCATCTTCGGCGCCGAGCCGTGGACCGACCTGATGCGCGCGCGGCTCGAAGAACGAGCTGCGATCGACGCGGTCGACATTTACGGTCTATCCGAAGTGATCGGCCCCGGCGTCGCGCAAGAGTGCGTCGAGACCAAAGACGGTCTGCACGTTTGGGAAGATCATTTTTATCCGGAGATCGTCGACCCGGGCACCGGTGCGGTGCTGCCCGACGGAGAGATGGGCGAACTCGTATTCACGTCGCTCACGAAAGAAGCGATGCCCGTCATTCGCTATCGTACGCGCGATCTGACACGGCTGTTGCCGGGCACGGCGCGAACGATGCGCCGCATCGAAAAGATCACCGGGCGCAGCGACGATATGCTGATCGTGCGCGGAGTCAACGTGTTCCCGACGCAGATCGAGGAACTCGTGCTGCGCGATCCGCGGCTCGCGCCGCATTACCAGCTTCGTTTGACTCGCGAAGGCAATTTAGACGCGCTCGCCGTCGTCGTCGAACTCGCGAGCGAGTCGGCCGATGGACCGGCGTGCATGAAACTGTTGAAGGACCGTATCAAAACGCTGGTAGGCGTCACGGCCAACATCGAACTCGCTCCGGCCGGAACGATCGAGCCGTCCGCCGGTAAGGCGAAGCACGTCTTCGACCTGCGCTGACGCACGTAAGTACGAGCAAACGCTCGTCGATGTATGCTAGGAACCCATCGTAGCGAACATGCCGATTGCGGCCAGCGCCATCACGACGGTAGCGATCCAACCCGTCACCCTTACGGGCCCCGAGACGACGAAAGATCCCATCACGTCCTTGCGCGTTGCGAGCAGCATCATCATCACCATGACGGGTACCGCCACGACGCCGTTGATCACGGCGCTCCAAAACAGCGCCTTGACGGGGTCGATCGGGGTGAAGTTGAGCAAAGCGCCAACGCCCGTGGCGAGCGCAATCGCCGCATAGAAACCTTTCGCTTTAGAAGGCTGCCGCGCCAGTCCGACGGGCCAGCGAAGCGCTTCTCCGAGCGCGTATGCTGCAGAACCGGCAAGCACCGGAAGCGACAGCAAGCCCGTCCCCACGATGCCGAGTGCGAAGACCGTAAAGGCGAACGGTCCGGCGATCGGGCGCAATGCTTCGGCGGCCTCCGCAGACGTGGTGATGTCCGTTTTGCCGTGAGCGTGCAACGTTGCCGCCGCGGTCACTACGATTGCCAGCGCCACGAGATTCGAAAACGCCATGCCGACGTAGGTGTCGAGCCGGATGCGGTCGAGCTCCTGCGGGGCTTGCTCGGGGGCCGATCGCAGCGGACGGGCCTCGGGGCGCTCCATTTGATCTTCGACCTCTTCACCCGCTTGCCAGAAGAAGAGATACGGACTGATGGTGGTACCGAAGACTGCGACGATCGCGACGATGTAGTTCTTATCGCGCGTGAAGTGCGGGACGACGAGCTGCAGCGCGACTTCGGCCCACGGCACGTGAACGATGAACACGGTCGCGACGTAGGCGAACAACGACAACGTTAACCATTTGAGCACCGACACGTAGCGCGCGTATCGTACGAAGATCTCGAGTCCCGCCGTCAGCAGCGCGAAGAATGCAACATAAACGGGCGCCGGACCGCCGATCAAGAGCTTGAGCGCCGCGCCCATCGCCCCTAAGTCCGCGCCGATGTTAATCGTGTTTGCGACCAGTAGCATGCCGACCACGGCGTATAGGAGCCATTTGGCGTAGTGCCGCCGCAGGTTTCCGGCTATCCCGCGCCCCGTGACCCGGCCGATTTCTCCGCTGATCTGCTGGATCGCACACATGAGCGGGTACGTCAGCAGCAGCGTCCACGAGAGAGCGAAACCGAACTCCGCGCCCGCTTGTGAATACGTCGCGATGCCGCTCGGATCGTCATCCGAAGCTCCGGTAATCAAGCCCGGACCCATGACTTCGAGAAGCTTTGGGCGCGCCGGCTGTTTGACTTCTTCGGGCGACGTTAAGAGCGGCGGCTCTTCCGGAGCGCGAACGCTTTCGCTCATACTTACTTACCCGACATACTGTGTATGAATATCGCCGCGGCGTAGCAATCTCTTACCTCATCCGGCAAGTTTACTGTGCTCTTCCCAAATAATCTAATTTTGTATCGGCGCGGCGATTATGCAACGCCGGCCTCATCGCGTTCGAAGTTACGGCGAATTGCACTATAGATGAAGACCGCGGCGCCGGAAACACCGCTCGTATGACTGGATCCGAACTCTCGCGATACGACCACGATCGACGACGGGCGCATAGTCGACGGTTCGCCGAGGCGCTCGATCGACGACGCTCGATCGACGACGCTCGTACTATCGCACGACACCGCATCGAACTTTCGCGCGCGGCAGGCACTCGGGGCCGGTCGACTCGAACGCAAAAGACCTTCCGTAACCGTCCGCTGGAGGCACGATCGTGGCAGGCCAATCGCCGTTTACTTCCGGTTCGCAGCCATGAGTCCGCAGGCGTTTCTTTGCGATGCGGTGCGCACGCCTATCGGCAAATATGGCGGGCTTTTATCCCAAGTGCGCGCCGACGATTTGGCTGCGGTTCCGCTCGCGGCGCTCGTAAAGCGCAATCCGCGCGTCGATTGGGGAGCCGTCGACGACGTCTATTTCGGTTGTGCGAATCAAGCCGGCGAAGATAACCGCAACGTCGCGCGAATGGCTTTGCTGCTCGCCGGGCTACCTGACACGATTCCCGGAGCCACGATCAATCGGTTGTGCGGCTCGGGTCTGGACGCGATTTCGATCGCCGCGCGCGCCATCAAGGCCGGTGACGCGGAATTCTGCATCGCCGGCGGCGTGGAGAGCATGAGCCGCGCGCCATTCGTCATGCCGAAAGCGACGACGGCCTTCGCGCGCGAAAACGCGGTCTTCGATACCACGATCGGCTGGCGCTTCGTCAACAAAGCGTTCAGAAGCGCGTTTGGAGTCGACAGCATGCCGGAGACCGCGGAAAACGTCGCGACGGAATACGCCATAACGCGCGAAGATCAAGATGCGTTCGCGCTGCGCTCACAGCAGCGCGCGGCGTCGGCGGTTGCAGCGGGACGCTTTAAGGAAGAGATCGTGCCGGTCGTAGTTGCTGGTAAAAAAGGTGCGACGACCTCCGTCGATACGGACGAGGGTCCGCGCGCCGATGCGACGCTCGAAAAACTGGCGGCGTTGCCCGCGCCGTTCCGCAGCGGCGGCAGCGTGACGGCCGGCAATGCCTCGGGAGTCAACGACGGCGCGGCTGCGGTTATCGTGGCTTCGGGCGCTGCGGTTGAGAAATATGGGCTCAGTCCGCGTGCGCGCGTCGTCGCCGCCGCAACGGCGGGAGTTCCACCGCGGATCATGGGCATGGGACCCGTGCCGGCCGTGCGCAAGTTGCTCGCGCTCACCAAAGTGGAACTCCGCGACGTCGATCTCATCGAGTTGAACGAGGCGTTCGCGGCACAGTCGCTCGCGGTGCTGCGTCAACTCGGCCTCCCCGACGACGCATCGCACGTTAATCCCAATGGCGGCGCGATCGCTCTGGGACATCCGCTCGGCATGAGCGGCGCGCGCTTGGCGGTGACGGCCACGGCCGAATTACAGCGCTCGACTGGTAAACGTGCGATCTGCACGATGTGCATCGGCGTCGGTCAGGGGATCGCGATGTTGCTCGAGCGGGTGTGAGCCATAACGCGGGCAAGAGCCGTCGGGCGCGCCGACGAAGGCGCGCTCATGTCGATTGAACTGCGGCCTGAAATAACCGAGTTGCGCGAGCGCGTCAAAGCGTTCGTGCGAGACGTCGTCGAGCCGGGCGAACGCATCTATGCCGAGCAGCACGCAAGCGCACCGAGCCGGTGGACGGTTCCGCCCGTCATGGACGAGATGAAGGCTCAAGCGCGCAGCGCCGGGCTCTGGAATCTGTTTCTGCCGGAAAGCGAATATGGAGCGGGTCTCACCAATCGCGAATATGCCACGCTCTGCGAGGTAATGGGCCGGTCGGCCGTCGCACCTGAAGTCTTCAACTGCAGCGCGCCCGACACGGGCAACATGGAAGTTTTCGTGCGCTACGGATCGGACGAACAGAAGAAGCGCTGGCTCGACCCACTCTTAGCGGGTGAAATTCGCTCCGCGTTCGCGATGACCGAACCCGATGTCGCATCGTCCGACGCGACGAATATTCAAGCAAGTATCGAGCGAGATGGCGACGAGTACGTTATCAACGGCCGCAAGTGGTGGACGAGCGGCGCCATGGACCCGCGCTGTAAAATCTTGATCTTCATGGGCAAGACCGACCCGGCTGCGGCCAAGCACCTGCAGCAGTCGATGATCCTCGTCCCGATGGATACCCCCGGCGTCACCGTCGTTAGGGCCTTAAGCGTTTTTGGGTACGACGACGCGCCTCACGGACACGCCGAGATGCGTTTCGAGAACGTGCGCGTTCCGGTTTCCAGCGTGCTCCTGGGCGAAGGCCGTGGCTTTGAGATCGCCCAGGGACGCCTAGGTCCCGGGCGCATCCATCATTGCATGCGTTCCATCGGAGCGGCGGAACGGGCGCTCGAGGCGATGTGCGCCCGCGTACAATCGCGCGTTACGTTCGGTAAGCGCCTGGCGGAGCAGGGCGTCGTCCAAGAATGGATCGCCGACTCGCGTATCGAGATCGACCAGGCGCGCCTTTTGACGCTGCACGCGGCCGATAAAATGGACCGCGAGGGCAACAAAGCGGCTCGCGCCGAGATCGCGATGATCAAAGTTGTGGCGCCGAATATGGCGTTGCGCGTGATCGACCGCGCGATTCAAGCGCACGGCGGTGCGGGCGTTTGCGACGACCCGGGCCTAGCGCGGCTTTGGGCCGGCCAGCGGACGCTGCGTTTTGCCGACGGTCCCGACGAAGTACATCGCGCCGCCATCGCAAAGGTGGAACTCGCCAAGCGCAACCCGTCCGCCGCGGGAAACGGGCGAGCCGAGCGAACGTAATCGGCCGGGCGCTCGTTATAGCGTCATCAACCACTACCAGGAGATATTAATGAACACATCCGCCCTCTCGACCAGCATCCGTAGCGCGGCTGTCGCAGGCGTACTCAGCCTCGCGACCGTGCTATCGTTTGCGGCGCCGTTGCCTGCTTCTGCAGCCACCGCGATCGCCGCAGGTACTACGATCAGCGGTACTCTGTCGTCCGACCTCGATTCGGCCAAGGCGCAGATCGGTGACGGATTTACCGTCGCCGTCACGCGGCCGTATCCCAACAACGATCCTTCCTACTCGGCTTCGTACGTGCGCGGTCACGTCGCTAAAGTCACGCGTGCGGGCCAAGGCCGCAAGGCAGAGCTCGGTCTCGCTTTCGACAGTATCGTCCTTGCAAACGGCGCGTCGGCACCGCTGACGGGGCACGTCGTGCACGTCGATCAAAAACAGAAAAGCGCCGTCATCCAACAGGCTGCGGGCGCCGCGCTCGGCATGATCGTCGGTAACTATATGGGCAAGCACATCGGCACGAATCTCGGCGGTCTCGCCGGTGCGGCCGGCGGCTTCCTGTACGCGAACAACATGAAGACGAATTTCTCCGTACCGAAGGGTTCGGCCATGACGTTGCAAACCGATCGTTCGGTTCCGCGTCCGCAGGCTCGTTACTAAGCTCAGACTGTTTCGACTCGGGTTCGAAGTACAGCGCTCGACGTTACGACGTCGGGCGCTGTTTTTTTTGTGCGCCCGGAATGGGCGTTGACTTGGAGGTGACAGTCCTCTGCGGGGGCTTGCTAGCCAAAGCGAAGTCCGAGACGACCAAGGGT
>JALYUE010000029.1 GCA_030853925.1 Vulcanimicrobiota bacterium | reverse complement strand
GCGGGGACGCCTCCGCTGACGCTACGGCGTGAAAATACGTTTAGTTTTGTTTCGCCTACGGCGAGTCTGTCAGGCTGAAGCCGGACAGACGAGGATGGTTAATTACGGAACGAGGGGTCGAGTTTATCGAGTCTGCGTATGAGCGTCGACCATACCAGACTTTCGATGCCGCCGAGGCTTTCCGATTGGCGATCGACGAGCGCGATGACCGCATCGCTCGCATGATGCACTTCGGCCCCGCCGGATAACGTCGCAACTTGCATTTGGCAAGCTCGTTCGAGAAAATACATCGATAAGAACGCGCTTGCGACGGATGGCCCGACGGTCAGCGTCCCGTGGTTGCGTAAGAGCATGACGGATTTATCGCCGAGGTCCGCGACCAGGCGCGGGCGCTCCGAGTGATCGAGTGCGATGCCCTCGTAATCGTGATACGCGACTTTTCCCGCAACGGTCATCGCCGTTTGGTTGAGCGGCAGCAGGCCGTGGGCGTGCGTCGCGACCGCCGTCCCCGCAACCGTGTGCAGGTGCATGACGCAGCGCGCATCTTCTCGCGCCGCATGGACGGCACTATGAATGGTAAAGCCCGCCGGGTTGATGTCGTAGTCCGAATGTTCGAGCAAGTTCGCGTCGAGGTCCACCTTGACGAGACTCGAAGCCGTGATCTCATCGAACATCAGCCCGTACGGGTTGATGAGGAAATGGTGATCGGGACCGGGCACCCGCGCCGAGATGTGCGTGAAGATCAGATCGTCCCAGCCGTAGTGGGCCACGAGGCGGTAGCACGCGGCTAAGTCGACGCGCGTCTGCCATTCGTCCGGCGAGTAACGGCCAGGCGCCGGAGCGGCCGGGCGCGCGGGTGATTCGGCAATCATGAGAACCTCCAGAGATACGTCGCCCTTCCGCACGCACCGTGGATCCTACTGCCGCAACGCATAGCCGCGCGCGAGCTGGGAATAGGAAGGATTACTTTTCCAAACGATGTTATCGAAGAGCCACCGCCGTAACCGGGTTTATTGAGGAGCACATCGTGAGCGCCTACGCCTATCCGCTGCTGATCAAACATCTGCTCATGTCGCCACTTCGTAACGGTTCGACGCAGGAAATCGTGTACCGCGACCGGGTGCGCTACGGCTATCCGACCTTGCGCGACCGCGTCGGCCGGTTGGGCAGCGCGCTGACGATGCTCGGCGTGCGCCCGGGCGACACGGTCGCGATCATGGACTGGGACAGCCACCGATATCTCGAGGCGTATTTTGCGATACCGATGCTTGGGGCCGTGCTGCAAACGGTCAACGTTCGGCTCTCGAACGAGCAGGTCACCTACACGCTCAATCATGCCGAAGCGGACGTCGTACTCTGCAACGACGAATTTTTACCGCTGCTCGCCGCGATTCGTCCGGATCTGACGAGCGTAAAGCAGTTCGTCCGTATTAGCGACGACGGCGGCGAGGCCGCCGCATTCGCCTGGGATGCGGAGTACGAAACGATGCTCGCTGCGGGCGACCCGGCCCACGAGTTTCCCGACTTCGACGAGAACACGCGCGCGACGACGTTTTACACCACGGGTACCACCGGGTTGCCCAAGGGCGTTTTCTTCAGCCACCGGCAGCTCGTGCTGCACACTCTGGCCGAATTCGCCCTCTTCGTGTTACGGCGCGACGACGTCTACATGCCGATCACGCCGATGTTCCACGTTCATGCTTGGGGTTATCCGTACTCGGCGACGGTCGCGGGCCTCAAGCAAGTGTATCCCGGCCGCTACGCCGGCGATACGCTGCTCGGCCTCATCGAGAAAGAAGGCGTCACGTTTTCGCACTGCGTGCCGACCTTGCTGCAAATGATTCTTTCGGCGCCGGGCGCGGACAAGATCGATTTGAGTCGCTGGCGCGTCGTCATCGGCGGCTCCGCGCTTCCGAAGGCGTTATGTCAAGCCGCGCTCGATCGCGGGATCGACATCGTGGCCGGCTACGGAATGTCGGAAACGTGCCCCGTGATCGCGATGTCCGCCGTACGCCCCGAACTGCTCGATGGTCCCGGCAGCGACGTGGCATACCGGGTCAAGGCCGGTCTTCCGCCGCCGCTCGTCGATCTGCGCATCGTCGACGCCGAAATGCGCGACGTTCCGCACGACGGCGTGTCCGTGGGCGAAGTAGTCGTGCGCGCTCCCTGGCTCACGCAAGGCTATTATAAAAATCCCGAGGCGTCAGAAATCTTGTGGGAGGGCGGTTACCTGCATACGAGCGATATCGGTTCGATCGATCCTTACGGCTACTTGCAGATTACCGATCGCATCAAAGACGTCATTAAAACCGGCGGCGAGTGGGTCTCCTCCTTGCAGATCGAGGACATCATCTCGCAGCACCCGGGCGTCGAAGAAGTCGCCGTAATCGGCGTGGACGATGCCAAATGGGGCGAACGTCCGATGGCGATCGTCGCACTGCGCGATGCCGCGCTCGGCGCCGACGCAATCAAAGCGCACGTGCTGGCCGAAGCGGAGCGCGGTATCATTTCGAAATATGCCGTTCCCGCGCACATCGTGTTCGTCGAACGTATCGATAAGACGAGCGTCGGCAAGATCGATAAAAAACAGTTGCGGCAGCGCCACGCACAGAGCGTCGGCCCGGTTTCGGTATAGCATGATGGATCACGACGCTCATCGCGAAGACATTGCCGAACGCGCGGCGCAGGGCATTCTCGGGCCCAACCCCTTCGTCGGCATCAGCGGCGAAGATATCGCTAAAACGCTCGGCGCGCTCGGGCGCGAAGTCGCGCAACACCCGATGCTCCTCGTCGAGCAACAGGCGGGTCTCGCACGCGAACTCATCACGATCATCGCGGGCCAATCGGACGCGAAGCCGGCTGAGGGTGACAAGCGTTTCGCCGATCCGGCGTGGCAGGAAAACCCTCTGTACCAACGCCTCGCCGCCGGTTATGTCGTTTGGGAGAAGTCGCTCAACGATCTTATCGACAAGACGACCTTCGACGCGCGCACCAAGGAACAGGCGCGCTTCATCACGTCGCTTTGGACGGGAGCACTCGCGCCGTCGAACTGGCTGATCAACCCGACGGCGCTCAAACGCGCGGTCGATACGGGTGGCGGCAGTGTGGTCGGCGGCGTCCGCAACATGTTATCGGACCTCGTCAAGAACGGCGGCATGCCGTCGCAGGTCGATAAGAGCGCGTTCAAGGTCGGAGAAAATCTCGGATTGTCCCCGGGCAGCGTCGTATGGCGCAACGACGTCATCGAACTGATTCAATATGCCGCGAGCACGGACGAGGTGTACGCGCGCCCGACCGTACTAATACCGCCGCAGATCAACAAATTCTACGTGTTCGATCTCGCTCCCGGGCGCAGCCTCGTCGAGCAGCTCGTGAAGAACGGCATTCAAACGTTTTGCGTCAGTTGGCGCAATCCGACGGCCGAACACCGCGCGTGGGGTCTCGATACCTACGTCTCGGCGCTCGATGAAGCGCTGGCCGCGGTACGCGGCATCTGCGGCGTGGAAGACGTCAACCTGATGGGCGCATGTTCGGGCGCTATGACGCAGGCCGCGCTGCTCGCATATTACGCCGCGAGCGGTCGAGCGGCGCTCGTCAACGCGGCGACGATGTGCGTAGCGGTCTTCGAGAGTTCGAGCGACACGACGATCGGACTGTTCGCGTCGCCGCAGACGGTGGCCGCAGCGAAGGCTTCGAGCGCGGCCAAGGGCGTGCTCGACGGGCAAGAGATGGGCCGCATCTTCGCTTGGCTTCGGCCGAACGACCTCGTGTGGAACTATTGGGTTAACAATTATCTGCTCGGAAATCCGCCGCCGGTGTTCGACATCTTGTACTGGAACAACGATACGACGCGATTGCCGGCGCGCTTCCACGCCGAAGTGATCGATATCTCGGTCGAGAAAAAATTCCGCAGCGGTTTCGACGTGCTCGGCACGCGCATCGATCTCGGGAAGGTCGAGGTAGAGAAGTACGTCGTTGCCGGCATTACGGACCACATCACTCCGTGGAAGGGCGTCTACAGCACGATGCGGATGTTCGGCGGCGCGAGCAAAATGATTTTGAGCGCGGCCGGACACATTCAGAGCTTGATCAACCCGCCCGGCAATAAGAAGTCCCGCTACTATACGAATGAAGCGCGACCCGACTCGGCCGACGAATGGCTCGAAGGCGCGTCGGTCACGCCCGGCTCGTGGTGGGACGATTGGGCGGGTTGGACGCAGGAACGCTCGGGAGACAAAATGCCGGCACCCGCAGAGCTCGGCAATGCCGAACATCGCCCGATCGTGCCGTCGCCGGGAACCTACGTTTTCGAGTAAAGCGACGCGGCGCAGCGAATGAGCGTGCGTATGGAGATTACCACCCTCGACATCGACGGCCGCCCGGTCCGCGCCGCCGTCGCTCGAGGGACGTCTCCGACGCCGCTCTTAATTTTCAACGGCATCGGCGCGAACCTCGAGCTCGTCGCGCCGTTTGCCGAAGCGATGCAAACCGTCGGCGTGACGACGATCGCTTTCGACGCGCCGGGCGTTGGAGGTTCGCCGACGCCCACTCTGCCGTACCGCTTCTCGCACCTCGCGCGCCGCGCCGTCCAACTCGTCGATCGCCTGGGCTTTACCGGCCCGATCGACGTTCTTGGGGTCAGCTGGGGGGGCGCCGCAGCGCAGCAGTTCGCGCGCCAGTACCCGCAGCGTTGCAGACGCCTTATTCTCGCGGCAACGTCCGCGGGCGCCGTGATGCTGCCGGGCAAACTGTCGGCGCTGACGTTATTGCTGAATCCGCGCCGCTATTCGGACCCGGAATTCATGACGCGGGTCGGCGGCAAACTGTACGGCGGCCGCCTCCGCCACGACCCGGCGCAGCTGCGGGAACACGCCCGCCATATGGCGCGTCCGCACGGCAGAGGCTACGTATATCAGCTGCTCGCGACCGCCGGATGGACGAGCGTGCTGTGGCTGCGCAAATTACGCCAGCCGACGCTGATCATGATGGGCACCGACGACCCGATCATCCCGCTCATCAATGGCAAACTGCTGGCCAGTTTGATTCCGCGCGCGCGGCTGCTGACGTTCGACGACGGACACTTGTTTCTGCTGACGCGGGCCGCGGAAGTCGCGCCGATCGTGCGCGATTTCCTTGCCGATCCGGAAGTAACGACCCCGTAACGTTCGGCCGCCCTGCGGACGCGAGTTAAAGGGCTCGCGCCGGCACGAGCGCCTTTAGACGGCACGAGCGCCTTAGACGAAAGCGCTCATACCGGTGATCGCGCGGCCGACCATGAGTGCGTTCACTTCGCGCGTGCCCTCGTACGAATAGATCGCTTCGGAGTCGGCGACGAAACGTCCGACGTTGTAGTCGAGCAGGATGCCGTTCGCGCCGAGCACCTCGCGCGCCCATCCGACCGTCTCCCGCATCTTCGTCGTACAGAACGCTTTGGCGAGCGAAGCGTGTTCGTCTTTGAGCAAGCCCGCGTCTTGCATCTGCGACAAGCGCATGACCAAACACTGCGACGACGTCACGTTTGCGAGCATGCGGAACAACAGATCCTGTACGAGTTGGAAGGACGCGATCGGACGCCCGAATTGTTCGCGATGCTGGGCATAGGCGAGCGCATTCTCGTACGCTCCCATGGCGCAGCCGACGGCTTCCCAGGCGACGCCCGCGCGCGTCAAGCGAAGCACGTCCGCGGTCGCTCGGAACGACGTCGCTTTGGCGAGGTGGTTGGCGGCGGGCACGCGGCAATCGGTGAGCGTGATGAGCGCGTTCTGTACCACGCGCAGCGCAATTTTGTGCCGAATTTTTTCGGTAGCGAAACCCGGCGTGCCCTTTTCGACGATGAAGCCCTTGACCTGATTGTCCGCTTCGTCTCGCGCCCACACGACGCACAGATCGCACCACGTCGCGTTGCCGATCCACATCTTCTGCCCGTTGAGAACCCACTCGTCGCCGTCGCGGCGAGCGGTCGTCATCAGGCCGCCCGCCGCCCCGGAACCGACTTCGGGTTCCGTCAAGCCGAACGAACCGATCAGCTCCATGCGCGCCATGGGCGGCAGCCAGCGCTGCTTCTGTTCTTCCGAACCGCACACGTAAATCGATCCCATGGCAAGTCCGCTATGCACGCCGATGAAGGTAGCGATCGAGCAGTCGACGCGGCCGATTTCCATCATCAGATATCCGGAGAGCGCGCTGCTTCCGCCCGCGCAGCCGTAGCCTTGCAAACCCAATCCGCATATATTCAGATCGCGCAAACCGGGAATGATCTCGAACGGAAACTCGTCTTTGGTCCAGTACTTGTTGATGATCGGCTGCACGGAGGTTTCCATAAACGCCCGAACGCGCCGCATCAACTCGAGATCTTCAGCGGGCAGCATACCGGCGAGCTGGTAGAAATCGCTGTTCGGCGCCGGGAGCGGCGCGCGTTCCTTGGTGGAACTCTTGGGTGCGTCTGTCACGGTCATCGCGCTCTCCTGTTGCGGGTACTGCGGGTCGTCACCAGTAATTTGGTGTCGCTTGAGGTCGTCCATGCCGCCGCCTGCGCAGAGCGTTTTTCGCAATCGAAGCTTTCGCCTGTTTTATGCGGGGCAAGCATTTTCGTACGTGGGCGACGGCCTGCGTTTGATCGCCATACCGCTGCTCGTCTATCATCTTACCGGCTCCGCGCTTTCGATCGGCATCACGTACGCGCTCGAGCTCGGGCCGTTCGCAGTCTTCAGTTTACTTGGCGGGTCGCTCGCCGATCGGCTCAATCGGCGGGCGTTGATGATCGTGTGCGACGCCACGCGCTTCGTCGTGATGGCGCTGTTCGTGCTTGCGGTCGCTACGCATGCGTTAACGCTCGCCGCCGTTTATGCCGGTATCGTCGTGCTTTCGATCGCGGCCGCCGTCTTCAATGGCGGACAAGCGTCGTCGATACCGTTTTTGGTCGGCAAAGAGCGCGCGACCGGAGCGACCTCCGCGTTGCTCCTCGTCGATCAACTGTCGCAAACCGTGTTGCCGCCCGTCGGCGGCGCGTTGTTTGCACTGGTCGGACCTCTGCCGGCCCTCGCGGCGAACGCTTGCACCTACTTGCTCTCGCAAGCGTCGCTCGTCGCGATCGATACGCTCGGGCCGGCGGAGCCGAGCGGCCTGCCATCGCTACGCGAGATCGCTCGGGACGTCGGGATCGGATATCGCTTCGCATGGAGCGATGCGGCGTTGCGCGCGTTTACGGCCTTTTCACTGATTCTCAATTTCTTCGGGATGATGGTCGGCGCCGTTTTCATCCCCTTCCTCAAACGCGACTTCGGCGCGAGCGACGCCGTCGTCGGCTACGCGCTCGGGCTCGGCGCCGTCGGGGCGATGCTCGGCTCGTGGCTCGCCGGCCGAATTCCGAGACGTTGGCCGTTCGGACGCGTGTTGATCGTCGCATATGCGTGCGACGGAATTGCGTTCGTGCCGGTCATGCTCACGCATCGGCTGGCCGTCGCCGTAACGTTTCTCGCCGTCACGAACGCCTGCGTATTGTTTGAAATCGCGCAGATCATTGGCTGGCGCATGCGCGTCATTCCCGAACATCTCGTCGGGCGCGTGTTCGGCGCCGTCCGCTTCGTGGTCATCATCGGTACCGTTCCCGGAGCGCTCATCGGCGGTTATCTCGCCGATCGCTACGGGGCGCGCACGCCGATCGTCGTCTCGGGCATCGGCTATCTCGCGACGGCGTTACTCGTCGCTGCCGTTCCGGCAGTGCGTGATGAAAGCCGCTGACGCCGGCTGGGCCTGACCGGTTCGACGGGTTATTGCTATCAGCCAGGAACGAACGTTAGTCTGACCGCATCCTCGCCAACCGGATTGGTGGCGACAAAGCGAAGCGGCGGCCGGAAACCAGAGAAGTACGGCTTACCGCGGCCGAGAACGAACGGGCGGAAGTACAGTTGATATTCGTCAATAAGACCGAGGTCGGTAAGGCTTCCAGCTACGTCGGGACCGGCGACGTCGATATCGCCCTCAATTTCCGCCTTCAACCGACGTACGAACGCTTCGAGATCATCACTGACGAGCGTCGCGTTAACGCCGACCGATTTTAACGAGCGCGACACGACCCACTTTTGCTGCGCCCGCCACGCTGCCGCAAATTCGTGCTCGACCGCGTCCCAATCCGGCCGGTCCACGTCCCAATAACGCATCACCTCGTACATGCGACGACCGTACAAGCCGCAAGTGAGATTACGGACGCGTTCGTTGAAATGGCGATGGAGTGCAATTCCTGGCGGCGGCAATTGCGGACCACCCATAACGCCGGCAACGTAGCCGTCGAGAGATTGCATCATCCCGAAGATCAGTTTCCCCATATTCCTCTCGCTTCCGAACAGCCTTTCACTCGCGCGAAAACCGGCTGCGACGCGAACGCCGCCGCCGGTTCGAACGTGGCCTACGTCGCGACCCGGTACGGCTAGCCGGTCAAAATCGGGACGTGGAACTCTCGTTCATCGGGCAACTTGATGCCGGCCGCCTCGCGCAGGGCGTTCGCGACGTCGAGCCGCTCCCACGGCAGATCGAGATCGGGCCTGCCGAAATGTCCGTACGACGCCGTCTGCTGATAGATCGGGCGTCGCAGGTCGAGGTTATGGATGATGGCAGCCGGACGTAAATCGAAGAATTGCCGCACCAGGTCCGCGATCTTCGCTTCCTCGATCTTGCCCGTGCCGAACGTTTCGACGAGCACGCTGACCGGATGCGCCACACCGATCGCATAGGCGACTTGAACTTCGCAGCGATCGGCGAGGCCCGCCGCGACGACGTTCTTCGCGACGTGACGGGCCGCGTATGCAGCCGAGCGGTCGACTTTCGTGGGATCCTTGCCCGAAAACGCGCCGCCGCCGTGACGCGCCATACCGCCGTACGTGTCGGCGATGATCTTGCGACCGGTCAGGCCCGCGTCGCCTTTTGGGCCACCGATGACGAAACGTCCGGTCGGATTGACGAAGATGCGCGTGTTCGCGTCGCGCCGCGACTTCGGAATCACTTGATCGATGACGTTTTCCGTCACCTGACGCCGAATCATATCGAGCGGGACGTCGGGATCGTGCTGAGTGGAGATGACGACGGCGTCTACGCGAACGGGGTTATTGCCGTCGTACTCGACCGTCACTTGCGATTTACCGTCCGGACGCAGCCACGGTAGATCGCCGTTCTTTCGCTGCTCGGCGAGCATGCGGGTCAGATCGTGCGCGAGCATGATCGGCAACGGCATCAGGGATTCGGTTTCGCGGCATGCGTAGCCGAACATCATGCCCTGATCGCCCGCGCCGATGCGCTCGAACTCGTCTTGATCGCCCGTCTCTTTGACTTCGAGGGACTTGTCGACGCCCATGGCGATATCGGGCGATTGCTCGTCGATCGACACGCTGACGCCGCAGGTTTCGGCGTCGAATCCGACGCTCGACTTCGTGTAGCCGATGCCGGAAATCGTGTTGCGCACGATTTTTGGGACGTCGATGTACGTGCTCGTCGTGATCTCGCCCGCGATGTGCACCTGGCCCGTGATCACGAACGTTTCGCAAGCGACCCGTCCGTACGGGTCATCTTTGAGAATCGCATCGAGAACCGCGTCCGAAATCTGATCGGCGACCTTATCGGGATGGCCTTCGGTCACCGACTCCGAGGTAAAGAGGCGCCGATACGCCACTTACGTTCCCTCCGACCACGAGGCCATGTACTTTACCTGTTCCGGCGTTGGCGTATCGATCGTGATCTTCATCGCAGCGAGTTTGAGTAGCGCGACTTCTTGATCGATTTCGTCGGGCACGGAGTAGACTTTCTTCTCGAGCGTCTTGTAGTTCTGCGCGAGATAAGCCGCCGCCATGCCTTGATTGGCAAAGGACATGTCCATGACCGCGGCCGGATGGCCCTCTGCCGCCGCGAGGTTGATCAGGCGGCCTTCGGCGAGCACGCGGACGGTGCGTCCGCTCGGAAGTTTATATGCGTCGACGAAGTCGCGCGGTTTGGTTTTCGACAACGCCGCCTTGGCGAGTGTGTCCAGGTCGAGTTCGTCGTTGAAGTGCCCCGAATTACAAACGATCGCGCCATCTTTCATGGCTTCGAAATGCTGCATGCCGATCACGTGGTAGTTGCCGGTCAGCGTGACGAAAATGTCGCCGACTTTCGCCGCCTCGGCGATCGACATGACCGTGAAACCGTCCATCGCGGCTTCGAGGGCCTTACGCGGATCGATCTCCGTCACGATGACGTGCGCGCCGAGGCCTTTGGCACGCGAGGCGACGCCGCGCCCGCACCAGCCGTACCCGACGACGACGCAGGTATGTCCCGCGATCAACACGTTCGTCGCGCGGATGATGCCGTCGAGCGTCGATTGGCCGGTTCCGTAGCGATTGTCGAACATGTGCTTGGTGAGCGCGTCGTTGACTGCGATCACGGGGAACGGCAGAACGCCGTCCTTCTCCATCGCATGCAGGCGGATGACGCCCGTCGTCGTCTCTTCGCAGCCGCCGATCATGTCCTTCAGCAAGTGGTTGTGCTTCGTATAAATCGTCGTGACGAGGTCGCAGCCGTCGTCCATCGTCATGTGCGGTTTTGTGGCGATGACCGATTCGATATGTTTGTAATACGTCGCGTTGTCTTCGCCCTTAATGGCGTGCGTCGGAACTTCGAAGTGCTCGGAGAGCGCCGCGGCGACGTCGTCTTGCGTCGACAGCGGATTCGAAGCACAGAGTTCGATTTCCGCACCGCCCGCTTTGAGCGCCAGCATGAGATTCGCGGTTTCCGTCGTGACGTGCAGGCAGGCGCCGATGCGCACGCCCGTAAGCGGTTTCTCTTTGGCAAAGCGATCGCGTATTTGCGCGAGCACCGGCATGAACGACGCGGCCCATTCGATGCGCGAACGGCCTTGATCGGCGAGAGTTCGATCTTTAACGTCTCCGCGAGATTTATCGATGAGTTGCAAAAGTGTTCCCTTTTTAATGAAGTCGCAGTCTCGCCGATCCTTGAAACAATCGAAAGCGATTGCGGCTGGATTCGACGAGGAGCGCCCGAACTCCCCAGGCGTGGATCAAAACGAGTATTTCGCGACGCTCGCCTCAGCGGCGCCGACTCCCGGAGGCGGCAGCGCTGCTGCATTGGTCGTAGCGCTGGGTGCGTCGTTAGTAGCAATGGTCGCTCGCATCACCCAGAGCGGCGCTACCTACGCCGCGCACTCTTCGCTCGCGAACGAACTTATCGTTCGGTCCGACGAACTGCGAGTCGACGCGCTCACGGCTCGCATCGCGGACGAAGCGGCGTATCGCTACGTCGTCGCGGCGATGGCGTTACCGAAAACGACCGCAGACGAACGCGCGGTTCGCAGTGGCGCACTTCAAACCGCGCTCGGCGGAGCCGCGGCTACGCCGCTGTCGACCGCGCGCTGTGCGAGAGACGTGGCGGCGCTCGCACGGCGCGCTCTCGCGTTCGAGAATGACGCTCTCGCGAGCGATCTAGGTTGCGCGGCCGAGTTTGCGAGCGCGGGCCTCGCGGCGGCGGCGCTCAACGTGCGCGTCAACCATCGTTATATGAAAGATTCCGCGGCAATCGCGGCGCAAAGCGCCGAACTCGAGCGTTACGAAGGTGAAGCGGGGCCGCTCGTCACGCAGGTGCGCTGCGAAGTGGCGCGCACGCTCGCGCGGTGACCCGTGCGTAGATCGGCGTCCGCGGACGCAGCGTAACGAGCGGCAGCGTCGCGACGGGCTCGTCGTCCAGGCGCTCTAAGCGCACGCGGCGGACGATCGTGGCGAGGACGAGCACGCCTTCCATCCAAGCGAACGATTCGCCGATGCATAGCCGGTTGCCGCCGCCAAAGGGAAAATACGCGAACTTGGGAGGCGGCGGACCGAACCAGCGCTCGGGAACGAACCGTTCGGGTTCTTCGAAGTAGCGCGGATCGCGGTGCGAGACGTATTGCGAGACGATCGCGATATCGCCACGGGCGAGCGCGTACGGTCCCACGGTCACGCGTTCGAGAGCGCGACGCGCGGTGACCCATGCCGGCGGATACAAACGCATCGTCTCGCTAAAGACGGCTCGCACGTATGCGAGTTCGGGAACGTCTGCGAGCGTGGCGTCGCGGTCGCCGAGCACGGCGGTCACGTGCTCGTACAGCTTCGCTTCGATATCGGGATGCCGCTGCAGCAGATAGAACGTCCACGCGATCGCGTTCGCCGTCGTCTCGTGTCCGGCGAGCAATATCGTCAGTGCTTCGCTCGTGATCTGTGCGTCGTCCATGTGAGCGCCCGCGTCGTCGCGGGTCGAAAGCAGCATCGAGAGCAGGTCGGCCGAATCGCCGCCGCCCCCGCGATGTTCCGAGATCATGCGCACCACGACCGCCTCGAGCCGGCGCTTGGCGCGGTTCAAGCGCAGCGTCGTCGGCACGGGCAGGCGATCGAGCAGTTCCGAAAATGGCAGCATCATAGCCGGAAAAGTCGCGAGAGCGACGTCGAGCGACTGCGCGATGTCGTCCATGTCGGCGGAAAGATCCGAACCGAAGACGGCGCGTGCGACGATTTCGAGCGTCAGACGGTTGGCTTCGCGATCGACCTCGATCACCGCGCCGTCCGTCCAGCCCGCAACCCGTCGGCTCGTAACCTCGAGCATGATCTGCGCGTATGCGTCGATCCGCCTGCGATGAAATGCCGGTTGTATCTGACGCCTGTGACGCAGATGTTCGGGCTGCTCGGCAGTCAGCAGCCCGTTTCCAAGCAGCCGCTTCAAGCGCTGCGTACCGCGCCCTTTCATAAAAGAGGCACCTTTGCCGACGAGTACCTCTTCGACGTACGCCGGCTCGCTCGTAAAATAGATGCTGCGTCGAGGGTTGCGAAAGCGCACGAACGTCCCATGCTCGCGCGCGACTCCCAGAAAATACTCCGGCAGAGTCGTGTACGATCGTGCGAAGAGGCCGAAGCCCGGCACGGTTGGGGGAGTAGGGCGACTCTGCACGCGCATGATGAGACCGCTTCTCGGCCGCCGCCGCGAGCCCCGGCTCTCTCGGCATGCAAGGTCCGCGCCGTTCGCATGGCGGACGTTGCTGCAATGACAGCGATTTCTCGCGCCGAAGTCTTAGGCGTCGCCGGCGCTCTTATGCTGGCGGCCGGGGGCGGATGCGCGGTAGCTCGAGCGGCCCAGAAGGGAGATCCGGCCGACATCAAGGCCCTCAACGCCGCCGTTGCAGTCGAACTGGCGGCGATCGCGGCTTATACGAGCGTCATAGCCACGAAATTGCCGGCGCCAGCCGTGTTGACGGTGTTGAATTCGTTTTTAGCGGACCACCGCGCGCACCTCGAAACGCTCAGCACGGCCGTCACTGTCGCCGGCGGCACGCCGACGACGGAGGCCGCCCCCGTGCAAACCCCGACTTTCGCCAAAGAGGGTGACGTTCTCGCCTTCGTCTATACGGTCGAACGCCTAGCCGCCGGAACCCATCTCGGCACGCTCGCCGAGTTCAAGAATCGCGACCTCGCCAAAACGAGCGGCTCGATCCTCGGCGTCGAAACGACCCACGTCGCTCTGCTAGCGGAAGCGCTCCGCCAAAATCCCGCTTACCCCTCGGGGTTCATCACTCCGTAGCGCTGCGGCGCTAGCGCCTTAGCGCTAAAGTACGAGGTCCAAAAATGGGACGATGTCGTCGTTGGCGACTTCCATACCGACGCCGCGCGGATTGTAGCGAGGGTCGTGGAAGTCCGAGCCCGCCGTCATCACGAGCCCGAAATGCGTCGCGAGATCGCGGAAGTGCGCGACTTGCGCCGAGTCGTGGGTTGGGTAGAACGTTTCGATGCCGGCGAGTCCCGCGTTCACCAGCTCGTCGACGATCGATTCGTCCTTGAGCCGGCCGGGATGCGCGAGCACGGCGACCCCGCCGGCCGCGACGACGAGTTCGACCGCTTGCTGCGGCCCCATGTACGTCGAAGGAACGTACCCCGGTTTGCCGGTCGTCAGCAACGTGCGAAAAGCCGTGTCGATGTCGGCGACGTAACCGGCCCGAATCAGGGCGCGCGCGACGTGCGGGCGCCCGAGCGAACTCGTAGCGTGACCGGCTTCCGCGCGCACCATCTCCGGCTCGATATCGTATCCGGCTCGCTGCAATTGCGCGACCATCCGCTCGGCCCGCTTCTCGCGTTCGCGCCGATTCGCCGCGATCGCCGTTTCGATCGGCGCCGAGTCCAGCGGAAAGCCGTAGCCGAGCACGTGCACTTCGTTGCCGCGGTAGGTCGTGTTGAGCTCGACGCCCGGTACGACCGTCGCACCGCCCGCGGCACCCTCGAACTTCCCGTAGGCAGCGAGCGAATCGTGATCCGTCACGGAGAAAATCGAAACGCCCCGCCGGCTCATGGCGGCGGCCAGTTCCGCGGGCGCGAGCGTTCCGTCGCTTTCGAGCGTATGAGAATGGAAGTCTACGAGCACGAAGCGCGCTACGACCGGGCGCGCGCTTTGGCTTTTTTGCGCGTTTTCATGAAGTAAACGAGCACGCGCTTCTCTTCGCGAAAGCCGACGAGGCTGCGCTGCTGCGTCGGATCGCGCAACGCGTCGATCGCGACGTCCACGAGGTCGTCGCCGGCCACTTCGTCGTCGAACCCGTCGTCGTCGACCGGCGCACTCCTGATGAGGCGCTTGCCGAAACGGCCGGCGAGCACTGCGACGACGACCTGCAATTCTTCACGCGTGAAGCTGCTCGCATCGCGCGTGATGCGCACGAAACTCATCGCCTCGTCGCTTTCGATGGCTACCGTAAGCGTATCGGCCGTTTCATCACCGAGTCCCAGGAGAGCGCGAACGTGCTCGCCCAAGCTGTCGCGCAGAGCGCGCTGCGTCGCCCGGTCGATGCGCGACGCGACCGCGAACGACAACGTGAGCGTGCGCTCGGCCGGGTGCGAGACGATGGTCGCGATCTCGGGGTACCGCACGAAAAGCGCGATGATGAGGCCGACTGCGTCGGACGCTTCGCTCGGAATTCGACTCGTGATCGACGCTCGCATGGGCCTCGCCTGACGGCTGGAAAAGTGTGAAGTGGGGCGGCCGAGGCCGGGCGGGCTGTGTTCGCACCACGGTGCCGCGTCCCTTGAAGGAAGGTCGACGCCGGAAATCGCACCGCGCGCCGGGGACGCACAACACCACTTCTCTTGCGGCGGCCCTCGCAGTTGGCGGCGCCCCGCTCGACGCTCCGACCGTTTTGCCGCCGCGCCCGACCCGGGAGATCACCTGAGCCCGCTACTATCGCGATGGAAGGTAGGCGCGCCTACCACCGGATACTCCGGTCGGCCGTGACGGATAACGAGCGTTCGTAAATACGACGAGCCGACGTTCGATCTCTCGTTATCTCGGGGGTGCCGCGTACGTTCACGCTCATCCGACGACGCGGCAACGTCACCCTCGATGCGCCTTAGCGTCCCAACCACGCAAGCGGGCCTTATCGTTTATGATTCTACTTTCGCGGCGCGGACGGCTCCCACGTCGCGCCTTTCGTGCGGTTCGGCTCGCTGAGGGCGGTTAGGGGGCAAGCGCGGGGGGTTTGGTACGCAGTTCGGCAATAGAAGTCGCAATGGGTGTCCCCCGAACCCCGCTCACCGCACCGTCTCCCGAGCAGGCCGCATTTCTCGAACGGGCGATGACGCAGTACGGTAAGGCGACCTACAATTTTGCTTTCCGGCTCACCAACAACGAAGCCGACGCTCGCGACCTGACCCAGGACGCCTTCATCCGGGTCTATCGAGCGTGGCGCTCGTTCGAGCCGGGGACTTCGTTCCTTTCCTGGATCTATCGAATCGTAACGAATCTCTACCGGGACGAACTTCGGCGACGAAAAGGGCGTTTCCATGAAGAGATACCCGAAGACAACGCGCCTCAGGAATTTTCCGGACACCGTCCACTCGCCGTCACTCCCATCGACGACTACGTCGAAAGCCAGCTCGGCGAGCCGATGTCTCGGGCGCTGGCGCAACTTTCACCGGACCAGCGTCAAGTCGTGATCCTTGCAGACATTGAAGAATACAGTTACCAGGAGATCGCCGAAATCATGGCCTGCTCGATCGGTACGGTGAGGTCCCGCCTACACCGCGCCCGAGCGCTCCTCCGCCGCCTTGTCGAACGTGCCCAACAACAGGAACGATGAACAACCACCTCTCTACCGACCTGCTCGTGGATTTCATCCACGGCGAATTGCCTCCCCAGGACGACGCGCTCGCGCACGGCCATCTTGCGTCGTGCGCCGCGTGCCGCAGCGACCTCGATCTCGAAGTGTCGCTCGGCGAAGCGTTGCGGGCCTCGGCTGTGAGTCAGGAACGAGAGATGCCCTCGCTCGTGGCCGCGGCCGTTTGGCAGCAAATTCGTGAAGCGCAACCTGGACCGATTGCGCGCTTAGCAGCCTTGCTTCGCCCGGCCGTCGCCGTCCCGGCCGCCGCCGTGGTTCTCTTGGCCGGCGGCTGGTTCGCTTCGCCGTACGGACATCGGCCCAATCCTGCGGCACATTCCGTTAACGCGGCGTATTACTTCGAAGCGCACGCCGCCCAAGCGGCGCAGACGCCGCTTTCGGAACGACCGATGCCGCAAATTCTCGAAACGTCGTCACTGGACGAAGTGCATCCGGCACTCGTGCTCAAGGCGAACTTCGCCTATGCGCCGTCCGGGACGCTCGATGCCGTGCGCTAAAGCCGTCGTCGGATCCCTTTGGATCTTGCTCGCGTTCGCGACCGCAGCGGCCGCGCGTGGCGACGCGGAGGGGCCGACGGATCTGTTGCGAGCGAGCATCGAAGCACCCAAGACGATATCGTACGTGGGGCAGTTCGAGACGGTGCGCTTCAGTTCCAATCGCGCCATAGCGACGATCGTGAAAGTAGAACACCGGGCGCCCGCCATGACGCGCCGTTGGTACGTCGCACCCGAAGTTTTATATGGCGATTACGTCATCACGCGCGGCGGTTCCACGTATGCGTTCGAAACCAAAGAACACAAGCTGACCGTCTCTCAGAATCCGGTAATCGATAATCAGGTCTCGGCGAGCGAGAATTTCAGTCGCGTGCTACAGAATTACCGGGCGGTTTCCGCGGGAAACGAAACGGTTGCGGATCGGGCAACGACTTCGATCGTCCTGATCAATAAATACACGGGCGAACGCGTCGAGCGCGTCTGGATCGACCGCGAAACGCATCTCGTCCTCAAAAAGGAACAGTATCACGCGAACGGGTCGGTCGCGTCGCAATCGCGCTTCGATGCGCTGCGCTACACGAACTCGATTCCCGACGGTATTTTTTCGACGGACGCTCCGAGTGGCTACACGCAGTCGACGGGCCAAAATCTCGCAACGCCGTCGTCCGACATCGAAAGCGTACTCAAACAAGCCGGTTTTGCATCTATCGAACCGAAGAGTTTACCGCAGGGCTTCGGCATCTCGAGCGGCGACGTTACCACGGTCAACGGCGTACGCACCCTGCACCTGCTATACAGCGACGGCCTGCGCTCGATCTCTCTGTTCGAAAACGCGACCGGCGCAGCGGCCGACTTCGGTTCGCTTCGGCCAAAGACGGTGTCGTTCGATAAGCACGAGGCCCAGTATGTCGAAGACGGCCCAACGACGTTGCTCACGTGGCGCGAAGAGGGCCTTTACTTCGCGCTTGTAGGCGACTTGGCGCGCAGCGAACTCGTTACCATCGCCATCAGCGTGGTACCATAGGCGCTTTGGCGCCCTGCACCTCCGCTGCGCTACGGTGCGAAGGTACGTTTAATGTTGTTCCGCCATAAATGGCGGGTCCGCCGAGCTAAAGCTCCGCGGACGGGGAACGTGGGAGCGACCCGCGCTCCAGCGACGTGCTGAGGCGTGAAGTCGCGCCAACAACATTAATCTCCCAAGCCCAAAGCACAAAGCCGCGCCGAGCAGCAAGCCACTCCCAACCATTAAACGTCCTCAGCACCAGAGCGCAGCGGAGGTGGTGAGGACTCGCCATTTATGGCGAAACAACTTAAACGTACCTTCGCACCGTAGCGCAGCGGAGGTGCTCAAGCGGAGGTACTACGCGCCCATCTTCGGGCTTGGTTTTTTGTGAGCTAGCGAGGCGTCGAGAGCGGCGGCGATGTCGGACTTCGGGATTTCGCCGTCGCGAATCGCTTGGACGATGCCGTCGGAGCCGATCAGAACGACGGTAGGAAATCCGCCCTGCAGATATTTGCCGGCGACGTCGAGTTGTGGATCGAACGCGATCGGATACCGCACGCCGAATTTCGTGGCGAAATCGAGCACGCCCGCTTGCGATTCCGGTTGACTCTGATCGAGCCCATACGGACTGCCGGCGACGGCGACCATGTTGACCTTATTTTTGTAAGCGGCGTAAATCGTATTGAGACTGGAGACTTCGTGCTGGCAATGCGGACACCATGAGGCGAACACTTCGAGCAGCGTAGGTTTGCCGCCGGCGCCGGCTAGATCGAACGGCCCGTTCGTCGTGGACACCGCAAACGACGGCGCTTTCTGACCGACCGCTACCGTCGCTTTGATCGGCGCATCCGACGCGGTCTTCGGTACGCGTGAAGCTAGGCTGACGGCGACGATCAAGCCGATTGCTACGATCGCAAGCGAAGCGAGAAGGATGATTCGACGCCGCTGCGCGAGCGCCGCTCGCTGTGCGGGAGACGGGACGGTCGAACGCCGTTCGGCACGATTCATAAACTGGGCACTTCTCGCTGCGGTTCGAACGTACCGCCCACGCCAAGACTCCGGTCGATAGCGAACGCTCCCGGCGCGCGCCACGCGATACAAGCACAGACGAGCGCGAGCAAAACGTCGGCGGCGACGTGTCCCCACGAAGGCGGCGTGCGCACGCCCGAACCGAAGCAGCCGCAATCTGCGGGAATGCCGCGCACGACGAGCGACGCAACGGCCGCCGCGAACAACCCGAACTGAACGCTCGCGAGGGTCGCTGCAACGCGAGTGAAAAGCCCGCCCACGAGATACGCGCCGAGCAGGATTTCCGCATACGGCAGTGCGACGCCAAGTGGCGCAACGATCGCCGGCGGCAAGATGCGATACCCGGCAATGGTCGACGCCGTCGCGGCGGGGCCGTCATGCGCTTTGAGAATGCCGGCGACGAGAAGCAGTCCGCCGACGCCAAGGCGCAGAGCGAAGATTAAATACGCCATGCGTCGACGTCGTCGACGATCGCACGCTGGCGGCGTGGAATCGCGCCCGCGTCGGCGAAATGCCCGCCCGCAGACATATCGTGGGCGCGCAGCGTCGCTTCGACGCCGTCGGCGAGCGCCGTCAAGTCGTAGCCACCTTCCAAGCAGTACGCAACGCGGCCGCGCGCGTAGGTTTCCGCGATGTCGCGTACCAGCGCCGCGAGCTCGCGCGCGGCAACGCGAACGTCGACGCCGAGGTCGCCAACCGGATCGCCCGCGGCGAAATCGTATCCCGCGCTCACCACGACGAAGTCCGGCCGAACGCGCGCTGCGACCGCGGGTAGTATGCGCTGCCAGGTCGCCACGAACGCCTCGGTGCCGTACTCGTGCGTCGGCAACGGAACGTTGACGATGGCGCCCGACGGGTCGAAACGCTGCTCGCCCGGACCGCCGGTCCCGGGGTAAGCCGGGAACGCATGTGTCGATACGAACGAAACGCCGTTACCGGCCGACGCTTGCGTGCCGTTGCCGTGATGATAATCGAAATCGACCACGAGCGCGCGCCCGCCGTGCCGGTCGACGAAGGTGCGCGCCGCAACCGCCGCGTTGCCGAAGACGCAGAAGCCCATGCCGCGCGCGGGCTCGGCGTGATGGCCGGGTGGACGGACGAGCGCGAACACGCCGCATTCGGCTTCGACCGCTCGCTCCATCGCCGCGAGCGCTCCACCCGCGGCGCGCCGCGCGACTGCGAGCGACGAAGCGTCGATCACGGTATCGCCGGTCGACAGGTAGCCCGCGCCGTCACCGACGCTCGCAACGTCGCGCTTGACCCGTTCGAGATACGTATGGGGGTGGACGCGCTCGAGTTCGGCATCGGTAGCGTCGCGCGCCGGGATGCGCTCTGCAAGAAGACCGAGCGCTTCGAGCCGTTCCGCGACGTGAGCGACGCGATCGGGCGACTCGGGATGTCCGACGCCGCGCAGATGCTCCGTATACAGATCGTCGTAGACCACCAGCACGTTAGCAAACCTCCATTAGTGCTTGGCCTTGGCCGCCGCACTCGGCTTCGGTGAAGGCTTCGCCTTCGCGTCCGGCCCGAGACTGCGGAGCGCTTTATCGATTTCTGCGATCGCCTGCGAACCGGGTTTAAACAAGGCGCGAACGCGGTTGTATGCCGTGCGCGCGACCGCCTTGTCGCCCGAAGACTGCGCGCACTTTCCATAAAGAAACAGCAGCTGCGGGTTGCCTTTAAGGAAATCGGCCGCACCGCGATCGATCGCGGCAAGAACTTGGCTGCATTCTTTGAAGTTCTTCATCTGATAATCGACTGCGGCGATACCGGCCAGCGCTTGTGGCGAGCGCGCGAGTTCGAACGAACGGCGGTAAGCGTTATGCGCATTCTGCAGTTGATTGCTTTGTGCGTACGCCGCACCTAGGGTCGCCCAAGGCGTGGGATCGTTCGGCAAGACTTCGGTCAAGCGTTTGAAATAACCGATCGCATCGTTTCGCTTGTTTTGCGCCGCGGCGAGCTCGCCGAGACGCCCGAGCGCATCGGGGTTGTCGCGACTCGGACCGAGTGCGGTCTTCCACTGCGCTTCCGCTCCCGCTTGATCTTTGCCGATCGACACGAGGTAATCGCCGTAAGCGACGTGCACCGCCGGAACCTTGCCGTACGTCTGGTCGGCGCGTTTAAGCACCGCAAGCGCCTGATCGTTCATTTTCTCGTTACGGTAGAGCTGATATTCTGCGACGAGCACCGCGGCCTTCGCGTCGTCGGTGGGTTCGACCGCAAGAAGAGACTCGTACGATGCAATCGCGTTCGGCACGTCGTGGTTTTCGGCTTGCAGGCTAGCTTTTCCGTAGAGCGCGTCGATATACTTTGGATCGACGGCAAGCGCGCGATCGTACTCTTTGGCGGCGAGCGCTAGAGCTTTTTGCGAAACGTACGTACGCGCTTGCAGCACGATCGGCTGCGGATCTTTCGGATCCAATTTCGCTGCAGTCTCGAACTGCACGCGTGCGTCGTCGAACTTGCCTTCTTGACCCAGGACCAAACCGTAGTTTTCGAAAGCACGCTTGTCGGTCGCGTTGAAGGTCGTGGCGCGTTTAGCGACGCGCTCGGCGTCGGCCGTCCGATTGGTGCGTAAGTACAGATCGGTCAGCGTGAGCAATATTTGCGAATTCGTCGGTTCGCGATTGGTGGCTTGTTCGAAGTCGGCCGTCGCTTCTTTGATGCGTCCGAGCGATTGATTGGCGATGCCGTCCATGTAATACACTTGCGCCGAGTTCGTGCCGCCGGCGAGGAGCTTTTGCGTTAGCCCGAGCGCTTGGTCCGCATGACCCCCGCCGAGATAGTAGCCGGCGAGCTCCTGCATCGCTTCCTTATCGCCCGGATTCGCCTTGAGTTTGGCTTCGAGGCGCGGAATGGCGATGCCGGCCGGCTCGGGCGTCGCAGTCGGCAATGGCGCGGGCGACGCGCTGCTCGAAGCTCCGGCCGACGCGTCCGGCGACGGACTCGCCGACGCCTTTCGCGGTGCGCCAATCGCGCTCTCGGCGGCGAGGAATGTTACGCTGGCGGCTAGCGTTGCGACTACGAGGTTGCGGGCTACGTTTGTCAATACGTCTCTTTCCAGGTTATGCGTGGACGGCGGCGTTCGCGCGAAGCTGCTTGGTCAATTCAGGCACGATCGCGAATAGGTCGCCCACCACGAGCAGGTCGGCGAAATCGCCGATCGGGACGGTCGCGTCCTTATTGATGGCAACGATCGTACCGGCCGTGCGCATTCCAACTTTATGCTGAATGGCGCCCGAAATACCGATCGCGAAGTACAAATTCGGTGAGATCGTTTTCCCGGTTTGACCGACCTGATGATGGTGATCGATCCAGCCGGCGTCGACCGCCGCGCGCGATGCGCCGACCGAACCGCCGAGCACGTCGGCCAGTTCTTTGAGAATCGTTGCAAACGGCTCGGGGCCGCCCACGCCGCGCCCGCCGGAAACGACGGTCGAAGCTTCTTCGACGCCGAGCGCACCGGCGGCCTCGACGACTTCTTCTTCTATCTTGATCTTGTAGGCGGCGCCGGCAGGCTTGTCGAGCTGCACGATTTCGCCCCCGCCGGCAGCCGGGCTCGCCTTAAACGAGTTCGGGCGAATTGCCGCAATGCCATAATCGCCCTTGAAAGAGCAACGCGTCACGACCGTTCCCCCGAGCTTCGGCGAAACGCATTCGACCTTGCCGTCGGAGACGACGATGTCCGTCACGTCGGCGGTCTGGCCTGCATCCAGACGCGCCGCAAGCCGGCTTCCAATGTCGCGTCCGACCATCGTGTACGGAACGAGGATCAGCGCGGGGCCGGCCGACTTCGCCGCCGCGGCGAGATAATCGACGGTAGGATCGATGAGGAACGCATCGATGTCGGGGTCTTCGGAAACCAGGATCTTATCGAGCGCGTAAGCCTTGAGCTGTTCCGCGGCGCCGCCGGCATTTTTTCCGAGTACGACGCCGTGCACGTTGCCGCCAAGCGCCGTCGCGAGCTCTTTCGCTTTAGTCGCCATTTCGAAGGAGACCCGGCGCGGTTGGCCCGCAACGTGCTCGATGAATACGATGACGTCGCGCATTAAACGAGCTTTCTTTCGCGAAGAAAATCGAGGATTTTCTGTGCTCCGGCGACCGCGTCGACCGCTTCGAACACCTCGCCTTTACCGCGCGCGGGCGGGGTCGAAATGTTCGTGAGTTCGGTGCGCGCGCCGTCAGAACCGATCGGCTTGTCGACGCCGGACTCGGCCAGCGACTGGATGAGGATCGTCTTTTTCTTCGCGCCCATAATGCCCTTAAGAGCCGGATAGCGCGGATCGTTCGCAGACTTCGTCACGCTGACGAGAGCCGGAAGTTCGGCCGATACTTTCGTGTAGCCGTTGTCCGTCTCGCGCTCGGCGCGCAACGTCGTGCCGTCGACTTCGAGCTTGCGCACGTAGGTGACGCCCGCGACGCCGAGGTATTCCGCGAGGGCGCCGGGCAGCTCGCCCGTCGTAGAATCGGTCGATAACGTGCCGCAGATGACGAGATCGAAGCCCGCTTTCTTGATCGCCTGCGCGAGCGCGTAGGCGGTGCCCCAGACGTCCGTGCCTTCCGCTTTGGGGTCGCTGAGCATCAGCGCGTCGTCAGCACCCATCGCGAGCGCTTTGCGCACGATTTCCTTGCCGGTTTCGGGCGCCATCGAAACGACCGTCACGGTCGAACCGGGCGACTTTTCTTTAAGCTGAAGTGCCGCTTCCAACGCGTATTCGTCGAACGGATTAAGCACGGTTTCGACGCCGCTGCGAACTAAACGCTTGGACGCTGGGTCGATACGCTTATCGGCGTTCGTATCGGGAACGAGTTTGACGGTAACGACGATCTTCAATCGCAGCGGGCCTCCGGGCAGGGTGGGACAAACTCGATGCGATTGGATTTTTAACGCCGGCGGCCCTGCTCGTTAAAAGTCGGAGCGTGCGATGGGACGACCGAGACTCGAACTCGGATGCTCTTTCGAGCGGCAAATTTTAAGTCTGCTGTGTCTACCGATTCCACCATCATCCCTAAGGCATCCCTTCGCCTCGCGCCTCGGCCCTCACTTCGTGCGAGCGTCGTCGCGATCGCGCTGCATCAGCAGGTATCCCAGCAGCAGATCGTTGGATTCGAGCAACCCGGTCTCGATCTCGAGCGCCCGAAAGGCTTCCGAGAGCACGAGCGCCCCGCCTACGATGATATCGGCACGCTGCGCGAGCATGCCCGCGAGCACGCGGCGTTCCTCGAGGTGCAGATCCAAGAGCCGATCGATCGTTGCATCGAGTTCCGCGAGCGAAAGCCGCGACCCGCTCACACGATCGACGTGCGAGGCCGCAATCACCGCCGCAATCGTAAGCGGCGTACCGGCCACGCAACGCAACGCGGCGACCGGACGCAGTGCGTGCAGCGGCCCGAGCATGCCGGCGATCGCGACGCGCGCTTCCTTCGCGGCGGCGTGCGCGGGCGCGCCGGCCGACTCCCCGAGCAACGCCGGAAAGCGTTCCGCCAGGCGGACCGAGCCCACTTCGATCGAACGCAGGTCGAGCAGCAGCCCGTCGCGCCCCACGGCGCATTCGGTACTTCCGCCGCCGATGTCCAAGACCGCGACCCGCAAGCCGTCGTGCGGTACGCCGTACGTGGC
>JALYUE010000041.1 GCA_030853925.1 Vulcanimicrobiota bacterium | reverse complement strand
CCCCCGAGACTGCGCCCTTAGGCGCACCCGTTTTTCAACTCTCCTCCACGCCGTAGGGCACACCCGGAGGCGTAGCTCGTTAGAGCGCGCTCTAACGAGCTTCCTTGAACTCGGCGTCGATGACGTCTTCGGCAGGCGCAGTCGGCTCCTCGGTCGCGGCGCCGTTCGGGCTTCCGTTAGCGCTGCCGTTCGCGGATGCGCCGGCTGCTGCGCCCGTCTTCTGGTAGAGCGCTTCGGCGAGTTTATACGACGCCTGCTCGAGCTTGTCGGTCGCCGCTTTGACTTCGGCCGCGGTGCCGTTTTCGCTGACGCGGCGCAACTCCGTAAGACTGCTCTCGACGTCGGCTTTGGCCGATTCATCGAGTTTGTCGCCGATCTCTTTGAGCGACTTCTCGGTCGAGTAGATTAGGCTCGAGGCGCGGTTGCGCGTTTCGGCCTCTTCCTTCTTACGGCTGTCGTCCGCAGCGCTCGCTTCGGCATCGCGCACCATGCGGTCGACTTCCTCTTTGGAAAGATTCGTCGATGCGGTGATCGTGATCGCCTGTTCTTTGCCCGTGCCGAGATCTTTGGCGGACACGTTCACGATGCCATTGGCGTCGATGTTGAACGCGACCTCGATCTGCGGAATCCCGCGCGGTGCCGCCGGGATACCTTCGAGCCGGAATTGGCCGAGGCTCTTGTTGTCGCGCGCCATTTCGCGTTCGCCTTGGAAGATCGAGATGTCGACCGAGGTCTGGCCGTCTTCGGCCGTCGTGAACACTTGCGACTTCTTCGTAGGAATCGTCGTGTTGCGATCGATCAGCTTCGTGTATACGCCGCCGAGCGTCTCGAGTCCGAGCGACAGCGGGGTGACGTCGAGCAGAACGACGTCGCGAACTTCGCCCGCGAGCACGCCCGCTTGAATGGCCGCGCCGATGGCGACGACTTCATCCGGGTTGACCGACTGGTTGAGCGTCTCTTTGCCCGTCAGTTTCTTGACGAGATCCTGAACGAGCGGCATGCGCGTCGAGCCGCCGACCATAACGACTTCGTTGATGGCGTTGACGTCGACTTTGGCGTCGGCAAGGGCGGCTTTGAACGGGCCGACCATGCGGTCCGTCAGATCGCTGACGAGGCGCTCGAAATCGGCGCGGGTCAGCGTGATGTCGAGGTGCTTCGGACCGCTCGCATCGGCCGTGATGAACGGCAGATTGATGTTGGTCTGGGTCAATGTCGAGAGTTCGATCTTCGCCTTCTCGGCCGCTTCCGTCAGGCGCTGTAAGGCCTGCTTATCGGCGCTCAGATCGATGCCTTGATCCTTACGGAATTCGTTGACGAGCCATTGCACGACGCGCTCGTCGTAATCGTCGCCGCCGAGTTTTGTGTCGCCGTTGGTCGACTTCACTTCGAAGACGCCGTCGCCCACTTCGAGGATCGAGACGTCGAACGTACCGCCGCCGAGGTCCCAAACGAGGATCGTCTCGGAGCCTTTTCGGTCGAGGCCGTAGGCGAGCGCTGCGGCCGTCGGCTCGTTGATGATGCGCAGGACGTCAAGTCCGGCGATGCGGCCGGCGTCTTTGGTCGCCTGGCGCTGCGCGTCGTTGAAATACGCGGGCACCGTGATGACGGCTTTGGTGACGCGTTCGCCAAGATAGGTCGACGCATCGTTGACGAGCTTCTGCAGCACCATCGCCGAAATTTCTTGCGGCGTATAATCCTTGCCGTCGATCTTCGTCGGGTGGCTCGTGCCCATGTGCCGCTTGATCGACCGGATCGTGCGTTCCGGATTCGTGACGGCCTGGCGTTTCGCAAGTTGTCCCACGAGCCGTTCGCCCGTCTTCGTGAAAGCGACGACGGACGGCGTCGTGCGGCTTCCCTCCGAGTTCGCGATGACCGCGGGCGTCTGCCCTTCCATGACGGCGACGACCGAATTCGTCGTGCCGAGGTCGATACCGACCACTTTTGCCATAAGTTATTGTCCTCTTTCCGATCGTCGTGGACCATCTGCACGCGAGCGTAATGCTCGCGACCCCGGGTCGCCCCGAGCTTCGCCTTGCCGCTTATCGACAATCAAGGATGCGCCGCACACTAAAATCCCGGCGCGAGATCATTTCCGCCTCTTAAGATACGCGAAGAGGCCCGCAGGGTTTCGCTCCCGCGGGCCTCTTCATCACTTTTCCGTCGGCCCAGATCTAAGGTTGTTGATTCGGTTCCTGGGCGTTCGGATCGGGCGCTTGCAGTTGGCTCGTTTCGGCCGGGCGCTCCTGAACTTTCACGATCACGAGCTTTTTGACGCCGCCGCTCCAGACTTGCATGTTGATCGTACCGCCGGGTTTGGTAGCGCGGATCGCCTTGACGACCGCCGCGTCGGTCGTGACGTCCGTGCCGTTGACTTTCTGAATGACGTCGCCGGCTTGCAAGCCTGCCTGGTCGGCCGGTCCGCCGCCGAGCACTTGGGCGACGGCTACACCTTTACCGCGGTAGTTGAGCTGCACGCCGAGGTCGGGCGTTACGGTCGCAAGACCCGCACCGATGAAGCCTGCGTTCGTGCCCTGATGGACGCCCGGGCTCTTCTCGAGCGCCGCGACCTGCTCTCGAACGGTCGACGCGGGGATCGCGAAGCCGATGCCCTGCGCGCCGGCCTGCGGGTTCGCGGTCGACTGGTTGACGCCGATGAGGCGGCCTTCCACGTCGATCAGCGGGCCGCCGGAATTTCCGGGGTTGATCGGCGCGGAGGTTTGCAAGAGTCCTTTAAAGCTGATCTGCCCGCCGCCATTCTCCGTGCCGATCGTCTCGTCGCGGTTGAAGCCCGAAACGACGCCGAGCGAGACCGACTGCTTGAGTTCGAACGGCTCGCCGATGGCGATGGCCCACTGACCCGATTGCACTTTGCTCGAGTCGGCGATTTCGACGGGCGGCGGGACTTCCTTGACGCCGTCGACTTTGACGAGCGCGAGGTCGGACCCGACGTTGGCCGCATAAACGTGGCCGGGAACGTGTTCGCCGTTCTGAAAGACGACTTGAATGTCGCTAACGCTCGCTCCATTGGGCGGGCGAACCACGTGCGCGTTCGTGACGATGACGGCGCTCGTGCCGCTACGGGAGTAGACGAAGCCCGAGCCGGAAGCGCGCGCCTTGAAGCGCTGGACGCGCTGGGGGCTCCCCGGCTGGCCGAAAAACTGTGAGAAAGGATCCTGCGGGATCATCTGCTGGCCGTTGACGCTGACGTTGAGCGCCACGACGGACGGGGCGACGCGTTTGACCGCGCCGATAATCCGCTCTTGATCGCTGCTCCCCGAGAGCGGGGCGGCGGCGACCGCCGGCGGCGTGTTGCCGGGGCCGGCGATGCCGGCGAAATGTGTGCTCGCGTACAACATCATCGAAAAACTTCCGATGACGGCGCCCGCGAGCCCGACGATGAGCGTCGGCACGATGCGCATTTTCTGCATGATTCGGTGGATTCTCCAAAACGGTGGGCGTGTGAGACGCGCTACTCGCTCGGCCGGCCGATGTCACGCGTCGCAGTATACTTTTCTCGGAATTCTAATCTACCGTCGCCGGGGACGATGCGTCCGTCGCGTACCGTTATAACGCGTTCGGCATGCCGCGCGGTTTCCGGGTCGTGGGTAACCATGATGACGGTCCTGCCCGTGCGGTTCAGTTGTCCGAACAGGGAGAGAATCTCTTCGCTCGTGACCGAGTCGAGGTTGCCCGTCGGTTCGTCGGCGAGCAGCACGGCCGGATCGTTCACGAGCGCCCGGGCGATCGCGACGCGCTGTTGCTGGCCGCCGGAAAGCTCGCTCGGCTTGTGCGTCCCGCGGTCGCCGAGTCCCACCTCCGCCAGCATCCTCGCGGCCGCCCGCTCGCGATCGCGCGGCGCGACACCAGCGTAAAAAAGCGGCAGCGCGACGTTCTTGAGCGCGGTCGTCCGCGCCAGCAGATTGAAGCCTTGAAACACGAACCCGAGCTTGCGCAGGCGGATCGCGGCTAGGGCGTTGTCGTCGAGCGTCCCGACGTCGATGCCGTCGAGCCGGTAGCTGCCCGCGGTCGGCCGATCGAGGCACCCGATCAGGTTCATTAAGGTCGATTTGCCCGAGCCCGAGGGCCCCATGATGGCGACATATTCGCCGCGCTCGACCGTGAAGCTGACGCCACGTAAGGCCTGTACTTCGAGCGCTCCGCCGGCGTACGTTTTGACGACGTCCCGCATGACGATCGCTTCGTGCCCGGGCGGTGGGTCACTCATAGCGCAAGGCTTCGATCGGGTCGAGCCGCGCGGCGCGGAAGGCCGGATACGTTCCGAACGCGAGCGTCACGAGGGTCGCAAAGCCGACGGCGATCGAGATCGATTGCAGCCAGGGCAGCGCGGGCACGACTCCCGAGATCGCGACCAGTGCGAACCGGTCGACCAGCGCCCCGATCGCGACTCCAAGCACGAGCCCGATGCCGCAGCCGACGAGCGAGAGCAGCAGCGCTTCGATAAAGAATTGCGCGAGGATCTGGAAGCTCGTGGCGCCGATCGCTTTGCGCACGCCGATCTCGCGCGTGCGTTCGGTCACCGAGACGAGCATGATGTTCATGATCCCGATGCCGGCGACCAGCAGCGATACGGCGCCGATGAGCGCGATCACGAGCGTCAGCGCGGCGAAGATGCCGTCGATCGTCGCGGAAAACGATTTGCGATCGAAGGTTTGGTATTCGGCGCGGCCTTGCTTCGCGCTCTTGAAATAGCGCACGACGGCGGCTTCGGTTTCCGCTAGCCGGCCCGTATCTTTAACGAGGAAGCGCGCGGCGTAGAGCGGCCGCGAGCGCAAGTATTCGCGCACGTACGTCGTGTATGGGATGAAAATATCGCCGCCGAAGTTGACCGGGATAATGCCTTGCGTGGGCGGACCTTGCACGCCGACGATCGTAAAGCGGCGCTCGGCCACACGCACGCTCGTCCCGACCGGGTCGCCGCCTGCCGGGAAAAGCCGCTTGTAGCCCGCGTCGGCCAGCACGCACACGTGCGCGCTGCCTGCAACGTCCTCGCGCGAAAGCGGCCGGCCGTAAACGAGCGGCACCGTCGCGAAACTGATGTCGGAATCGCTCGAAAGCGCGAGCCGCGCGCGGGCGTGCCCGCTCGTCACGAGGCGGGTGACGGAACCCGCGGGCAGCGCGACGGCGATGTTGTCGAAGAGGTCGACGGTGCGCGCGATGTCTCTATAGCGCAATGCGGCTTTGAGTACGTCCGCCTGCCGCGAGTTCGGGAAAACGTAAAAGCTGCGATCGTTCAGGGTGCCGAGGACGCCCGTTACCGCGCCGGCCATGCCTTTGCCTAAAATTTGAATCGCGATGACGGCCGCAACTCCGATAATGAGGCCGAGCACCGTAAGCGCGGACCGCGTGCGGTTGCCGAGAAGTACGCCCGCCGCTTCGCTGAAGAACGGCCCGACTTGCCGCAGCACTACCGCGCGCCCGTCACGAACGCAGCGCCTCGATCGGATCGAGTTTGCCCGCGCGCACGGCGGGATACGTGCCGAACACGATACCGACGAGCGTCGAGAAGCCGACTGCGACAAAGACGACGATCGCCCACGGAATCGGCGCCGGTCCGAGGTAACTTTGCACGACGCCGTAAGCGAGGACCACGAACGCTATGCCGAGCAGCATGCCGGCGCCGCCGCCAAGCAGCGATAAAATAACGGCTTCCATGAGAAATTGCAGCGTGATGTCGGCGCTGCTGCCGCCGATCGCTTTGCGGATCCCGATCTCTCTCGTCCGTTCCGTGACGGAGACGAGCATGATATTCATCACGCCGATACCGGCCACGAGTAACGCGACGCCGCCGATTGCGGTCAGGCCGTAAGCGACGACTTGGATCGTCTTTTCGAAAGCGCCGAGGAACGCCAGGACGTCCTGAATTTGGTATTGCGCTCGCGGCCCGTGAATGCGCCGCAGACTCGCGGTAACGGCCTCCCGGACTTCGTCGAGCGCGACGCCGTTTTTCGGATACACGCGCAGCGAGTCGACCGGTCCCGGCGCGATTTCGTGAAACGTCGACTCCGGTATCTCGCAATAATCGGATTGGTCGGCCGTATTGAAGATACCGGCTTTGAGATCGTCGTAGACGCCGATTACGCGAAAGCGGACCCCGTCGATGCGCACGATGCGGCCGAGCGCTTCGCCGCCGAAGAAGCGCCGTTCGAGCGATTGCGTTAGCAGCGTGACGTGCGCGCCGCCCGCGACGTCGGCCGGGCCGATGCGCCGCCCGGCGTGCAGCGTCAGCGTGTCGAACGCGACCGGCGGCGCGCTTTCGACGGAGGTAATGTAGTCCACGCCGTTCGCTTTCACGTGATACGTACGTTCGAAGTTCGCGTAGACGTGTTCGAGGCTGCCGGGATTTTCAGCTAGTACCGCGGCCGCGTCGCGATACTGAAGTTGCGCCGCCGTCGGATCGTCTTGATTGGGGTCGACGTGGAAGAGAAAACCGGGATCGCCGAACGAGCCGAGCGTCGCCTGTATGCCGCCGGATGCCGCTTGCCCGATTCCGAGTACCGCGATGACGGACGCCGTGCCGACGATCAAGCCAAGCATAGTGAGGATCGAGCGCGCGCGATTGCGCCATATTGCGTCCAGCGCTTCGAGTGCGTACGCGAGAAAGCGATTCACGCAGGTGTCGCTGCCGGCGCGGGCTCGACCGCCGTGCCGGGCACGACGTCGTTGTTTTTCTCAACGACGAGCGTGTCGCGGGCGTTGAGGCCCGAGCGGACGACGACCGCCGTATCGTTGTGCGCGCCGAGCTTCACGGGCGCGCGCTGCGCGATACCGTCGCGCACGCGCAGAACGTAGTCGCCGCCCGCGTCGCGACGTAACGCATCCGCCGGCACGGCGAGCACGTGTCGTTCGGCGCGTGTGACGATATCGACGTCGACGCTCATCCCATCGCGTAAGAATGGCAGCTTCTTGTCGAGCGCGATCGTCGTGACGATCTGGCGCGACGTGTTGGACGGATCGTCGGAACGCTGCGCGACGGGCGAGATGGCGACGACGTGGCCGGACAGCTTGGCGCCGCCGAAATCTTCGCCGCTGACGATGGCGCGCTGACCGAGACGAATGCCGGCGACGTCCTGCTCGTCGACTTTCGTGCGCACGACGAAATTCGTGTCGACGGCCAACGTGAAGAGCGCTTGACCCGCCTGTACCGAATCGCCCGGTGCGATCGGGCGCAGGCTGTCACCGGTTTGCGACGCGACGCTTTGTACGATGCCGCCGAACGGGGCCCGCACGTCGAGCCGCTCGGCCTGCGAACGCGAGTACGCAGCGTCGTCGCGCGCCCGCGCTACGTCCGCCTGCGCGGCTTGCAAGTCGCCCGATTTGGATTGGCGCGCATTCGCTTGCGCGGCGGCAAGTGCGGCCGTGGCTTGCCGCAAGCCGTCTCGTGCGGAGCGGACGCGTTCGCGCAGTACTTGCTTCGCTCGTCCGAGCGTGCCGCCCAGGATCGTCCGTTCGCGTTTGGCTTGATCGTACGATACTTGCGCTTCTTCGTAGCGCGCCTGCGACTGCATCAGCGCGTCGCGCGAAATCCCTTTCTGCCGGTACAGGTCGCCATTGGCGTCGAAAGTGCGTTTGGCTTCGTGCAGATCGGTGCTCGCTTTCGCGAGCGCGGCGTCGGCCGCCAACCGTTGTTCTTCGGCCGTTTGGCCGCCGTAACCGAGACCCGATTGCGAACCTGCGACGACGTCTTGCTCGGCTTGCGTGAGCTGCGAACGCGCGGCGACGACCGCGGCCTGCGCTTGTACGATCGAAGAGCGATTCTGTTCGGGCAAAACGGCGTTTGCCTCGGCGACGCTGCGCGCTTTACCGCTTGCGGAGTCGACGGCCGCTTCCCCGCCGCGCACGTTCGAAAGAATTTGATCGTTCTCGATCGTCGCGAGCAAGGCGCCCGATTGCGCGCGGTCGCCGG
>JALYUE010000174.1 GCA_030853925.1 Vulcanimicrobiota bacterium | reverse complement strand
GATACGGCGCCAGTGTTTTCCGCGATCGCGCGTGGCGAAGACGACGTTGCCGCCGAAATAGGCGACGCCCGGATCGCGCGGCGAAAACGCGAGCGGCGCTTCCCAATCGAAGCGGTATGGGACGCCCGCGAGCGCGCGTCCGTTGGTATCGTAAACGTATGGCGAGATGTCGATATTTTCGCGCGTCGGCAGGTGAAAGATGCCGAGTTGACCGTTGAGCGACGCGACGCCCACGTTCCAGACGGCATCCGGCCGCCGCGGCTCCGGCCACACCCACGAGCCGTCGCCGTCGTTACCCACGTCGTGCCACGCTCCGGCTCGAATGCCGAGGGAGCTCAGGCTGTTGGAAGGACCGCAAAACGCGTCGTTATCTTGCAGTCCACCGCAGACGTTGTAAGGGTTTCGGTCGTCGAAGCCGACGTGATAGATCTGCGCGATGGTCAAGTTTGCGCGCCAGTCCCAAACGCGGCCGGCGTCGAGCGAGATCGGCGCCCCGCCGTCGTTCGCATCGATCATGCGCTTACCGTCTCGCGCGATCCATAAGCCGTGATGATCTTGATGGATCGCGCCGCGCAGTTCGCGATACGTCTTGCCGCCGTCGCGCGTCTCCATCAGATTTTCCGCGGAGAAGTACGCGTGATCCGGGTTCGTCGGATCGACCGAAACGCGCGAATTATAGAATGGCCGTTGATTGAGCTCGGTGTCGCCGCTGATTTTGTGCCAAGTATCGCCGCCGTCGTCGGATCGCCACGCAATTCCGCGTTTCGATTGAATCACCGCGTACACGCGCTGCGGGTCGCTCGGCGCGATCGCGACGCCGATCCGTCCCATGTCGCCCGGCGGCAGCCCGTTTCCATCGAGCTTCGTCCAGGTCACGCCGCCGTCGCTCGAACGCCACAAGCCGTCGACGGGGCCGCCGCTGGAAAACGTCCACGGCACGCGCCGGAACTGCCACACGGCGGCAAAGACGAGTTTGCCGCCCGCGTCCCAAGCGAGATCGGCGATGCCGCTCGCCGGCCCGACGTAGAGCGTTTGCTGCCACGTGCGGCCGCCGTCGATCGTGCGATAAACGCCGCGCGAACGTGAGTCGGCGAACGGGGTGCCGAGCGCGCCCGCGAGCGCGACATGCGGGTCGCTCGGATCGACGAGAATTTTCGAGATCGCATACGATCGCTCGAGACCGCGATGTGCGAAGTGGTTGCCGCCGTCTTCGCTGACCCACACGCCGTCCCCGTACGAAGCGTCGTTGCGCGGTTTGGCTTCCCCCGTTCCGACCCACATGACGCGTGAATCGGACGGCGCTATCGCGAGCGCTCCGATCGCACCCACGGGTTGGTTCGCCCAGAGGTCGTCCCAGGTCACGCCGCCGTTGCGCGTTCGAAACACGCCGCCGCCCGCGGCGCCGACGAGATACAAATAGGGATCGAGGTCGCTGCCGGCGACGGCCGCGACTCGTCCACCTGCGATCGCAGGTCCGATATTGCGATAATGCAGCGAAGCGAACGGAACTTCCGTCGCGCGCGGCGAGACGGCGCGCGCGCTCGGCTCGCCGGCGGTCGCCGATGCAGCGAAGAAGCCGATGGCGGAGATGCATATACCGGCGCTTACGACCACGCGCCATGCGCGATACGCGCCCGCGAGCCTTGCAACGAACAGGAGCGCGAGGACGCATGACACTACCGCGATCGCTATCGTCGTCCGGCGCGACGCGCGCAACGTCGCCGCGAGACCATCAAATGCGAAGTCTGACGTTGACGTACGCGCCGAACGGTTGCAGCGTCGAGCCCGAGAGGTCGTTATAGGAACCGAAGCTCGGCTGATACGGGTAACGGAGAAACGTTTGGACGTTGTCGCCGGGGTTGTACACGTTGCCGACCGGTGAGACGAAATTGCTCAAGCTGCCGTAGCTGCAGACTTGATCGCTCAACAAGTATGTGAAGGCCGTGCGTTGCCCGCCGAAGCAGCGACTGATCACGTTCGTCAACGTCGCGACGACTTCGACGTTCTTCGTCGCTCGGTATGATAGTCGCAGGTTGCCGAGGAGCTGCGCCGGTTGACGAAACTCGCCGATCGCATCGAAGTGTCCGGTATACGGATCGGGAATCGCGGCGAGTTGCCCGGCGGGGCCGCACGCGGAAGCATCGAACGCGCCGCCGCCGGCCGCGCCGTACGGATAGCGCGGATCGTTGCCGGCGCCGCGCCCCGAAGCCGTGCAGAGGGCGGCTGCGGGATCGATGCCGGGCGTCGTTTCCGGTGCGCCGTAGCGATTACCGGCTTGAAACTGCAGCGACGGCGTAACCGCGAAGCGGTCGTGTTTGTAGTTGAGGACCAGCGTCGCGACGTACGGGTACGAAAACGAATTGGCGCCGGAACCGATTGCGGCCGGGAAGTTCGTGTACGGCAGATAGCGAGCGTTCGGATCGAGCAACGGTTGGGGCGGCGCGTTCCAGTAGGGGTTCGCGACGGCGCCGGGCGCGTTGCACGCGACGGAGACGCTTGCCGCATAACACGGCGAAGCTGCGGAGCCATTGGTCGGAAGCACTAAAGGGTTGCCCGCCGCATCGACGCCGCCGCAGCGCGGATCGGCGGCATGCGAACTGCAAAAGGATGTATAGGCATTGTACTGTTGGATGTCGCCGTTGATGGGCGAGACGATGGTGCTTCCGTTCGGCAAAATCGCGAACTTGACGTAGCTGTTCGTGTACGCAAACGACAACGTAGATGCGAATCCGTTGCGCCCGAAATCGCCTTTGCTCAGCGCGAACTCGAAGCCGCGCGAGGTCTGCTGGCCGATGTTGAGCCCCGAGACGAGGCCGGCTTTCTGGTTGAGCACGAAGTTTTCGACTTGATCGTGCGTCTGGCGCAAGAACGGCGTCAATTTCAGCGAGACGTCGCTGTTCGCGAAGTGGTGTTCGAGCGAGAAGTCGGCGTTGTATGAGATGGAAGGTCGTACCGAATGCCCCGGTGTCGTGAATCCATACGAGTAAAAGCTCGGGCCGAGCAAATCCGGCAAGTTCTGTTGCAACGCGTCGTATTGCTCGTACGCGGCACTTGGTTGCTCGTTGTACTTGCCGTAGCTGGCCCGCAATACCGTGTTCGGCCCTAAGCTGTAGGTGGCGCCGAGGCGTGGCTGCAAGATATTGAAAGCAGAGTTGCCGGGCACGTTCTGTAGTGAGATCGCCTGGTAGTTCGGCCCCTCGGCCGAGCATGGCGCCGTGATCGCGAGCGGCGTCGGCAGCGACGTCTTATCGATGAGCTGCAAGCTCTGCGTGTTATAGCACGTGTCTTTGTTGTACGCGTTAAACAAGAACGCGCGGGCCGGACTACCCGTCGTATCGGCGCCGGTATAGGTATAGCGATCAAGACGAAGTCCGAGGTTGAACGTCAGCCTGTCGGTTGGTTTGAACTGATCGGTGATCGAGTAACCGGTAAAGATCGGTTTGACGGCATTATTCGGGCCGTAACGCCCGTTCTCAATCACGTAAAAGCCGCAAGCGCCGCTGCCACACGTTAAGCCGCTCGCGCTTGGCAGTGCCGCCGTACAGCCGACCGGCAAGCCGTGCGTCGCGCAGCCGATGCCGGACAGCGTCGCGAACGTCGGCGGGGTCGCGACGGATAAGGTGGCTCCGCCGTTGCACGTGGTGGCCGTCGCCGCCGTTCCGCTCGCCGGTGCCGCATAACACGTGCCGCTCGTGAGGTCGTTCGGGTTCACTAAAACCGCAAAGTTGTCGGCGAGGCCGAACATTTGCTCGTTGTACTGCCGCAGCGACGTAGAACCCGTATACGATGCCTGAACGTCGAGCAGATGGTGCGCGGCGATTTGCGCCACGAAGCTGGCACTGAGACCGCGCGTGTGCGAACTTACTTCGTAGTCGCCCGAATCGAGTCCGGTGTACGGCTGATACGACGAATTTGGCCCCGTGGCGATGTAGTTCGAGTAATAGGTGTAGCCGTAGACTCGCAGATACGCGGCCGAGCTAAAGTTCTTTTGATATTGCAGCTTGACGATGCTCTGCGCGTTGAGCTGCACGTCGCGGGCGTCGAGGGGAATAGGATCGCCGAAAGCGCGGTTGCGCGGGGACGACGGAAATAAATACGGCGTGACGAGCGACTGATAGTTGTTCGGCAGCAGCGTGCCCAAAGCGCCGCCGTATTGCCAGCTATCCGTGTAGTAGAGCGAGTGCGTACCGCCGTAAGACTGCACGTTATTCAGTCCCTCATCGAGCGCCGAACTGAAGATCGACGTCCAAATCTGGTCGTTGTCGTACAGCAGCTGGACGTCGTCTTTGATACCGCCCGATTTGTGCGGAATGCCGAAGTGCAGATTAACGATCGTCGAGCGCGTCGCAAGGTCCGAGATCGCACCCTGATTGCCGCCGAACGCATAATTGCCGAGCGCGTAACCGGGTACGCCTGCGGCCCCGACTGCGGGTAAGCCGTTCTGGAAGCACGAGGGCGGAGCGCCCGTGCCCGGACACCCAAAGAGAATCGGGCCGAAAGCGTTGCTCACCGACTGCGCGTTGAACTGATCGACGTACCGATGGTCTTGATTGAAGCCGCCGACGGCGACGTAGTATGAGAACGTACGCTGTTGATTGGCGCCGCCGATTTCGGCGTTTAGCGAATGATAAAAAGCGGGGCTGCCGGCGCCGAAGTCGAGCTGCGCATACGCGGGGTACGAGCCCGTCTTGATAACCTGATTGATCGATCCGGATAACCCTTGCGCTTCCGAGTCGGCGGGCGAGGCGCCGGTGTAGACCTGCAGTTCTTGCTGCCCGAGCGACGACGCCGAACCCGAGGGGTAATTATCGAACCCGCGGTTGACTGGGATCCCGTCGAGCTCGTAACCGACTTCGCCGCTGTCGCCGCCGCGGATGTGCAGCGCCTGGTTGTAGCCCGTCTGGTTGAGCGGCACGTAGGCGCCCGGGACGCTCGCAATCGCAGAGTATGCGCTGTTCAAATTTCCACCGCCGCCGAGCGAAGCGACGCGGTCTTGTTGCGCGCTGTTGACGGAATACACGTCGGCCGTCGTGCCCGGGCTAACCAAATTGCCCGGCGCTCGCGAACTCACGCGCCCGATGGTTCGCAACGTGCGTTTGAGCGTTAACGACTGTGTTTGCTGCGAGTCCGCTGCGATCGTAACGCCGCTAACCGTGACCGGATCGTAACCGCTTTTTTCGATCGAAAGCGCGTACGTGTCGGGGGCGAGCGATACGAATGAGAACCGGCCGGCCGCATCCGTCGTCGTCGTCGCGCTTTGCGAGGGACTGACGACCGCGACGTTCGCTTGCGCGACGGGAGTCGCTCCGTCTAAGACGCGACCGCTGAGGCCGCCCGTCGTACCAGCGAGCACCGGTTTCGACGAAATCGCCAAAATGACGAACAAAATGCTGAAAAGACGGGTACAATACCGATACGTCATCGCATGAACCTCGCATCAACCGAACTCCGCCTACCCTTTAGCGGCCGTTTGGGTGATCCTCCATACGATCGCTGCAAAACGCGATCGAACGGCGGGTTCCGACGCTATGGCTCGCCTATACTTGCCGGAGAAAGTAACGTCTTGCGCTCGCGACGTCCGGGGGCCGAAACGTAGAGCGCGACGCCCGCGCCGACGGTAAGGAGCGTCATGCCGACGATCTTCACGAACGTCAGGAGCTTTGTCGGATCGTCTTCTGCCGGTACGAGTGCGAGCGCGATCGCACACACGGTCGTCAGCAGACCGAGCGCCGACGCTGCTACGATGGTGCGTCGGCCGCCTGGAATACGCGCGGCTCGTTCGTTAGCGGCGACGGGACCCAGGCGAATGGCCGACGCGAAAAGATAGATGAACGGCAGAAGAGTAATGATAACCGTCGTACTGACGAGTACGTCATAGGCGCCTTTCACCGTCGTTCCACTTTGCCCTAAGACGATGAAGATCGCGGCAATCGCGGATTGCACGACGAGCGCAGTCATGGGCGAGCCGTAGCGCGGGTGCATCCGGCCGAAGCTTGCCGGCAGATAGCGGTCGACTCCGGCAACGAACGGAATCCGCGCCGCGGCTCCGAGCCATGCTCCCACGCTCCCCATACAACTGACGGCGACGAGGACCGCCGCGACGGGCGTAAGTGCGGGCCAGCCGAGCCGGGTCGAAGCTCGCGCGAGTGCCTGCATAACGCCGGACGATGGATTGACGTCGCCCGCCGGCAAGAGGGCGAGAACGCTCGCCGTGCCGAGGACGTAGATTGCGGCGATGACCGGAGCCGCGACCGTGAGACCGACCGCAATGGCGCGGCGGGGCTGCTTGATTTCGCCGGCCATAAACGAAATCGCCTCGGGACCGACCCATGCGAACGCGATCACCGACCAAAAAATAAGGTTCTTGAGTTCGAGCGCGGGACGCACCGTCGTAGCATCGATTACGGTGGCGGGGCCAAAGCGAAACCAAACGAACGCCCCGAGTCCGATGAGCAGCAGCGTCGCAATCCAACGGCTGATCGCGCCGATGTTGGTGAGCCACTTACCGACGCTCAGGCCGAGAATATTGACTACCGTCCCGATGATGAGCCCCGCGAGTGCGACGGCGATAAAGAACGCGGGAGAGTTTGCGAGCGAACCGCCGTCGCCGCCCGTAACGTACAGCGCGTTACCTGCGGCAAAATACAGCAGCGCCGGGAAGTACGGTAAGTTGCTCGTCCAGTACGTCCAGCCGGTCATAAAGCCCGCGAACGGTCCGAACGCGCGCTTACTCCAGACGTACATGCCGCCTTCTTCGGGGTAGAGCGACGACAAATAGACGACGACGAGGGCGATCGGAACGAACATCGTCAAAGCGCCGACGATCCAAACGACGAGCGACGAGGCGCCGGCTCTGGCGGCGGTCGTGACCCATTGCAGATTCGATCCGGCGACGATGAAGAACAGGGCGACGTCGACGACGCCGAGGCTTCGCCGAAGTCGAACGACGGAAACGGCGTCGGCCTCCGGATCCGAATCGATACTTTGCGGACGCTCAAGCATGCAAGGCGCTACCTATCGTCCATCAATCGTTCGACCGGAACGCTGCGACGCGCGAACGGCGTCGACAGAACGACGGCGGTCTTCGTGCGGGCGATGCCCCGTACGCTTTGCAAGCGCGCGAGAAAGTCGTCCAGGTGCCCCGTCGACCGCGTAACGACGTTGACGACGAACGATTCTTCACCAGCGACGCTATAGACGACGGTCACTTCGGGAAGCGCGGCAAGTTCGTTGTAAAATCGCTCGTATTCGATGCCGGGCAGCGTGTAGATACTCACGAGTGCGACCAGACCCAGTCCCAGTCGCGCGTAGTCGATCTTCGCTCCGTAGCCTATGATATAGCCGCGATCTTCGAGCCGCTTGATGCGCTCGTGAACGGCTGGACGTTTGAGACCGACGAGGGCGCCGAGTTCGGCCAGAGTCGAAAGAGCGTTGTTCTGCAAGGCATCGATCAAACGTACGTCGAGATCGTCCGCATCTTGCTCCGGCACGCTAGCGCCGTTCGTCGCGCGCGCATCGCCTCCCGTTCTCGGGTCCCACAGGCGGACTCGACCGTCGCGTAGCTAATTATCGCAGCGTGCGCGCGTTTAGTAAGCCGGAGTTGCCGATGGCGGCGACGACGCTCGAAGGTAGCTATTATACGTCGGATGAGGTCTTCGCGCGAGAGCGGGCCGGCATCTTCGCGCGTAGCTGGTGTTGCGTCGCGCGAGAAGAGAAGCTCGCCCGGCCGGGCGACTTCGTCGTCGTCCACATCGCCGAAGAGAGCCTGATCGTGACGCGCGACCGAATCGGTAACATCCGCGCTTTCTTTAATGTCTGCCGGCACCGCGGAACGCGCATCTGCGAAGCGACGGCCGGCCATTTTACTGCTTCCATTCAATGCCCGTATCACGCTTGGACGTACGGCCTCGACGGTACGCTGCTCGCGGCCCGAAACATGCAGAAAGTGCCTGGTTTTTCGCGCGCAGATTATCCGCTGCACGAAGCCGCGGTCGCTACGTTCGACGGTTTTGTGTTCGTCAATCTCGATCCAAAGGCGGAACCGTTTTCCCAGCTTTATGCCCCCCTTCTCGAGCGCTTCGCACGCTGGCATATCGGAGGCTTGCGAACGGTCCGGGAAGTTCACTACGATATTGCGGCTAACTGGAAATTGATCTTCCAGAACTACTCGGAGTGTTATCACTGTCCGCTCGTTCATCCGCAACTCGATAAACTCTCACCATCCGACAGCGGCCGCAACGATTTGTCGGAAGGCCCGATTCTCGGCGGCTTCTCCGAGCTGCGTCATGCCGGATCGAGTTTGACCACGAGCGGAGTAACGACGCGACCGCCGGTCGGCACGGTCGGCGGTGAGGACGCGAACCGCGTCTATTATTACACGATATTCCCGACGATGCTTCTGAGCCTCCACCCGGACTATGTAATGGTGCATTATATAACGCCGCTGTCGCCGACGCGTACGCGCGTGGTTTGCGCGTGGCTCTTCGATCCCGTCGTCGCCACCCGACCGGGGTTTGATCCGAGCGATGCCGTCGATTTTTGGGACCTCACGAATCGACAAGACTGGCGCGTGAGCGAACTCACGCAGCGCGGTGTCGCTTCGCGGGCCTACACGCCTGGGCCATACGCCCAAGCGGAAGGGCTGCTCGCCGCTTTCGATCGGCATTATCTCAATCTGCTCGACGCGACGTAACTACGAAAGGAGAGCCTCAGATCGGCTCGGCGACGATGCACGAACGTGATGTCGACGTTGCGGTCCTCGGCCTCGGTGGAATCGGCAGCGGAGCCGCCTACTGGCTCGCTAAACGCGGCGCACGCGTTCTCGGTATCGAGCAGTTCGAACTCGGCCACGTGCGCGGTGAGTCGCACGATCACTCGCGCATCATTCGGCTGTCGTATCACACGCCTCAGTACGTCGCCCTCGCCAAAGAAGCGTACGCTGCGTGGAGCGATGTCGAAGCGCAAACGGGCGAGCAGATCGTCATTCGGACGGGCGGTCTCGACCTCGGGCCGCGCGACGGAGCGATCTCACTCGACGCGTACGCGGCGAGCATGCGCGCGGAGAACGTCGAGTTCGAGCAACTGGATGCCGCGGCCATTCGTGAGCGCTGGCCGATGTTCGTCATTTCGGACGACGTCATAGGCGTCTATCAACAGGACGCGGGCATCTGCGCCGCGGCGCGCGGGACGGCCGCTCATCAGCGTGCGGCACAGTCGTACGGCGCGGCGTTTAAGGCGAACGCGTCCATCGACGCCCTGCGGGAAACCTCGGACGGAATAGAACTCGTCGTCGACGGCTCGCCATATCGAGCCGCGAAACTCGTTATCGCAGCCGGTCCATGGAGCGCTCGTGCGCTGGCAGCCTTCGGCGAATCTATTCCGCTCGAAGTCACGAAAGAACAGGTAACGTATTTCGAACCGCTCGGCACCGGATTCGAGCTCGGGCAGTTTCCCGTTTGGATTTGGATGGACGACCCATCGTTCTACGGTTTCCCGATTTTCGGCGAAACGGGCGTCAAAGTAGCGCAGGACGCAGGCGGCAAGCCAGTCGATCCCGACACGCGCGGTTTCGAGCCGGATCGCGATATCGCGCGGCGGATGCAAGCCTTCTTAAGGTCACATCTGCCGACGGCGATGGGCCGCGAACTGCTGACCAAGACGTGTCTCTATACGTTGACTCCGGACCGCGACTTCGTCATCGACACGCTGCCGAATCATCCGAACGTCAGCGTTGCCGTCGGCGCGGGGCACGCCTTCAAGTTCGCGTCCGTGCTCGGGCGCATTTTGAGCGAACTCGCACTCGACGGCGCCACGCCGAGTAATATAACGGGCTTCGAGATCGATCGGCCGATTCTGCGCATGGCGGCGCCGCCGAAAACGTACATGGTATAAGCGAAGGTACGGCGGGCCGCCCCGGCAGCTACTTCGTTTTGAGAATCTCGCGAGCGGCGTTCCAACCTGCCGCACCCATGACGCCGCCGCCCGGATGCGCCGCGGCACCGCAGAGGAACAAGTTCTTGACCGGCGTTTTGTAGCCGGCAAAGCCCGGTGCGGGCCGCAGCATAAATAAATTGCTTAGGCTCATATTTCCCTGGAATATGTTGCCGCCGGTAAGGTTAAACGTGCGCTCCAGATCGACGGGACTCAACACCTGTCGCGCCTCGACCGAATTCTTGAAACCGGGCGCGTACCGTTCGACGATATCGAAGCAACGATCCGCAAAGGCGTCGTTTGCGGCACCGTCCCAAACGGCGTCGCCCGCGAGTGTGTATGGTGCGTATTGGCAGAACATCGACATAAGGTGTTTTCCCGGCGGAGCAAGCGTGTCGTCGACCGACGACGGAAGCGTGCATTCCACGACCGGCTCGCTCGACGGCCGACCGTACTTCGCATCGTCGTACGCTCGCTCGATATAATCTTGGGTCGGGCAGAGGTGAATCGTGCCGCGGTGCTGCGGTCCGACTTCGGAGCCGGGCATCGCCGTGAAGTTCGGTAGCGCGTCGAGTGCGACGTTAATTTTAACCGACGCGCTCGAGTAGTCGATCCGGCCGATTTCTGCGACGAACTCCGGCGGCAAAACGCTCGAATCCATCAATCTCTCGAACGTAATGCGGCAATCGGCGTTGCTGACGACCTTGCGCGCGCGAAATTCATCGCCGTTCGCGAGCGCGACCCCGACGGCGGCGCCGTTCCTTACGATAATGTTCGCGACTTCCGCGTTGGTCCGGATCTCCGCCCCGTTCGCCGCTGCGGATCCGGCCAAAGCCACAGACAGGCCGCCCATACCGCCGCGAACGTAGCTCCACACGCCCTTTTTTCCGTTGGTCTCGCCCATGACGTGATGGAACAGTACGTACGCCGTGCCCGGCATCGACGGCGCCGCGAAGGCGCCGATAATCGCGTCGGTGGCGAGGGTCGCCTTCAGTTCTTCCGACTCGAACCACCGATCGAGGATGGGTCGCGCGGCCCCGGTAAGTATTTCGGCGGTTTCCCCGATCGCGTTGCCGCGCTTCTTAAAATCGAGTCCCAGCTTCCCCAATTTTAAAAGATCCGCGAGCGCCGGACGCGCGACGTTTGGAGGCGTCTCGATGAGCGTGGGCTCGAGCACGGCCGCGACGCGCTGCAGCATTTGCTCGTATGCACCGTAGCGTTCTGCATCTCGCCGGCTGAACTTCGCGATCTCGCGCTCGTCGGCGCCGCGTTCGCCACCGAGCAGCAGGTGGCGGCCGTCGGGAAACGGCGAAAACGATGCGGGGTTGCGTTCGAGTACTTCGAAGCCGAAGTCGCGCAGCTTCAAGTCTTTAACGATCTCGGGACGGAATAGACTGTTGACATAGGCGGCCGTCGAAACTTTGTAACCGGGAAAGACGTTCGTCTCCGTCACGCACGCTCCGCCGACGACGTAACGCCGCTCGAGCACGAGCACTTTCCACTTGGCGCGGGCTAAGTACGCAGCCGTCACGAGCCCGTTGTGCCCCGCACCGATAATAATGGCGTCGTACATCTTCGACATTGGCGGCCAATCTAGAAAGCAACTAGTTTCGGTATTCGGTTTGAATATCGCTTGTTCGTTCGACAAAAACCGGCCTTCGTCGAACACAGGCTGGAACCATCGCTCTCGGCGGTGAGCAGTTACGGCACACCACAGACAAGTGCCGGCGCCGGAGTTAGGATCGGCGAATCAAGCCGGCCAAAATCCGCCCGTAACCAAGGCGGCGATGGCGAGTGCAGCCTATTTACCGGCGCAGTTTTCTTTTGGGGCCAACGCGCGTTTTGGGTTTGAAAGGGCCGCCGGGCAAGAAGGCGCGGTCGTGACGCAGGCTCGCATCGACGTCTTCGCAGCCGATCGGCGTAAATGCGCCGCAATCGTGCGGGCGCGCCTCGTAGATGCCGCAGTAGTAACGGCCGGACCGCGAACCTTTGAGGAATACGCATTGACTGGCGATGTCGTCCGTAACCTTACGCAAGTAGCCGACGCTGAAACCGTCCGCCGAATCCCGGCGCACTACGTAGTGCTCTAAGGTGTCTTCGTACGACATTCCGAGGTGTTGCGCGATGCGTTCGACGTCGGCCCGGCTGACGAACGGTTCGTAACCGCTGCAACATTCGGCACAACCCGGCGGGCACGCGATGTTGTCCGGCATGTCGCGAATGTGTTTCCTCGCGAGTTCGATTACTTTGCCTATCGCCTGCACGAATTCCGGATCGTCGTTAAACTTATACGACCATTCCTTATGCGTGACTTCGTTCACGTTGTAGCGATGGACCGTCTTTTGATTGTAGGTAACCGTGATGTGTTCTTCCGTGATCTCGATTTCTTGAACGTGCTCCATCGGCGCGAGATCCATCAACTCGAGCGTCGTGGGTTGGCCCGTGCGCCGGGTGAACGAGCGCAAGTCGCGGATCGCCGCGTGCGAAATGAGGTCGATCGTCTCGTGCATGCGGCGCTTGTTCGCGGGGCGCGCGCGACCTACCGCTCGCGCCGGGGCGGTTCGCGCGACGGCCGCCGCGAAACGAACGTTACGTCGACATGTTCGGAGGACTTCGAATGCCCCACTTCGTGCGCCGCGCGGCCCTGGCGCTACCGTTCGCTCTCGTCGTGGCGGCGATGGCGCCGCTCGGAGCGGCGGCTCTCGACCTGCGGGCTAAGGTTTACCACGCGTTCAGCACGGTCACGTCGTATAAGCTGACCGTTCTCGGCACCGTACGTTCCGTTGGGGTCTGGCAGGCGCCGAACCGGTACCAGATGACGACCGAGTTCGAGGGGAAACCGATCAAGACGATCATCATCGGCCGCGATTACTGGACGTTGTCCGACGGCAAGTGGCAACGCTCCGGCACGGCAAATCAACTGGACGTTGACATTGCGGGTCTCTTACGAGTGGCAGCGCACGACAAAACACCGTTTAGCCCGCTGCCGGATCAAGTACGCGAGGGCCGCCGCGTCGGAACGTTCGCTTACACCTTCAAGAACGGCACCCAAGAGACGTGCAACTACGACCGCACGACCTATCTCGTCACGCGCTGTAAAGCCGACGAACTTATCCTGCTCTACTCCGCATACAACGACCCGGGAAATCGCGTGGCGAACCCGCTCGCGCGGTAAACAAGCCGTACCTCGCGTTAAGGCGCGTGCGATGCGGCGTCGAGGGCCAGCGCGCCGAATATCCGCACGCCGGTTTCGAGAGCGGCTTCGTCGATGTCGAATTTTCCGTGATGATGCGGGAAGCTCGTAGCCGCGCCGCCGTTCGAGCCTAGGACGAAATAGCACGCGGGAACGCGTTCGGCAAAGAACGAGAAGTCTTCGGCGCCCATGTGCATCGCCGACGTCACGACGCGCTCGGTTCCGAAGGTAGCCTCGGCGAGCGCGCGCACGTACTCCGTTTGTGCGGCATCGTTCGAGGTAACCGGATAGCGCCACTGATAGTCGAACGCATAACTCGCCCCGGAGGCGTCGCAGACCGCTTTGAGGACGCGTTCGATACGCTGCGCCATCGCTGCGCGTACCTCTGCATCGAACGCGCGCACGGTGCCGAGCAGCGAAACGCTCGACGGAATGACATTATGCGTCGTGCCACCGTGGATCGCGCCGATCGTGACGACTGCAGGTTGGATTGGATCGATTTGACGGCTGACGATCTTCTGGACCGACGCGACAAATTCGGCCGCCACGAGAATCGGGTCGACCGACAGATGCGGAGCCGCGGCATGCCCGCCATGACCGTCGATACGAATTTCGATGGAATCGCTCGAAGCGTAAAACGGCCCGGCCCGGAAACCGAGCATGCCCGTCGCGAGCTGCGAGAAGAGGTGCAAGCCGTACGCGCGCTCGATGCCGAAGCGCTCGAGCAGGCCCTCTTCCACCATCGCTTTGGCGCCGCCGAGCCCCTCTTCGGCCGGCTGAAAGCAGAGGACGAGCTTACCGCACACGTCGCTGCGGCGTTCGGCGATAAGACGCGCAGCCCCGAGCAGCATCGCGACGTGGCCGTCGTGACCACAAGCGTGCATGCGACCAGCATTGAGCGAAGCGTACTCATGCGCCGTTTCCTCGGGCAGCGGCAAGGCATCCATGTCGGCGCGCAGCATGATCGTTTTTCCGGGACGCGCGCCTTCGATGACGCCGACGACGCCGGTGGTCGCGATGCCTTCGGTAACCGCATAGCCGAGCTCGCGCAAGCGGTCCGCTACGACGTGGGCCGTGCGAACTTCTTGAAAGCCGAGTTCGGGGTGCGCGTGCAAGTCCCGGCGCGTCGCGACGAGTTCGGCTACGAGTTTCGGCGAAAGTTCGACGTCGGCTATCGGCATGAAGCGCGATTCGTGTTCCGGCGCGAGGGAGCCCGCCGTCCGGAACGAAGCGCAGAAGCGTGAGCGGTAAAACAATCGGCGTCGACCTCGGCGGTTCGCACGTTCTCGCAGCGATCGTCGACGAGCAAGGCACGATCGGCGCGCGCGCCGAGCACGACATCACGGATCACACCTTCGATGCCGTCATGAAAATCGTGTTGCAGGCGATCGACGAAGCGCTCGCTGCCACGAAAGAGAAGTCGATCTCGGCGATCGGGATCGGTTCTCCGGGCAACATCGACCTCGGCACGGGTACCGTCCGCTACTCACCGAACTTCAATTGGCACGACGCGCCGCTCGGCGCGCGCTTACGCGAACGCCATAAAATGCCCGTGTTCGTCGGGAACGATGCGCGCTGTGCGACCCTCGGCGAACACGCGCACGGCACCGGCCGCGGTACCGCAAACTTCGTCTTGTTGACGCTCGGCACGGGCATCGGCGGCGGCATCGTCGCCGAGGGCGAATTGCTGCTCGGGAATCTCGGCGGCGCGGGCGAGATCGGCCACCATCAAATACGCGCGACCGACGGATTCTATTGTAATTGCGGCAAGATCGGGTGTTTCGAGGCGCAGGCTTCCGGCACGGGGTTGATCCGTCACGCGCTCGCGGTCGCGCCCTCGTTCCCGCGCAGTCCGCTCGCGAATACCAAAGGCGAAAAACTCGGTTCGAAATCAGTCCGCAAGGCTGCAGAAGCGGGCGATCCGCACGCGATCGCAGCGTGGAATCGGTACATCGACGACCTCGCGCGCGGAATCGCGAACATCGTCGCTTTCGTAAATCCCGAAGTGGTAGCGCTCGGCGGCGGCGTCGCGAGCGCCGGCGATTTCATGCTCGCGGCACTGGGTCCGCGCGTCGATGAGCTGACGACGATGGTTCCGCGCGGCCGCACGAAGCTCGCGATCGCGACGCTCGGTAACGATGCCGGCGCCGTCGGCGCGGCGACGATGGCGCGCCGCGGCGGCATGACGACGCACGACAAAGCGTCAGTCACATCGTCGCCGCCGCCGGCGGCTCTCCCGACGGTTTCCTAGATCGCTGCTGCGGCGGCTATCGGTTTGAGCGGCGGAGCGGCCGACAATTCGCCGCACGCGACATTGGCGATCAGCTCGGCGATGCGGCGCGAACTGCCGCGCGGAGCGACGGAGGCTTGCCGATCGCGCATCGTTTGGAGGCGCTCGAGATTGCCGACGATGCGCCGCACGGAGCGCACGACGTCCGAAGCGGTCAGCGCGACGACGCCGATGCCGTTCGTGCGGACATACTCGAGATTTCCAAATTCCTGACCCGGAATGAAGTCGTAGACGACCACCGGCACTTCGGCGAGACTCGCTTCCGCGATCGCACCGGGGCCCGCTTTCGTAACCAATAGATCCGCCGCGCGCATCAACTCCGGAACGTTATCGCAATAACCGAGCACCGTCATCGGCGTGGGCAAGCTCGGCGCGAGTTCGTTGAGCTTGGCGCGAAGCGCCTTGTTGCGGCCGGTCACGACGACGAGATGCAGCGGTAACTTCGCCTTCGCGAGCGCGAGCGTCGTCGGCAACAGCTTACCGCCACCTTCGCCGCCTGCCATCAGCAGAGCGATCGTTTTGTCGGCGGGCAGCGCGAGCTGCGCGCGCACTTGCGCTTTGGTATTGAGGACGCACTCGAATTTCGGATGCACCGGATGGCCCAGATAATAAATGCGGTCGCTCGGGATGCCGCGTTCCCGGGCGCGTTGATAGACTTCGCGCGCCGGCACGACTACGGCATCGACTTCCGGCACGAGCCAGCCTTCGTGAACTTTTCCGAGGTCGGTCACGACCGTGATGATCGGAACGCGAATCATGCCGGCGTCGGCGCGCGCGCGCAAGGCGGCGTGGTTCAGCAGCGGGTGAACCGAAACGATCACGCTCGGGCGATAACTCAAAAACAGATCGCGCAGGCGTTCGCGATACAGCGGCTCGCAAAAGCGGATGACGCTGCGAAAGCGCCGCCGGCCATTGGTCGCGTGATACAGCGCGCCATAAAGCGGCGGTGCAAAACGAAGGGCCGCGCTGTACGCCGGCCCCAACTTCGAAAGTGGAAACGTGCAGTGGGAGGCGACGTCTTCGATGCGATGCTCGATCGAGAGCGCCTCACCGTGTGGCCCCGTGCTAATCTCGTCGAGTGCGGCTTCGATAGCGCTCGCAGCGCTTCTATGTCCGCCGCCGGTATCCGAAATTAGTAGAAGGACACGTTTGATCATCGAACCTCAGATCTCACTGCTACGCTCGCTGCGTGTTTCGCAGGACGCGGAGCGCGCGAATACGCTGCAAACGCTTGAGCGCGGTACGGCGGCGGCGTTGAACCGACCGCACCGACGTCAGAAACCCTCGGGCCGGAGCGTCGTAAAAACGAAAAATGTCGCCGAATTCGACGTCGGGATTTTGGTGGTGGCCGTTGTGATCTTCCGGTAAAACGATCTGCAAGGCCCGGCATACGCGCACGAGCCACGGCGGGCTGACCCAACCGAGATCCGTCGTATGGCGCCACCACACGTGCAATTGTCCGAGCGCGAGGCCGACGATCGCTCCGGCGACTGCGGCGGGCCCAAGCAAAAAGAACGGAAAGGCGATAATCAGATACGGCAGAGCGCCGAGCAGGCCGTCGAGCAGTACGGCCGGGTCCTTGGAAAGCACTGCATGATCCCAAAATGAGCGGCTGCGGTCGTGGTGCGTGCGCAGATGCAATTTGAACCACAAATGCTGCGGCACATGATAAAAGAACGTGGACGCGAAGTCACCCACGACTAAGACGATCAAAAGTGCTATGAAAAACAGCATGATGCCGCCGCCCTCATAAAAATTCTACGAACCCCTATCCTCGTTGCTATTGACATTTATTCGTTTAGAGAAGTGTTTCGCGCCGCGTGAGCGTCGCCACCTGCCCATGCTCGCGCTCGGCGTCTCCTTAGGTCTGTGTAGCTGCATGTCCGATTCGTTGCAGGCTCGCGGGCCGTTCGATCGCGAGCCGGCTCTCCAGGCCGCTCGGATCGACCTGACCGAGGAGCGGGTCGAGAGTTGGCGTCTGCCGCTCCCCGCAGCCGAGTTGCGCGGCCTGCGCTTGCTGTACGATACCCCGATTCCCTCGACGGCATCGCTGGCAGTGGTTCGCTCGGTCGTGCGGGCGAACCACCGTCTAGACCCCTTCGATGCGCTGGTCCTCGCGACGCGCGCCGTGGAGATCGCACGGGAGCATAGCCTGGCCTATGGATTCTTTTGCGGCACGCTGCTCCAGGAGTCGGCGTTCGCGCCGGACGCCCTCTCGGCGGCCGGAGCGGTCGGAATCGGTCAATTCACTCTCGACACGGCGCAAGCGTGGGGCATCGATCCCTTCGATTGGAGGGATGCGATGCGCGGCAGCGCGGCGCTGCTGGGCTCGTACGTCCATCGATACGACGGCGTATACGCAGACCCGTACGCTGCTGCACTCGCGGCTTATAACGCGGGCCCGGGCACGGTGGCGTACTACCGCGGTGTTCCACCGTACCCGGAAACGAGGGAATACATCGGCGACATCTACGACCGGTGGTCGCGTATCGCGCGCGACGCGGGCGGGTGGGCGGCGGCCGCGGGGCGTGCGGGCTTGGGTATACACTCCCGACGGGCTCGCACCCGGGGAACGAAAGGGGCATAGTCTACCCGTGATCATCCTGCCGGGACGCTCGCGGCTTACGCCGATTGCGGAGCGTTTCTCTCTCTACCGCTCCCCCGAACCGCATGCGGCCGCGACCTTCGCCGACGACGTTCGCGCCGGACTGCTGGCCGAGCCCAAGACGTTGTCGCCGAAATACTTCTACGACGAACTCGGGTCCGCGCTTTTCGAAGCGATCTGCGCGCTACCCGAATATTACCTGACGCGTGCCGAAATGGAGATTCTCGAGCGCCATGCGGGCGATATGCTCGCGGCGGTCGACGGGCCGGTCGAAATCGTCGAGTTCGGCAGCGGCAGCGCGCGCAAGATCCGCGTGTTGATCGGCGCGGCGCTCGCGGCGCAGAATCGCCTGGAATACCATCCGATCGATATTTCGCCGAGCGCTTTGATCGCTTCGTCTTCCTCCCTCGTGGCCGAATTCGAGAACCTCAGCATAACGGCATACGCCAGCGATTACGTCGAGGTCTTAACGTCGGCACGTCTGCGCACGTCCAAGCGCGTGCTGGCCCTGTTCCTCGGTTCTAACCTTGGTAATTATCGGCCCGACGCCGCCCATGCGCTACTGCGCGCCATGTCGTCATCCTTCAAGCCCGGCGACGCGCTGTTGCTCGGAACCGACCTTAAGAAAGATCCGGCGATCTTGGAGCTTGCGTATAACGATCCGACGGGCGTGACCGCCGCGTTCGATAAAAATTTGCTCGGGCGCATCAACCGCGAACTCGGCGGTGCGTTCGATCTAGACGCTTTCGAACACGCGTCGCGCTACGATGGTGCGCGCGGCAGCGTCGATTCGTATCTCGTGGCGCGCCGCGGTATGACCGTCCCGATCGAAGCCCTCGAAACGAGCGTTCGTTTCAGTGCGGCCGAAACGATTCACACCGAATCGTCGTACAAATTCGATGCCGCAGATATCGAGCGCCTTGCGAACCGCAGCGGGTTCCGCGTAGCGGCGCGGTGGATGGATTCGGCCGAACGC
>JALYUE010000031.1 GCA_030853925.1 Vulcanimicrobiota bacterium | reverse complement strand
TGCAGCACGGCGCCGGCGATACCCGCCGCCGGACCGGAGAGCATGGTGAGGATCGGGCGACGTGCGACCTCGGCGACGTCCATGACGCCGCCGTCGCTGCGCATGATCATCAGCGGCACGCCGATGCCCGCCCGGGCGACGGCGTCCGCCGTCATCTGCGACGTCCGGACCATGCGCGGTAAGATCGCGGCGTTGAGCGCCGCCGTTCGCGTGCGCGTGCGTAAGCCGTAGGTGGTCGCGACCTCGTGGCCCGCCGTCGCCGCGACGCCGCGTGCCCGCGCGAGCGAGACGACGCGGCGTTCGCCCCCGGGGCGATCGACGCCGAACGCTTCGCTCGCGACGATCGCTTGCGCCCCGCCGGCGAGGAGCGCATCGACGGCGCGAACGACCGCGTCGGCATCGTTCGCGCGCGCGAATGCGATGCGGGGCGCGAAGATCGCATTCTCCGCAAGACGCAGAGGCGGCACGCGCAGCTGCGAACGCTCGAGCCACGGAAATCGTCCGTGCAAACCGACGATACCGACCTTCGCAACGTCGCCCTCGAGCAACGCGTTCGTCGCTTGCGTCGTCGAGTGCGCGATGAACGCGATGCGCGCGGGGTCGACGCCCGGGGACTCGAGCGCGCGCGACAGTCCCGTAACGATGCCCGCAGCGACCCCTTCCGGCGCGTCGTGCGTCGTCGGAACTTTGACGCGAGCGACGATGCTGCGCGTGGCGGCATCGACGACCACGACGTCCGTAAACGTTCCGCCGACATCGATGCCGACGCGCAGCGCCCCGTTCACGCGGCCGGCGAAAACGGTTCGCCGAGGACGATCGTCAGCTCGGTTTTTCCCCGCGAGACGACGAAAGCGTGCGGCTTCCCGTCGTACGCGCGCGACTGGGTTTGGAACGTTCCATACTCCCACCAATATCTGCCGTCCAACTTCGAGACGATATCGTTCGTGCGCAATCCGGCGACGTAGGCGGGACCGCCGGGACGCACGTAAACGCGCATCTGGCCATCGTTCGTCTTGAACAGCGTATAGAAAAACGTAGCCTGTCCGGCGGCGGTGTCGTACGCGAGGCCGCGCTCGAACAACGGCTGCGCGAGCTGCGGCTGCTCGAGCGTCCAGGTGCGCATGCGAAACAGCGCGCCCAAAGCCGATGCGCGGCCGTCTCCGCGCCGCTCGACATACCACTGCTCGACGGGCCAACCGGCGCAGTCGCTCAGTTCGAGCCCGACGTCGCGCGCCGTCGCGACGACACGCAATACCGCGACGAACGGCTTGGCACTGCAATCGGTCGCGCTCGCATCACCGTCGAACGCAAATGCGTGGAAACCGAGCCACCCGCGTTCGATATGGCGCAACACCTCTTTGGCCGCGACCGCCGAGTCCGGGTCGTTCGCCGCTTGAATTGCGATCGTCCGGCGGGCGGCAGGCGGTGCAAAAAGGCCGGCGACCACGCCGGTTTCCGCAGCGTTCGCGACCGCCACGATACGGAACGGCTGCGTGCCGAGCAACGCGCCGCCGAAGAACGCCACGGCGAGCGTCGCGAGCGTCGCGACGGTCCACTGATACGGCAGCGTCAACTTCGTGATCTCGTTGACGCCAACGCCCGTGAAGTTGGCCACCCACACGTTTTGCGTGTTCGTCGGGTCGCACACGTTCTGCACTTGCACCACAGCCATGACGGCGGCCACGAGCGTCACGGCGGGTAGGACGTCGAGTCCGGCGAGCACCGTGTACACGGCGATACCGACGCCGAACACGTTGAGCGGCCCGCGATACAGCGCGAGCGGCGAAAGCAGCCCAAAGAGCAACACATAGCCGAACCACGTATGGGGAGCGACCGTCGCGACGATCGGCGCCAAGGCGGCCTTGACGCTCGGCAAACCCGTTGCAGTAACGAGCATCCCGATGCCCATGAAGAGCACGATTGCGGGCGCGACGTCTTCGATGCCGCGGATCGCCGCCGCGACGAGCGTCGGAACGGCACGGCGCGGGGCGGCCGTCAGCACGCCGTACAGCGCGGCAAGCGAAAACGCGATGATCGGATTCGTGCCGAACGCGAAGAACAGAGCGATCGGCAACACCGGCGTCACGAGCGCGTACAGCGGAGCGCGCTTGCGCGCGAGCGGTTCGTCCGGCGCCATCGCCCAGGTAGCGTAGCCGCGCGTCGCGCGAAAGCGCACGAAAACGAACACGACGAGTACCGCCAGATCGATCGCCCCGAGGACCAGCGCGAACGGCTGAAGCTGCGCGCGCTCCACGCCAAACGTTTTCGTGTAAAACGTCCACTGGGCGATATTGAAGATATACCCGAGCGCGAACGCGAGCATGAACAGCGTCGCGGCCGTTTTACGCGGCACGCCGATCGTCATCATGATCGGCAGGACGATCGAACCCACCATGATGATGGCGCCGAGCCCCGTCAGCGACATGAACAGCAGCGCGACGGCCGCCGACAGCGTTAAAGCGAGCACGACCGGCCGATCGCCGCCGAACTCCGCAGCGTACGTCACGATCGTTTCGGCAATCCCGGTTGCGATCGTCACGCGCGATAAGAGCGCGCCGAAAATCACCGTGACGATGACCGCCGCCAGCCGCACGGTGCCGTCGAGCATCGTCGCCTGCAGTCCCGTCGCGCCGGCGCCTCCGACCGCAGCTACTCCGAGCGCCATGAGCGGAACTGCGAGCAGCGCCGGCAACACGCGCGTATACATCAGCGCCGCTGCGAGCGCGAAGATTGCAAGCATTGCAACACCGCTTGCGGGCGACCCGCTCACAGGTGAAGCGCCTCGTCGAACGTCGGCAAACGCTTCGTCGCGACGTAGTCGCGATATACGGTGTCGCTGATGCGGTCGGCGCGCTCGATCGCACGCGCGGCTGCAACGTGATATCGCTCGAGCACGCTCGCTTCATGGCTCGAACGATTCTCGTATTCCCAGGCGGTTCGCACGAGCGGCTCGAGCGCGAGCAGCGCATCCCGTTGCTCCCAGAATAGATACTTCGTGACGAACAAGCCGCGATAGACGAACGCGTCGTGCTTGCCGCCCACGTTTGCTCGCGCATCCGCGTAGTAGCTGCGGGCTTCGTTCGCAATTTCAAACGCGCGCCCGAGCGCATCGTAGCGTCGCGCGGCGAGCGCCATCACGTCCGCCGCATTTGCGTGCAGCGGCGGCCGCGCCAGACGCAAGTGCGTCATCGCATCCTCGGCGGCAAGACGCAGCGCCGGCAGGTCCACCGTCTTCGCGACGTTTGCGAGGTCGGGCTCAAACGCGTCGCTCCAAAATAAATAATCGCCGTACTCTCTCGGATTGCCGCGCAGCAGGACGCGGCAACGCGCGAGCGACGCGAGATCGGCAGCATAACCCAAGTCGTCCGTGCCGAAAAACGCCGCGGGAAAATCGCGCGCGAACCGTTCGCGATCGACCGAATCGCTTTCCCAGGCGCTCGCGGCCGCGTACACTACCGGATACCACGTCGCCTCAAAGAGCGTTTCGCCGTCGTCGTGCCAGACCGTTTGAAAGAGCCCCAGCACGTGCGCCGCTTTGCCTTCGCTCGTGAAGCGATCGATGTTCCCGAGCGCGGCGTCCAGATCCGGATAAATCTCGTTCCAGTTGAGCGCTCCGGGCGCGACCATCTGCTCGAAGCCGGCGCGCGCGATGCGATCGATATACGGTCGGTACGTTTTTTCGGAGCCGTAGTGCCAGTTGACGAACACGAGCGATTTGGGAAGCGCGTCGAAAAGCTGCGGGTAGCCGGCGACCGCATCGTCCCAGATCATCGGCCTTGCGGCGCTGTGCGCGATGATGAAATTAGCCGTATCGGCTACGTGCTTCGCGAACACGGGTCCCACGCCGTCCGCCGCGACGAGCGACTTCGACCGGCCGCGTCCCAGATCCGACGGCTCGTCGCTGCCGATATGAAAAAACGGCGGAGCGGGGACTGCGGCGAGTTCGTCCGCGAGCAGGTCGCGAACGTACGCTTCGCCGCCCGGATTCGCAGGGGTCAAAAGATAGCCGTGCGGCAATTCGGCAAGCGGGGCGTAGCGCTCGAGCTTCAGCGTTTCGTGCATATGCGCGAACGTCTGCTGTTCCGGCACGAGCGCGACGTGAAAGCGACGCGCGTAGGCATCGAGTTCGTGCAACTGCTCCGGGGTGATACCGTCGAGCGGTGCGGGCAGCGGATGGCGCGGATCGACGAACACGTGCTCCATGTACGGCGAGTAGCCGTTCATCTTGAAGCTCGCAATCGTTCGAATGCGTTCCTCGAAGTAATGCATCGTCGGCAGCGGCCCACGCGACACGTCGTCGGAAAGAATGCGCCATTGCAGCGCCGGCGCATCGGCGACGTGGACGCACGGCACGTACCACCCGCTTCCGCTTTTTTCGGCCAACTGAGCGAGCGTGGCGTACGCATACATCAAGCCGGCCCCGTCGCCGCCGCGCAACGCGGCGCCCGACGTTCGAACGTCGAGCGTGTACGCTTGGGCGCGACCGACCGGCCCGGCCGTCTCGATGCGGGCCGAAGCAGCCAGGTTCGAGCGGCGAGAGCGGATGCCGAGAGCGGTCCATCGCTCGCGCAGCAACGTTCGCCCCGCCTCGTCGCCGCCCGCGGCGTCGAGCGCACCGAGCAGCGCGCCGGTACCGACCCGGCAACCCGACTCCGTCACTTCACGCGGACGCGGGAGAAGGTGCACTCGCGCCGAGGCGCGCCCCGGCAGCATCGCGGCCGCGGCGCAGAACGCGACGACCGCTAAGACAAAACGCATTACCGGGCGAGTTCTGACAAAACGAAAACGCCCCCGTCCACAAGACGGAGGCGCGTTCGCTCACTCACACTTCGTTCACTACCCGGTTCCGGGACTGGTGTGATCTTCAAATCCGCGGGTGACCCGCCTGCGGACCTGCGTCACACTAGGACCCCGCTCGAAACTCGCTCTGCGCAGGACCGCGCGTTCGAAGCCGCAGAACGCGCGACTGAGTGACGCTCTCGTCCGCCGACTATGCAGTCATCATCGCATTTTTCGCGATCAACCTCGGCATCGGGCTCTTCTTCGCGCGGCGCGGCGGCCGCAGCGTCGGCGAGTTCTTCCTTTCGGGGCGTAACGTGCCGTGGTGGCTCGCCGGCATCTCGATGGTGGCCACGACGTTCGCGGCCGACACGCCGCTCGCCGTAACGGGCTTCGTTACGCAGCACGGCATCGCCGGAAATTGGGTCTGGTGGAGCTCCGTAATGAGCGGCATCCTGACCGTCTTCTTCTTCGCGAAGCTATGGCGCCGCTCGGGCGTCCTGACGGACGTCGAGTTTATCGAGCTGCGCTATAGCGGCCGACCCGCTGCCGCCTTACGGCTCGTGCGCGCGCTCTTCCAAGGCGTCTTCGTCAATACGATCGTCATGGGCTGGGTCAATCTCGCGATGGCGAAAATCCTCGAACTCACGCTGCACGTACCGAAGTTGGAAGCGCTCGGCGTCTGCCTCGTCTTTACCGCCATCTACGTGACGATCGGCGGACTCTGGGGTGTGCTCGTGACCGACCTCTTGCAGTTCGTCGTCAAGATGTCGATGGCGATCGTACTCGCGGTCTCCGCGGTCGCGGCCGTCGGCGGCATCGGACCGCTCGAGGCCAAACTCGCCTTGGTCGACGCAGCGCACAAGGTGTCGAGCGGTGGTTCCGTACTGTCGTTCTTTCCGACGTCGAACGAAGCGTGGCTGCCGCTGCTAACCTTCGTTACGTATATCGGGGTGCAGTGGTGGGCGTCGTCGTACCCGGGCGCCGAGCCCGGCGGCGGAGGCTATATCGCGCAACGCATTTTCAGCGCGCGAAGCGAAAACGATTCGCTGTTCGCCACGCTGCTTTTCAACGTCGCGCATTACGCGCTGCGTCCGTGGCCGTGGATACTGGTCGCGCTCGCCGCTCTCGTACTCTATCCGCACGGCGTCAAAGGACCCGACGGCAAAGTCGATGCCGAGCTCGGCTACATTCAAGCCATGATCGATTATCTGCCGGCTTGGCTGCGCGGGCTCATGATCGCGGGCTTTCTCGCAGCCTATATGTCGACGATCGGTACGCATCTCAACCTCGGCGCGTCGTATCTGACGAACGATATTTACCGGCGCTTTTTGAAGCCGCACGAAAGCGAGAAGCACTACGTCTGGGCGTCGCGGGTCGCAACGCTCGTCGTCATGTGCCTCGCCGTCGTCGGCGCCTATGCGAACAATTCCGTAGGCGGGGCCTGGGTGTACTTGTACAACCTCACGGCCGGCGTCGGGCTCGTCATGATCCTGCGCTGGTATTGGTGGCGCGTCAATGCTTGGAGCGAGATCTCGGCGCTCTGCGCGTCCGCGCTCGTGTCGAATCTGCTGCTCGTCTTCGGCGCATTCGCCGGCCCGAACCAAACCGCCGAAATCTTGATCCTGACGGTCGTCGTGACGACCGTCGTGTGGCTCGCCGTGACGCTGCTGACGAAGCCCGAATCGGAAGCGACGCTCGTGCGCTTCTACGAACGCGTGCGCCCGAGCGCCTTCGGCTGGAAACCCGTCGCGCCGCTCGCGCGCGGCGGCGCGGGCGTCGAGCCGTTAGCGGTCAACGCGATCGACTGGCTCGCCGGCTGCGGCCTCGTCTACGCCTCGCTTTTCGGAATCGGAAAACTCGTGCTCGGCGACGCGGTATCGGGCGCGGTCTACCTCGCCGGCGCGGGCGGTTGCGGTGCGATCATCGCCTACAATCTGACGCGCGCCGAACGCGCGCAGCGCCGCGAAGCTTTAGTTCAGGACCGGTTCGGGTGAGCGGCGATATTCGAACTGCTTGTCGATTTCG
>JALYUE010000023.1 GCA_030853925.1 Vulcanimicrobiota bacterium | reverse complement strand
CCGCACGCGCGCTACGCACGCGCGCAGTCTGCGAATGCGCGATTCGGGCGGCAAGCCGGAACGCAACGAATGCGAGCCCGAGCAACGCGAGGCTCACTAGCGCGAGGCCGACCGCGGAGCCCGCCGCGTGCGATGCACCGACGGCGCGCGCTATCGGTGCGAAGAGCGGCGCGAAAACGTGCTCGCTCAACCACTTCCAAGCCAACTCCCAAAGCGACGCGCCGGCGGGCTGCTGCGCGGCGGCCCGTCCGCGATACGCCGGCTCCGCCAGGACCGCTCGGACGACGACGCTCGGGTCGCCGTGCGGCCACGTCACGCGGACGGAGGTGCCGCGTGCGCGAGTTGCGCGTCTTGCGCCGCGAGTTGCAGATCGAGACCTTCCTCACGCACGCGCAAGTCGAAGTAGAAGATGGCGATGAAGGCGGTCGTGAAAGCGGCGGTCGCGACGCGCACGATCGTGGCGTACGCAGTACCAAGCGGGACGCTGTGCAGCAGGCCTTCGAGCAACGCTTCGCCGGCGAGAGAAACGACGACGATGCCGAGGCCGAGCGCGACGAACACGATACCCACGAGCAGCGAGCGCCGCAAACCAAGTCCGCCGAACACGCGCGAAACGCCGAGGCCGAACGATCGCCGCACACCGGCGCGTTCGACGACGCACGTGAAGTAGGAGACCTGAAACGCGAGTGCCGCCACGATGAAAAACGCGACCATCGCGCCTAGTCCCACAACGCCGACGATCGCACCGAGTACGATGCCGGCCACGCGCGCGCCGGCCGCAACGAGCGCGATTCCCAAAATCGCGAGCGTGAACGCGATGATGAGCGCGACGTATGCCGCGCCGAGCGCCAAGCCGTACAGCACGTTCACGCCGATGAGCGGCAGCCAGCGACCGGCCGCATGACGGTAGGCTCGCGCGAAGGACGTCGCTCGCCCGAGATACGCTTCCGAGGTGGCCGAAATCAACGCCGCCGTCGGCAACGGCGCGACGAAGAACGTCAGCGCGAGCAAGACTGCGTACCAGCCGTTCGAGCGTACCGAGCCGAGCGCGCGCGCCAGCGCCTGCGGATCGGCCGGTCTGCCCGGAACGGGCGTCAGCGCGCCCGTGATCGTTTGCAAGATGTGCGCGAAATCTTGGGTCGCGAAATATTGCACGACCGCGAGCGGCACGGCATACACGAGAAAGATAAGGGACAAGGGAACGAAGTATTTCACGCAGAGATTGACCGCGCGGTCGAGGACTTCGCCGAGTGCGAGCGGCCGTAACCGGTTCTGCGTGCCGTTCACATTCAAAGCGCGCGCCGGCCTTCCAACGCTTTTGCGAGCGTTACCTCGTCGGCGTAATCGAGGTCGCCTCCGATCGGAAGGCCGTACGCGAGCCGCGTGACGGCGACGCCGCTCGGCGAGATCAGCCGTGCGAGATAGAGGGCCGTCGCTTCTCCCTCAGCATTCGGATTGGTTGCGACGACCAGTTCCTGGGGCGCCTCGGCGGAGATGCGCTCGATCAATTCTTTGACGCGCAACTGCGCGGGACCGATACCGTCCATCGGCGAGATCAACCCGCCGAGAACGTGATAGCGTCCGCGGTACGCGGACGTGCGTTCCAGCGTATAGATGTCCTTGGCTTCGGCGACCACGCACAACAGCGCCGCGTCGCGGCGCTCGTCCGTGCAGATGACGCACGGGTCGAACTCGGTGAGCGAAAAACAACGCGAGCACAGCTTGACGCGGTCCTTGACCGCGAGGATGGCCTCGGCGAGTAACTGTGCTTCAGCACGCGGGCGGTTGAGCAAATAGAACACGAGCCGCGCGGCGGTTTTCGGGCCGACCGTGGGCAGTTTCGAGAACTCGTTGATCAGGCTCTGGACGGGACCGGCGAGAACGTTCGTGACTAAGTCAGCCCCGGAATGCGCATGCCGCCCGTAACGGAACTCATGCGTTTCGTGGAGGCATCTTGCGCTTTTTGCACGGCGTCGTTAATGGCGACGACGAGCAAATCTTCGAGCGTCTCGGTGTCGTCGGGATCGACGGCTTCCTTGGAGACTTTGACCGCCCGCGCACGATTGTCGCAGGTCATCTCGATCGTCACGGCGCCCCCGCCCGCCGTTCCCGTAACGACGGTCGTCGCGAGGTCTTCCTGCGCCTTGGCCATTTCGGCTTGCATTTTCTTGACCTGCGCCATCATCTGCGCCTGATTCATGTCGTCTCCGTTCAACCGAGTTTTTCGCGCGCGTACGCTAAGAGATCGATTTCGCCCTCGCCCCCGTTCGCGCTTGCCTCGGGCGCCGCGTGGCTCGGCGCAGAGGCGCGTGCGGGACCTGGAGTCCGCCCGGACGCGCTCGCACGCGATTTGACCACCACTCGCAGCGGCACGCGCAGAACTTCGGCGATCGCCTCTTCGAGCGTGGCCGCCCGCTCGCGCAAGATGCCTTCCTGAATCGGATCGCCGATGCCGACGAAAAGCGCGCCGTCCTCGAGCGCATCGACGGTCGTGCGCGACAGCAGCGAACGCAGCGGTTTCGATTTCTCCTCCGCGCGCAACCGTATCTGATCCCAAAGCGAGCGCACTTGTTGCAAGGTCGGTATGGGGCGCCCCTCGGCCGGCGGTACGGCCGCCGCTCGAGTGAGGGGCGGCTCTACGGACGCGGCAATGGGCGGCGCGGCGACTGCCGGCGCCGCGGCTTGCGATTGCGCGGCGAATCGAACCGTCGTCGACACCGGCGGCGAAGGCGTTTCGCCGGCAAGCGGCAGTGGTCGCTCGGTTTGCGACGCCGCCGGTTGCAACGTCGCCGGTTGCATCGCCGCGGGTTGCATCGCCGCGGGTTTCGATGCAGCCGGCTTGGAGGCAACGGATTGCGAACGAACGGGCTCGGGCGGCGCTTGTTGGGAGGCTCCTTCCAGCGCCGCGACGCGGGCGGCCAGCGCCTCGAGACTAGGATCCTCCGTTTGAACGATCAGGCGCAGAACTGCCGTTTCCAATTCGAGGCGCGGATTGCCGGACGTGCGCGCCGCCGCGAGTGCGTCTGCAAGCAGGCGCAGCCCGCGCACGACCTTATGCTGCTGCGTCGCGCGCGCCAGCTCGACGACGGCGCCCGCGTCGCTTTGCGAGAGGTCGCGCGCGAGCAGAGCCGGATCGATGCGCGCCACGAGCAGGTTGCGGTATTCCGAAATCGCGCCGCGTACGAGGCCGAGCATATCCGCTCCGGCGTCGCTCGCTTCATCCACGACGCGCAGCGCGGCCCCCGCATCGCTCGCTAAAATCGCGCCGACGACTGCGGCGGCGTATTGGCGTCCGGTGGTCCCGAAGGCCGCGTCGACCGTCGCGGTGTCGACCGAACCGTTCGCATAGGCCGCGACTTGCTCGAGCATCGTCAACGCGTCGCGTAACCCGCCGTCCGAACGGTATGCGATCGCGCCGAGCGCACCGTCGTCGATGACGATGCCTTCGGCAGCCGAGATCTCGCGCAGACGTTCGATCGTCACGTCGACCGGAATGCGACGAAACGCATACCGCTGACAGCGGGAAAGAATCGTCGCGGGGAGCGCTTCCGGCGCGGTCGTAGCCAGAATAAACACCGCGTGCGCGGGCGGTTCTTCGAGCGTCTTGAGGAAGGCGTTCGCCCCTTCGCGCGTCAGCATGTGCGCCTCGTCGATAATGAACACTTTGGCGCGCATCGACGCCGGCGCGAACTTCACGGATTCGCGCAGCGCGCGAATCTCTTCGATGCCGCGGTTGGAAGCCGCGTCCACCTCGATCACGTCCAGCGCGTTTCCGGCGAGCATCGCGAGACAGTTCTCGCAGGTGTTGTCGGGGTCGGGCGTCGGGCCGCGCACGCAATCGATGCAGCGCGCCAAAATTTTCGCGGCCGAGGTCTTACCGCTGCCGCGCGGACCCGAGAAGAGATAGGCGTGGGAAAGTTTGCCCGACGACAGCGCCGTGCGCAGCGTACGCACGACGGCCTCCTGGCCGACGAGATCCGCGAACGACTTCGGCCGCCAGACACGATACAGAGACACCAGGTGTCGGTTCGTCCGAGGCTTCGAGGCGGACCTGTTTCGCGAAACTCGGGCGCGGGTATCCGGTATCGTATCGTCTGAGACCGCTCGTTTATGAGCGGTCTCGAGTCGTCGCAGGAGAGCGGAGTGGCCAGGCGCGTCAGCCTTTCGGATCGGATTGGAACGGCCTTACACGAGCTGTTCGGTTTTTCACAGTTTAACCCAGGACAAGAAGAAGTGATTTCGCGCGTCATGCAGCGCGAAGATACGCTTGCAATCCTCGCGACCGGAGCCGGCAAGAGTCTGTGCTACCAGTTACCGGCGCTCTTGCTCAAAGGTACGACCGTCGTCGTCAGTCCGCTGATCGCGCTGATGAAGGATCAGCTCGACATGCTCTCCGAGCGAGGTTTCAAAGATAACGTCGCGTTGAACTCGACCTTATCGGAAGATCAAGAAGCGGCCGCGGTCAAGCGCATCGCGAGCAAGAAGATCAAGATCGTTTTCGTGACGCCCGAAAAGCTCGAAGACGAACAATTCGTCGCGATGCTCAAGACGATCGACATTCCGCTGTTCGTCGTCGACGAGGCGCATTGCATCAGCCAGTGGGGCCACGATTTCCGGCCGGCCTATCTCGGCATCGGTCAAGTACTCGCGGCCCTCGGTAAACCGACCGTCTTGGCGCTGACGGCGACGGCGACGCCGGCCGTTCGCGAAGACATTCTGCTTCAGCTCGGCATTCCCGAAACGAAAACGATCGTCAAAGGCTTCGATCGCCCGAATCTCCGCTACGAAGTCGTTCGCGCCGAAAGCGAGGCGGGCAAACTCAAGAGTCTCAAGGCGCTGTTCGAGAGCGGTCTCGACGGCACGGGCATCATCTACACCGCAACGATCAAGAACGCGCTCGAAGTACAAAAATATTTGCACGACAATCTCGATTTACCGGCCGCCGTCTATCACTCGAAACTGCAGAAGCAAGACCGCAACGCGGTGCACGAGCTGTTTATGGGCGAAGCGATTCGCGCCGTCGTCGCGACGAACGCTTTCGGCCTCGGCATCGATAAGTCGAACATCCGTTTCGTCGTGCATTACGATCTGCCGGGTTCGGTCGAAGCCTACACGCAGGAGGCCGGCCGCGCCGGGCGCGACCGCGAGCTTTCGCGGTGCATCTTGATCTATCGGATGAGCGATACGCGCGTACAAAACTATTTTTTGACGGGTAAATATCCGGACATCGAAGACGTCCAGAAAGTGTTCGGCACGCTCGAGTACTTCGGTTCGCAGGCCGGCGGCGTTTCGCTTGCGGACCTGCGCAAGATATCGCAACTTCCGTTGACAAAGCTCAAAGTCGTCCTGGCGTTGTTGAAAAAAGCCGGCTTCATCGAGATGCGGGCCCGCTCGCGCTATGGTCTGACGGCCGACGCTCTGAAGAATCGCGAACTAGTATTAAGTCTTGCCAACTACGATACGAAGAAGTCGTACGATCAAAGCAAACTCGCGATGATGCTTCAGTACGCCGAGACGAGCAGTTGCCGGCGCAAGTTCATCCTCAATTACTTCGGCGAGGACTACGAGCGCGGCGCGTGCGGGCAATGCGATAACTGCTTGCGCGCTTCGACGGCCGTCGCGACACAATCTCGGCCGAGACCGACGTCGACTCCGCTCTCGACGAGCGGCTATCGCATAGCGGACATCGTCACACATCCGAAGTTCGGCCAAGGCACGGTCGAGCGAGCGGAGAAGGACCTCGTAACGGTCTTGTTTCCATCAGTCGGTTACAAGACGCTACTGGCCTCAGCGGTGATGCGGGAAGCGATAACCGCCTGAGGATCCCGGAACCCGAAGCTTAGGAGTGCGGTGCCTCGCTTAGGCGTCCTCATGGCCGCGCTGTGCGCGGTAACGATGGCCGGATCGCTCGGAGTTCGCGAGCGGCCCGCGCAAGCTCAGGCCGCGCCGTCGCCCGCGCCCGCACCGACATCGGCCGCAACGGACGCAGCTTCGCCGGTTCCACCAGAGGCCACGCCCGGGCCGGGTAGCGCGGCGCCCACCGCGTCCCCGGCGGCAGACCAACCCGGAACGCCCCCGCCGCCACCGACACCCGCGCCGACGCAGCCGCCGATCGTCGTCGATCCGGCGACCGGCAGCATCACGCCCGGCAGTACCGAGCAATTTAGCGTGATGGGCGTACTCGGTATGATTAGCGTTTCCGTCGCGAATCCGGCGATCGTCGACGCCGCTCTCGACCAGTCGTCGCGCACGTTGATGCTCACGGGCAAAGCCGTCGGGTCGACGGTCGTAACAGTCCGCGACGAGCGCGGTAGTACCCGCGACATTCCCGTTCGCGTCGCGTTCGCAGCGGGAAACGTCGCCGACGGTGCCTCGGTACGCGTGACCGGTCAGCCTGCATCGACCGCGTTCTTGCGCGAACAAGCTATCGAGACGGCGATCGCGCACGCAAGCGTGCGGCCCGGCGCTAACGTCGTCGCTGCGGAAGAAAGCGTTACGGTATCGAGATCGCTTGCCGTCGACGATATCACGACGATCGACGTGCCCCTCACGATCACCGGCAACGCGTATTTTCCGGCGCAAGGCACGACGCGCGTGCGCGTCGAGAATTTCGCTCAACCCGCGATACGGCCGCGCTCGCTGCTCGTCAGCGATTTTCCGGAGACTCTCAAAGAAAACGGTATTCTGTTCACGGCAGACGTGAACGCCAAACAAGCCGAGCGGTTCTTATACTATCATTATAATCCGGCCGGCCAGCCCGATCGACGCATCGTGCTCAAGGTCGAGAATACGTCGAACGAACCCGCGCTCGTACAGTACATCTCAGGTATCGCGGGACCCGGGACGAACGAGATGCAGGTCGGTCATCTCTCGACGCAGCGCTTCCTCGCGCGTCTGGCTCAAAACGAGGGTACCGTCGTCACGATTCCGCCGAATTCCACGCTCGCGCTTACACAGCAAGGCTTGCCCGCGAAGACCGTCGTGAGCGGCCTCTTGCAGTTGCACGAAATCGCGGGCTCGCCGCTGCATCTCACGCTCGTCGCGCAAGATGCGAACGACTCGGTGGAGGGTCCGATCCCGACGTCCGCTTTGCTCGTCGGCGATCGCCCGCACGCGCGCGGCGTGTACCCGATTCCCGAGTTCTATTTCGATTACAGTTACGATACCGAAGGGCCGGATCTCGAAATTCCCATCGGTCAGATCCCTCTACCGAATCTCGTGCAGGGTCAGACGCTCGCGGGCGATTACGGCGTATTGCAATCGGTAACGATCCGGATGATCAACAACGATCGCCGCAACGCGCGCCAAATCGCCCTATACGCCAACCCTCGCGGCGGCCGCGCGACGGGAACGTTCGTGATCGACCGCATTCTCATCCAGGCGCACGCGATGGCGCCCTTCGGACATTATAAATTACGACAGTACACCATTCCGCCCGGCAGCTTCGTCCGCACCGAAGTCGTTACGATGCCGGAAGGCGGTTCGTCGTATCCCTTACGGCTCGTCGTCGCCCCCGACGACGGAAGCGCCGCACCCGGAGCGTCGGACTCACCAATTTATTAAGCTCTTATCGTCACCAATTACCCGCACAATTACTGATGGAAGATCAGCGGCAAAGATCGTGCAGTCCTACAGCTGGGCGCAGCAGTAGGGCGGTCATAAGTGATTTCCAAATTTACCCGATCAGCTCGAGCCGATTACCGAATGGATCGGAGATATAACAGTGCGGACGGCCTTCGAACGGAAGCGGGTCGGGCGTCGCTGCGATACCGCTACGATCGAGGCGCTCTAGAAGCTCTCGATAATCGGTGCATCGAAGGGCCGGATGCGCCTTCTTCGCGGGAGTAAACGCTTCGTCTACGCCGAGGTGGAGCGTAACGCTACCGCTTTGAAGCCATGCGCCGCCCCGCCCCGCGAGTTCCTCCGGCTTGCGTATTTCTTCGAATCCGAGAACGTTGACATAAAAATTCCGAGCCCGGCTTTCGCCGCCTTTCGGAATGGCTAGCTGTACGTGATCGAGTCGACTGAACGTACTCACAGTTGAACTGCCGATCCAGCTACATCGCCGCGAGCGGCCGCCTTTAGCGACCGCTCGCCTCGGAAGCGGACTGGCGCGCATTCGTTGGCTCGAGCCGCTACAACAACGTCTGGCATCAGTGCGGGGCGCCGGTTCCCGTTTCGAGATGCCGGCGTAAGCTCGCGAGGTAGATGCCCCAGCCTTCGGTCACCCTCGCGTAACCTTCGTCCGCGCGAGCGAACCCGCGGTGCGCGAGAGAGAGCAGCGTCGTACCGCTCTCGGCGCGTAGGTCGAACGTTATCGTCGTGCCGGCCCAGCCGCCGGGCGCATTGGATGCAATCGTCGTCCAAGCGACCCGCGCGGATGGTTCCAGTTCGTCGATACGGACGGTCGTGATCGTTCGACAATCGTTGAAGCGGAATTCACCCTTTCCGCCGACCTTCGAGTCGAGATCGGCGTCGCGCGTCCACCACTTACGAATGCCGTCCGCCGTCGCCAAGGCCGCATAGACTCCCTCGGCCGGAGCGGCGACCGCGATGGTCTGCGTGATGTCAGGCACGCCTGGTAACGAACTCGCGCACCCAGCCGAGCACGACTTTCCAGCCTCGCGCGTGGTCTTCGCGGTCTTCGACCGTCGTGAAGCCCGAATGCGTGACCGTTAGGTCGGTGATGCCTGCGCGTTCGATCAATTCGTAGCGAACGAGCGTTTCCGGCGCGTCGCTACCGTCGGCCCAATCGTGGCGCCACGTGAATTCGACCAGCCGCGGCGGGTCGACCGTGCGATAGGTGCCGGCGACGCTGAACGAACTACCGTCGCCGCTCTTGCCCGTCGTTTTCCACGCTCCACCGGGGCGCACGTCGGCTTCCATCGCGGCGACGCGATAGGAATCGTCGTTTCCCCACCATTGCACGAGTTGCTCGGGAACCGTCAAGGCGGCGAAAACCGCTGCGATCGGTGCTTCGATGGCGATCGTTTCGACGATGATCGCCGGGGTTTCAATGACTGCCACGTTCTTTCTCCTCTACGTGCGCTTTGAGGCGCACCAAGCTCTTCTTCCAAAACGCTTTATACTCGGAGAGCCACGCGTCGACGGCATGCAGCGGTTCCGCGTTGAGTTCGCACATTCGCGCCGCGCCGACGGGCCGGTCGGTCACGAGACCGGCAGCGCGCAGTTGACGTAGATGCTTCGAAACCGCCGGGCGGCTCATGCGAAAATTGCTCGCGATGTCGCCGACGGTGGAGCCGCCGCCGCGCAGTAGCGATAATATCTCGCGCCGCGTCGGATCCGCGAGGGCTTTGAACACGGCGTCCGGGGCTGCCGTCACGCGGCTCTCCTTTGGAAACTTTTTGGTTACGCACCTACCGTAACCGAAAGGTTTCCATTTGTCAACTCTGATGCCTAATACTGCAAGCGCGCTCGGGCGGCACCGCGACGTTTTCACTCGTATGCGGCTGACAACTGGTTATGGTGAAAGCGTCCGCTGTATGCCCTATCGGTGCCCAGCGCCGCCGCATACGCGCGCTCGATCGCGGCCGCGTAGCGCACAACCTTTAAGCGGCTGGGGTGCTGAAGTCGGTCCGTATCCAGCCGCCTAGCAGATAGATCAAGTGGGCGTGGCCGTTGCGCGGATTGACGACGACAAGGTTCGGGGGCGGCAGCTCGGCCTCGATCCACGCCGCGCCGCCGCCCTCCGTGTCGATGTCGAAGCGCAGCGCAGTGAGCCAACCCGATGGGTCCGGCGCGATCTCGGCCATCGAACGCGCGACGTCACGTCGCTCGCGATAGGCACCGCGGCAGAAATCATCGGTAGCATGAACGTGGAATGGCAGATTTTGGGCGAACCGCTCGAGGACAGGTTGAAGCTGCCCGGCGGCTGGCGCACGTGCGGCCGTCGGAGTCTTTCCAACTGCAATTGTCCGGTGGGACGCTCAGGCAATGCAGCGGCTAGAGTGGACAG
>JALYUE010000020.1 GCA_030853925.1 Vulcanimicrobiota bacterium | reverse complement strand
GCCGTCGCCGGCGAGCACGACGATGCCGGTCGAGTGCTGCAAGATATCGCCCGCCAAAATCGACGAAAGCGATGCGCGCAGCGCGTCGCGCTCGACCGCGGACCATGGCGGAGCAGGCGATGGCGTCGCCGGCAGCGCCGTTGCGAGCGGCTCCCCGCCCCCAGGCGTGACCGGACCACGGCCGCACGCCGCGACGCAGAGCGCGAGAGCGGCGAGTGTTCCGCGCGCGCAGCGACGCAAGTTCAGATACCCGCGCCTCCGGCGAACGTCGCGTCGTCGTATCCGGCCCGCGAGCCGAGTGCGATCGTTTCGAGCAGCGCGATCCATTCGGCGCTGGCGACGCTATCGCGCAACCGGCGTGCCGGCCGCGTCGCTCGCAAACAATCTTCGCGCAGGATGGTGAATCCGAAACGCCGCGCGCGGCGCATCCGCTCGAAGGCGGGTGCGCCGTACTCGACGAGCCCGACGCCGCGGCGCAGTTCCCAACCGAAGATGGCGCCCGCCGGCGCTACGAACGAGAAGTGCGTGCAATAGTCGAGATACCGCTCCCACTTTGCGTCGCACAAAAAATCACTACGCGAGGATTTCACTTCGTAAATGCGCACCTGACGTGTATACTTCGCGACACCGATCACGTCGAAGCGCAAACTCGTGCCGGCCGGGGCGAATTCGTTGCCGACGTATGCATAGCCGAGGTCGCGCATGCGTGTCGTGGCGAGCGACCGCAATTCCGCCGTCGCCATGCGGCGTCCGGCGGCCGCCGTCAACGGGATGTAGTCAAGCATGGTCCGCGCGCACGAGCCGCGGCGCTTGGAGGGTCTGCGCGGTGCCCTCGCGCTCCCAGCGCAGGATCGCGAGGCCGTCGGCTGCGAGCCCTTCGCACCAGGTGAAATAATAGTTACGCGGCGTAGTGCCGCCGAAGCTGTACGGATGAGTGCCGCCCGGCACGACGCGCGAGCAAGCGCGGCGCAAATGCGACGCAATATCCGGCCGCGTACCGAGCGGTTCCTTGTCGACGAACAGTGCGCGCTGCGGGCGGCGGTCGTTCGGATACCAGCCGCGTGATTCGCGGCCTTGCCAATTATAACCGATCACGACGGGCGACACGCCGGCGTCGAAATCCATTACGGACGACAGGCCGTAACCGTCCGTCATCACGACGGCGTCGCGTTCGCGCGCCAGCTTTGCCGCGTCCCCGGCTACCAGCGAGTACGTCATGATCTCGAAGGGGCCGCCGTTACGCAGTTGAGCTCCCGTCTCGCGATTGACGATCTTGTAAATCGGCACGGGCGCGAACGTGACGGCTAAGATCGCGGGTACGAGGATCGCGCCCGGAACGACGCAGATCGTCGCCCATACGATCTTGAGGCGATGCGAGAGCTGCGTGTACGCGACGCCCAGCATCGCCGACAACGACGCAAGCGTACCGAAGATCCAATGAATTTCGACGCGCTCGATAAAGGCGAGCACCGTTACCACGACGAGCTGCGGAATGGCCGTCCAGGCAAGAAATGCGTTGCGCGGACGTAGCGCGAGCAGCAGAACGGCGACGAAGATGCCGGGCGAGTACGCCGCCGCCTGCGCGGCGAGCAGCTGCACGACGCGCATTGCGGAAAGCGAGTGCGCTTCCTCATGTCGGTGCAGCAGCGCAAACGACAGTGTGACCCAATCGTGCGTGGCGTTCCAAACGAGAAACGGCGCGTACAGCACAGCGGTCACGGCGAACGCGAGCGGCAAGCCGCGCCGCCAGACGTGACGCACGCCGGGCGTCAGCGCGTACGCACATACGCCGAACACGAGCGCGAAACCGAGCACCCGGGACAACAGCACGCCCGCCATCGCCACGCCGAAAGCGATCCAATCCGCCGTGCGGCCGCGTTTGAATGCCCGCACGCCGGTCCATAGCGATAACGTCCAAAACATCAAGTACGGCCCGTCCGGCGACGCGGAGCCAAACGCAAGCGATGCGAGCGGCGTGAGCGCGAGCGCGAGCGCCGCGACTGCACCGGCGCGGCGGTCACCGGTGATTTCGATCGCGCAAGCGGCAATGGCGAGCGATGCGGCCAAGCCGCACAGAACGAAGCCGAGCCGAACGAAGCCCGGCGCGTGCCCGAAGAGCGAAAACGCGGCGATCGTCCAGGCGACGAGCGGCGGATGGTCGACGTAACCCCACGCGAGGTGGCGGCTCCATTCCCAGTAATATGCTTCGTCGCCCGTTAACGGCAGCGTGAACGCGACGACGCCGCGCACGCAGACGATCAGCGCGACGATAATCCAGGCGAATGCCGTCACTCGTGCGGCTCCGCGAGGCCGCCGTTAACACCGATCGTTACGCCGTTCATGAAGCTCGCTTCATCCGACAATAGGAAACGCACTGCGTAGGCCACATCCTCCCACGAGCCGGCATGGCCCGTCGGGTTCTTGGCCATGATGCCGAGCGAACCCGGCCGGTCCACATCTTTATTACGGATGTCGCCCGGCTCGACGACGTTCACCGTGATGCCGCGCGCCGCTTCTTCGAGTGCGAGCGTCCGAGCGAACGCCACCACGCCCGCTTTGGCCGCCGCGTACAGAGCTAATCCGCGCGACGGCCAAGTGACATGCGAACCGTTCATGCCAAAAAAAATAAGTCGACCGAAACTGCGCTCCCGCATACCCGGCAATGCGGCGAATGCGCCTTCGACGGCGCTCTCCAAGTTGCCGGTTATCATCGCGCGATAATCCTCGGGCGTGGATGTCGCGAACCTCCGGATAACCATCGGGCCGACGGCATGCACGAACGCATCGACGCCGCCGAGTTTCTGCTGCGCCGCGCGGACGCTCCGCTCGGTCGCACCGGAGCGTTCGTGATCCGCTTCGATCGCGATGACGTCCGCGCCGCCCGCGCCGCCGCGCTCCCGAGCCGCCGCCAGCGTGTCGTCGGGCGGCGTGCCGCTCGCGCGAAACGTGAAAGCGACGCGATAGCCGGCGCGCGCGAGATCGACGACGATCCCGCGCGCCAGGCCTCGCGCCGCTCCCGTAACGAGTACCCTGCGGCGTTGCGACACGCTCGAGGTTATTGCGCCTTGAGCCGAACTTTCTTTTGAGCGCTTTCTTTGGTTTGCGGATCGGTCGAGGTTACCGTAAGCCCGATGGAGGCGCCGCTGACGGTTTGCAGGTTGACGCTTTGCGAGAAGTTGCCGCTCGCATCGGCGAGCGTATCGCCCGTGTAATTACCGGCGCCGAAAGCAAATACGCCGCCGACGCTCGCCGTCGCGCCGCCGAGTATGTGCACGCGTGCGTTAGGCACCGTCTTACCCGCAACCGTGAAAGTTTGCGGTACCGTGGCGCCGTCGACGGGCGACGATAGGGTCAAGGAGTTCTTGCGCGCATCGCTGCCCGACGTGAATGCGAACGATTCGGAAAACGCCTGTCCGCTCGCGAGCTTACCGGCTGCCAGCAGCGTATGCTTCATCGATTGCAGCGGCGACGGTGGCGAGTAGACGAAGCCCGAACTCGAACGGGTAGCGGCCGTCGTGATGTCGAGACCGTCGAGCGTGAGATGCACGCTGTTCGGGTCGACCGGCTGAGTAAAGGCTGCCGAAACGGTCGGCTTCGTCGCGCCGACGTAAGCATCGCGCCCGGGTTGAAATTCTTTGAGGACGTTTGTGAGCGCGCTCGCCGCCGGCGCCGGCGCCGCGGCGGCAGGTGCCGGAGCCGTGCCCGCGGCCACCTGACCGCTCGTCGTTAAGGCGACGATCTGATTCGAGGAGTCATAATTAACGCCGGCGCCGAGCGCCTCCGAAACGAAGCGTAAAGGCACGTAGGTGCTGGCTCCGATGATGAACGGCGCGACGTCGACGTTCTTGGATTGGCCGTTGATGGTGGCCGCCGTAGATCCGATTTTTAGCGAGATCTCACGGCCGTTGCCGGTCGCGTTGATCACACCGCCGGCATACACGACGCTCGCCCCAAGCTTTTCGAAGACGCCGCGCAGCGGCACGAACACGCGGCCCGCTCGTTCGATCGGAGCGGGGCTGAACGTCGTAGCTTGACCGTTCACCGTGACCGAGAGTGCCCAAGCGGGCAGCGCCGAGCCGGCGAGGGCCGCAACCGCAGCGGTTACCGACACCAGGCGTTGACGGGAAGAAAGCAACGGAACCTCCTAAGCGGGTCATTTGGCGACCCTTTTCTGTGACGTACCCCAGAAACGCGACGCTTGCACCCTTAGTGCCGTCTTGCGCTCGCCGCCCGGTTAGTTACCGCTCGCGCCAATCCCGACCGGTGGGCGCGAAAACTCGGGCAGAGCCGGGCCATCGTGATGCGCGTGCTTCGCCGCTTTGCGGCGCTCGCGCTTCTCGACGCCGCCCATGATGAACGTATACATGACGGGCACGAGCGCGAGCGTCAGGATCAGCGAACTAAACAGCCCGCCGATCAGAACGGTGCCCATCGAGGCCCGTTCCTGGGCGCCCTCGGTCAAGCCGAGCGAGAGCGGCAGCATGCCGAAGATCATCGCACACGTGGTCATCAGGATCGGCCGGAAGCGCGTCGCGGCGGCGGCTTTCATCGCCTCAAAAACGTCGAGGCCGAGTTTGCGGCGCTGCTGGTTGGCGTAATCGACCAGCAGAATACCGTTCTTCGCGACGAGGCCGAAGAGCATGACGATCGCGATTAATGAAAACAAGTTCAAGGTTTGATGCCGAACCGCGAGGCCGCCAAGCGCACCGACGATCGCAACCGGCACCGAGAACATGATAACGAACGGTTCGAGAAACGAGCCGTAAAGAATGACCATCAGCATGTAGACGAGCACGAAGGACGTCGCGAGCGCGAGCCCCATGCTGCTGAACGTCTGATTGTAGAGGTCCGCGTCGCCTTCCGCGAGCGCGTGCACACCGTTCGGGAAGAAACCAGGCTCCGCGATCTTGGCCTGGATCGGCCCCAGGATCTTGCCGAGTTTGGCGTTCGCGTTCGGATCGACGTCGGCGTACACGCGCGCGACCCGCTCGCGCGCCTGACGTTCAATCATCGTCGGTCCGGTCGTCTGCGAGAAATCGGCGATCTGTGCGAGCGGGATCATCGCGCCGTTCGCGGCGCGCACGCGCACCTGCTCGACGACGGCGAGATCGTTGCGCTGGTCGACCGGTAACTCCAGGCGGACGTCGGTCAACCCGGTTTCGAGACGGACTTTCGTCGAGATCGCGCCGCCGATAGCGATGCGCGCTGCTAGGGCGGCGTCGCCCGGCGACACGCCGAGCACGCCCGCGCGAGCCGGGTCGATGTGGATGTTGAGGCGCGGTCCCTCGTTCTGCGCGCCCGACTGCACGTTGATGGCGCCGGGCTGCGCCTTGATGAGCGCCACAAGCTTCGCCGATGCCGCGGCGAGCGCCGCATCGGGCCCCGTAAGCGTAAATTCGATCGGCGATCCGCCGCCGCCGCCGCCGCCTTCCTTGGAAACGTGGTAGTCGGCGCCGGGAACCAGATAGCCGAGCTTTTGCGCTTCGCCGACCACGCGGTCGGTCTCGCGCCGCCGTTTCTTGTCGAGAATCATCGTGAACTGCGCGACGTGGCCGCCCGTCACGTCGCTGTTGCCGCTCTGTCTCGCCCCCACGGTCGTCAATACCGACGCAACGCCGTCGATTTTCAGCAGCTGCGTTTCGAGGCGCGACATCGCGGCCTCGGTGACGCCGAGCGGTTGACCGATACGGTACTGCAAAGATCCGTTGACCACGCCGTTGTCGCTCGACGGAATAAATTCGGACCCGATGAAGCCGAGCGGAACCAGTGCGATCGCGCCGACGATGAGCAGCAGGCAACCGATCGGAACGAGAATACGATGCCGTAAGATCCACGGCAGCGAACGCTCCGTGTACCAGCGCCCGAGACGCTCGAACTGCGTCTGAAAACCGCGCGCCCACCACGGTACGCCCGTACTTTGTTTTTTCACCGACCAGCGACCGGCGAGCAAAGGCGTGAGCGTGAACGACACGAGCAGCGAAAACAGCGTGGCCACAACGATGACGATGCCGAATTCCTGCATGTATTTCCCGACGATGCCGGACAAGAAAGCGATCGGTAAAAAGACGACGACGTCGACCAGAGTGATCGCAATGGCGGCGTTCCCGATCTCGGTGCGCCCGAGATAGGCCGCGTCGAGCGGCGCCTCGCCCATGTCGCGGTGCCGCGTAATGTTTTCGAGCACGACAATCGAGTCGTCGACCAGAATTCCGATCGTCAACCCCAGACCCATGAGCGAAATGACGTCGATCGTGAAACCCAAGAGCTTCATGACGATGAACGTGGCGAGCAGCGAACTCGGAATCGCGATCATGACGACCGCCGCGTTGCGCCAGGCATGCAAGAACAGCAGCATCACGATTGCCGTCAGTACGATGCCTTCGAAGAGGCTTTGCAGCACACCGTTGACCGACGCCCGGGTGTAGTCGGCATCCGCATCGACTTCCGAAAACTTCACGTTAGGATTCGCTTTGGCGATTTTCTCAAAAGCTAGGCGCGTGAGCGCGGTCGTCTTCACGGTGTCGGCGCCGTTCTGACGCTCGACGTTGAGCAGCAAACCGGCCGCCCCGTTGAAGTGAGACGGCTGGCGAATTTCGCGATGGCCGTCCTCGACGGTCGCAACGTCGCCGATCCGCATATTTTGCTGGGCGCCGCCCGGTACGGGGAATGGAATGCGCAGAATATCCGCCGGCTGCTGGATATCCGCGTGGACGGAAACCGTCGTTTCCTGCGTCGCGGAATCCATCCGCCCGCCCGGCAAATTGGCGTTGTTGTTGGCGATGACGGAGTTCAAGTCGCCGAGAGTCGCGTGCATGGCAATTAGGCGCGACTGGTCGGGGAAGACGTGAATTTCGCGAGCGGCATCGCCCGCGACCTGAACGTCCAAAACGCCGGGCACGGCCTTGAGGTCGGGGACTATCCGCTGCGTCACGAGATCCGAAAGCTGCGCCGCCGTCATCTTGGTCGCGATCAGCGCTTCGTTGATGATGGGCTGGCTTGCCGTACCGAACTTGAAGACGTAAGGCGGATCCAGGTCCGTCGGCATGTACACCCGCGCGGTGTCGACGCGGCGCTGCACGTCGATCGTCGAGTAATTGACGTCGGTATCGAGCTTGAAGCGGGCGAGAACCGTCGCGCTGCCTTCTTGCGCCGTCGCACTGAGACGGTCCAGGTTTTCCATCCCGTCGATCTGATCTTCGATGGGCTTGATGACCAGCTTTTCCATTTCCGAGGGCGAGGCGCCCGGGTAGGACGCCGTAATTGCGACGAACGGAAACGCGACGTTGGGGAAGAGATTCACGCCGAGGTTAAGGTACGAAAACAGCCCGTACAGCGCCACGCCGATGAAGAACATGGCCGTAATCGCGGGACGAGTAATCGCAAAGCGAGTCAACCACACGGAAATGCGCTCCTTGGCTTTTGGGACGGTCAGGCGGTACTACGGGCTTTCCGTATCCGGTGTTTCGTCCGACTAGGCGGCGGGCCTGAGACTGCAGCTCCGCGGACGGCTAAAACAAAAGCCCGCTGCGGGCGGGCTTACATGCGCGAGACTGGACTCGAACCAGCACGCCCTTGCGGGCGCTAGCCCCTCAAGCTAGTGCGTCTACCAATTCCGCCACTCGCGCACATCGGGACCGTTTGACCTAGCTTGGCCAAGTGCGTCATGGCAATGACTTCATCCTCCGAACGGCTAACGCCGCGAGCGACGCGACGACTTGACAATTGGCTAGCTAGCTAACTAGCATGTTCGATGCGGCAAATCACCACCTACGATGCCAAGAATCGCCTGTCCGAGCTCCTGGATGCCGTCGCCGCGGGTGAGACTATCGAGATCATGCGGCGGGGTAAACCCGCTGCGCGCCTCGTTCCCATTCCCGAGCAGAACGAGCATTTTCAATCGCCGCGCGAAGCCGCCGACTGGCTGCGTGAAAACCGAATGAAGCTTGCCGACATGAACTTGCGCGAACTTATCGAGGAAGGCCGGCACTGATACGGCAGCTGGTCATCGACGCTTCAGTCGCCCTGGCATGGTCGCTCGATGACGAGAAAAGCGAAGGGGCTCAAGAAGCTCTGAAACGCGTCGAAGCCGAGGGTGCGGTCGCACCGACTGTGGACGTACGAGATTGCGAATGTGCTCGCACTGCTCGTGAGAAAACAGCGCCTGGACGCACGACGATCGGCTCGAATCGGGGCCGCCCTCGACGCACTTCGTATCAGCACGGTGCCGCCCGAAGGCGAAGGCTGGCGCGTGTCGACTACGGCTTTGGCTGCTCGTCACGCGTTAACGGTGTACGACGCCTCTTATTTGGCGCTCGCGCTGAGAAGCGGTGGGCTGCTGGCAACAACCGATCGGGCCCTGCGCGCAGCCGCGCAGGAATATGGAATCGCTTTCGAAGCTTAGGCGCGACCGAGCATTGCGGCCGCACGCAACGATAAGCTTTACTTCATATTAGGGTCGAGGGCGTCGCGGAGACCGTCGCCGAGATAGTTGATCGCGAGCACGGTGACGAGGATGCAGAGGCCCGGGAAAATCGCGACCCACGGCGCGATTGCCATGTTCGACTCGGCATTGGCGAGCATGTTGCCCCACGACGCCGTCGGCGGCTGGATGCCGAAGCCCAGAAACGAGAGCGTCGACTCCAAGATGATCACGTTCGCGACTTCCAGCGTGCCTTGCACGATGATGGGCGCTACGGCGTTGGGCAACAGGTGCCGGAAGATAATGCGCCCGTCGCGATTGCCGAGCGCTCGGGCCGCTTCACAAAATTCTTTTTCGCGCAAACTGAGAAATGAAGCTCGCACCAGCCGCGCGACCGGCGGCCACGAGAGTCCGCCGATGATGACGACGATCACGCCGAAACCGAGCGCAGCTTTATTCGACGACGCGGCGACGATGGC
>JALYUE010000138.1 GCA_030853925.1 Vulcanimicrobiota bacterium | reverse complement strand
CACCATCGTCCGTCTCGAAGGTGCCGATTCCAACGATATATGCGACCATGTGCTTCGCGTCATGCGGATCGATCCCGAACACGTGTGTATCCTTGCCGGGTAAACGAGAGGCAAGACTGTTCCAAGTTTTCCCGCGATCGTGACTGAGAAAGGCGCCGTTATGTCCGGCGACGGCCATCGTACGGCCAGTGCCACTTATGACCGCCTCCATACCATCAAGACCCTGAAGTGCGCGGATCGGAGCAAACGTACGGCCACCGTCGCGGCTAATCGCGCTCGCTCCGTGCGTCGCGAAGATTATGGTGAATCCATCAGGGCTTACAGCTAAGGCATGCAAATGCATACCGAGCTTTAGCGCGCTTAAGGGCTGCGGCGCCAAGGGCGAGGAAGCCGCCAGGGCGGGTTTGCTAACTCCAATCCAAAGTAGAGCGGCAAGCCCGAAGTGGGCGGCGAAACGCACGATGCTGGCGACCATGCCGAAAGTAGCGTGCTCGACCGATCGTTGTTTCGCGGGCCGATTGCTTTCGTACGGCATTTCTGCTCGACCGTTCCAGGGCGTACCGACTTCACATTTGCGCCAGCGTTATATTCGGAAAATGTAGGCGAGCGGCTCCTAAAGCGGGGCGCGTCGGTCTGCTTGCCGCGCCGGAAATCGCTCCGCTACCTGGCACCGAACGCGGTCACGTCCCGAACGTCGAAGCGCTCCCGTTCGAGCACGTGGGCGCCCGGAACCGTCGCAAGCTTGGCCCCGAAAATACGGCTCCGCGCGAAACTCGCACGCCGCGCGCCACGCGCTCGCGGAAGTCGAACCTTGTAAAGCGAAGCGCACGCCTTCGTGATCGTCACTATCTCGCGCGAATACGGGGCGGCCGGACTTGCGGTGGCCGACGGCGTCGCCCGGGCGCTGCGTTACGCGCTGCTCACGGACGATCTGCCTCGGACCGTGGCCGCGCGCCTCGGCACGTCGGCGCATGAAGTCGATGCTCGTGCGGGCTCGCAAAAATCTTTGACGGAGCGGATGCTCGTCGTTCTCGGCGCCGGAACGCCCGAAATGTTGTCACCCGGCGGTGCGCGTCCGCCCCACGACTTCGATGAAACGTTGCGTGAGGAGATCGAGCGCACCATCCGCGAGCGCGCGCACGGCGGCGACATCGTGATCTTGGGGCGAAACGCGGGAGCGGTGCTCGGCAGACGCGCCGATGTCGTCCGCATCTTTCTGCGCGCGGAGCGCGCCTGGAAGGTGCAGCGTCTCGTCGAGTCGTTCGGTATCGCCCGGGACGAGGCGAGCGAGGAAATCGATCGCGTCGACTGCGCGCGGCGCGCGTTCTCGCGCGACCGATATAAGATCGCATGGGGCGATGGGCGTTTCTACGATCTGCTGTTGGACGTCTCCACCTTCGGCATCGCAGGCGCCGTCGCACTCATCGAGTCGGCCGTCCGAACGCTCGAACGCGGCTCGGCATAGTCCGGTGAGCGACGTCACCGAGCGGCGGCCTCCGCTCGAGCAGCCGATGCCACGCCGTCGCTCGATGCTGCTCGGCCCGTTCGCGCATCGTGATTTCCGTTTGTTATGGATGGGGCTGATCGTCTCGAACCTCGGAACGTGGATGCAGCTGACGACGCTCGGCTATATGGTCGTCAAAATCGCGGGGACGCCGGCGCGGGCGTCGCTCGACGTCGGCATCCTGGGCGCGTCGTCCGCGATTCCGGTCGTGCTGTTGTCCCCGCTAGCCGGTGTCGTCGCCGACCGTTTCCCGCGGCGGCCCGTGCTCTTCGTGACGAACTCGCTGCAGGTCGCGCTCGCGCTGGCGCTCGCGCTGTTGACGAGCGCGCATCTGATCGCGCTGTGGGAGATTTTCGTGCTCGCCGGGCTGCGTTCGACGACGCAGGCGTTCGATGCGCCGGCTCGGCAAAGTTGGGTTCCGCTGCTGGTGCCGCGCGAGCTCGTCGGCAACGCGATCGGACTCAATTCGATAGCCTTCAACGCGCCGAGCGTCGTCGGACCGCCGCTCGCCGGGTTCCTTATTCTCTACGTCGGCGTCGCTACGTCGTTTTATGTCAATGCTGTGGCGACATTCGCCGTTATCGCGGCGCTCGCATACATGCGGCCCTCACCGGCGAGTTCGACCGTGCGCGAGGGCGTGTTCATCTCGATTTCGGCCGGCGTCAGATTTCTCGCTACGCATCCCGTGCTGCGATCGGTCGTGGTGCTGCTCGTCGTTATCTGTTTGTTCGTGCGGCCGTACACGCAGCTGATGCCCGCGTACGCCGCCCACGTCGTCCACGTCGATGCTCGCGGCCTCGGCGTATTGCTCGCGGCCAGCGGCGGCGGCGCGATCTTGGGTTCGCTCTTGACCGCGGTCGTCGGTGCGAGGCGGCGCGGCATCGTTTGGTTCTCGAGCGCACTACTCATGTGCGCCGGCACGATGGCGCTCGGAGCCGTCCACGTGTTCGCACTGGCCGTCGTGGTGCTCGTCTTCGTCGGTCTCGCCGTGCTCGCGTTCGCGGGTTGCTCGAACGTGATGCTGCAGACGCTCTCCCCGGACGCGATGCGCGGGCGCGCGATTTCCGTATTTTCGATGATTATTTTGGGGCTCGTTCCGGCGGGTTCGCTGTTGCTCGGCTCGGTCGCGACCGTCGTTGGTTTATCGAATAGCCTTATCGGCGGAGGTGCGATCGCTTTCGTCGTGACGCTCGCCGTTTGGTTCACGAACCCCGAACTGCGCCGCGTGTAGCGTGCGCCCACGAACGGGGTGATTCGCGGCGAGTCAAATTGGAAAAGCTCGACCCATGAACGATCGCAGCGATACGACCGCCGCCGGCGCAAAAGATGTGCCCGAGCGCGCGCAGGTCATCAAGGAAACGCTCAAGCTGTCGCCGGAAACTGCCGCTGCCGCCGCGGAAAACGAAACGGCAACCGGTATGCGGAAACCCGGTTCTAACGCCGTCGATGAGGCACGCGCTGCAGAAGCGCGTGCTACGGAGCCGCGAGAAGACGACGCTTCGCATCGTTAGGCGGGCGCTCGGGCCGATCGCTTGTGCGGCGGCGCTGCTGCTCGGCGAGCCGGCCTCTGCCGAGCGACGGTTACCCCGGCCGGCACACGTCGTCGTCATCGTCGAAGAGAACAAATCGCTAGCCGAAATCGTCGGTAACGGCCGCGCGCCATTCATCAACTCCGTAGCGAAGCGGGGTGCGCTCTTTACGGAGTCGCAAGGCGTGACGCATCCGAGTTTGCCGAATTATCTCGCACTCTTCGCCGGCCTTACCAACGACAACGGGGATGGATGTCCCGCGACCGGCGTTTCACACACGGCTCCAAATCTCGCAAGCGAACTACTGGCTGCGCACCTCACGTTCGGCGGCTACGCCGAAGGATTGCCGGCATCGGGTTCGAGCGTCTGCGCTGCCGGCACCTACGCGCGTAAGCACGCGCCGTGGGTCGAGTTCACGAACGTTCCGGCATCGGTGCAGCAACCGTTCGCGCATTTCCCGAACTATGCGCGGCTCCCGACGGTCGCGTTCGTCGTGCCGAACGTCGACGACGATATGCACGACGGTAGCATCGCGGCGGGCGACGACTGGCTCGTAAAGAACCTGGGAAGGCTCGTTGCTTGGGCGGAGTCCCACGATACGCTCGTCGTCTTAACGTGGGACGAAGGCTACGACGCGCGCAATACGATTCCGACGATTTTTTTCGGCCCGATGGTCCGGCCGGGGCGTTACTCGCAACCGATCACGCATTATGAGGTTTTGCGTACGCTCGAAACGATGTACGGCTTGCAGCCGACCGGTAAAGCGGCGGCTGCAATGCCGATAGGCGCCGTCTGGAAAACGCCTTAGACGCGTCGTAGGCGTTCGTCAGTGCGCCGCCACATCGGAGAGCGCTTGATCGAAGCGCGTCAAGATCGAGTAACGATGAATTTCGAGCAGCGACGCCGAGTCGCCGGCATTTCCCCAGTCTTCGGAGAAGCCGAGCATATAGCCATTTTGGTAAGCTAGCCGCGCAACGCGCTCGTCGAAGACGTCGTAGGGATACACGACCGCATACACCGGGCGACCGAGACGGTGAGTTAGCGCGAAGGCGGATAGCCGAAATTCGTGCGTCACGTCGGCGTCGGAGAGCTTCGTAAGATCCGGCGGATGGTTAGCCGTCTGACTTTGTACGTCGATCAGTCCGCTTGCCTCCATGGCGCGTAGCTCCGCCCAGCTGTTATGCACTTTACTCGTCGTCTTCCCGACGTAATTCGTGTGTACGAAGAGCGTCGCTGGAAAATGGTGCTTCATTAAAAGAGGAAACGCATTTTGAAATATACCGTGACCGTTGTCGTCGAACGTGAGCGCGAGCGGCCGTTTTCCCAGCGGCTTCCCTCGCGCGAGATGGTCGCGCAGCAGCGTGAGCGGTATCACCGTGTAGCCGCCGCGGGCGATCGCGTCGAGTTGTCGCGCAAACGTTTCGGTCGTCGTGTCGAACCAGACGCTCTTGACCGGCAGCACGTCGTGCCAGACGAGCACCGCAACGTACGGCGTGTGAGCGAGCGGCGAAACTTGCGGCAAGCGTCGGTCGGCCGGAGCGCTTGCGGAAGCCTGCAGCAGCAAGGCGCATGCGAAGGCGGCGGCGCTAAATCGACGGGGCATTGCGAGAGGTGTTGCGCCGCCCCCCACCGAGAATCCCCGCTCGAACGCCCATGAGCGCACGCGTACGCCGTTCGATCTTCGCCATCATCGTTGCTTGCGGCGTCGCCGCCGTCGCCGCTTTCTTTTTACGCGGGCCGTTACTGCGCGCCGTCTTCGTCGCAAGAGCGCAAAGCGCCACGGAACTCGCGCTCGACGTCGACCGCGTCGACGAAGTCGACGGGTCGTTCCGGTTAACCGGATTGCGCGCGCATACTCGTGGCGGTTCGATCGTGGTCGAGGCGCCCTCCGCGCGCGCAACCGAACGTAACGGAGGGCTCACGCTCGTTCTCGATCGGCCGCGCATCGTGGTCGCTCTCGACCGCCTGCGTGGAGATGAGTTCGCGCGTGTCGGCGCCGCGCTCGCCAAGCGGCTCGGCGCGGACCCCGGCGGGCGACTGACGCTGACGCACGGCACATTGACGTTCGTAAACGGAGCCGTCCCCGTGCCCGTGATCGCGTGTGACGACGTCAACGTTTCGGGACGGGCTCGCAGCGCGCGCGTTGCTTACGAGCTTACGCTGAACCTGCGCGACGGCGCGAGCGGCTATCCGATCGAAAGCCGTACGATCGCACGCGGCGATGGTTCGCGCATACAGTCGTGGAGCGCGGCGGTGCTGCCGGCGGCGTCTCTGGCTGCTCTAGGATCGGCGGACACGGGCGTGCGTGCAGTCGCCGGCCGGCTGCTCGACGCCCGAGTCGACGATGACGGCGTCACTCTGCATGCGAGCGCGCGTTTGGACGACGTCGACTTCGCGCTGGGCGCACATCGTCTCGCTGCCCTCCATGGCGAGCTCATCGTCGACGGCGGCGGCGTCGGCTCGAAAAAAATCGCCGGAACGCTCGACGGGGCCGTGCCCTTTGAAGCGAGCGGCGAGGTGCACGACCTTCCCGGCGGACTCGCATCGCTGCGCGACGGATCGAATGAATTGCGCGCGCTCGATCGGCTCCTTGAACGCATTGCGGCGGAACCGAATCTGCGCTCCGTGCGTGTAGAAGCAACGGCACCCGGCCTCGCGTTTGCGCAGTATGGGATGCAAACGGCGAACGGACCGCTCGCGGTCAGCGTCCTGTCGGCCGACCCCGCCGAGCCGACCCTGCGTTTCGACACGGCAATCGCAGAAGACCACATCATCTCCGGTGGCGAACGTACCTCGGCGATGGGCGTGCGTACGCACGCCGTCGCGGGCGTGAACGGAGACTATTTCGATATCGGACGGACGTACCAACCGCAAGGAATGCTCGTGCGTTCCGGAAGTCTGGTTCGCGGCCCGACCGATCGCGCGGCAGCCCTTGTCGACAAAGCGAATCACGTGAGGTTTGCAGAGTTTCATTTTCGCGGAACGGTCACGACGAGCCGCGGCATCATGCCGCTGACGGAGTTCAACGATTGGCCGCCGGGCAACGTGGCCCTTATCACGCCCGCTTTCGGCAAAGCGTTGCCTGCGTCGGATAGCGTGACGTTCGTCGGACTGCAGCCGGTGGATTCCGCAAAAAAGCGTTTCCGGGTCGTCTCCATCGCCGCACCCGGAACGCATCCGCGCGCAGGCTTCGGGATCGCTATCGGCAGGCTCGTGCACGTGTCGTTACCGCGTATCGGCGAAGTGGTCAAAATTTCGTACGGCTTCGACCCGACGCTCGACGGCGCGGTCGCCGTTATCGGCGGCGGACCGATTCTGCTGCGCGACGGAGCGTGGTATGAAGATCCACATGCGCCGGCTCCCGAGGAGCGCCTGTATCGCTGGCCCGTACTCGCGCTCGCACGTCAAGCCGACGATCGTTTGTTGTTGGTCGCAGTCGACGGGCGCCATCCGGAGCGGTCGGTCGGGGCGACGCGACCCGAGTTCGCGGCGCTGCTGCAGCGTCTCGGCGCCGTCGACGCGATGGCGCTCGATTCGGGCGGTTCCGTAACGCTCGTTTCGCGCGCGCCCGGCGATGCAAATGCGAGCGTCCGCAACGTGCCCTCGGACAATAGCGCCGAACGTTGGATCTCCGACGCGCTCTTCTTGTACAGTTCGGCACCGGCTCCGAGCATCGTTCCTGCGGCCCAGGCGCCCACGCCGGCGCCCGAAATGCGCCCCGCGCCATGATGTTCGCTTTACCCGCAGCGCTGACGCCGCCCGCTCCGTTTCCGCTCATTACCGAACAATCGCTTTCGACTGAGTTCGTCGCGCCGGGAGTACGCAGAGGCACGTATCGTCTGCAAACGACCGATGGTCCGCTCGTGATCAACGTCGTGGCGATCGACGCGCGCGAGCCGAGCGTGCATTTCGGAACGGTCGTCGCGCACGACCGCTTGGTCTCGACCGGCGAGACGATGTCGTCGATGGCGAAGCGGACCGGCGCCGTCGCCGGTGTGAACGCCGATTACTTCGATATCGCCAACACGAATCAACCGCTCAATCTCGTCGTCAAAGATGGTGCGCTGCTGCGCACGCCTTCGAAGCGCGTGGTGTTCGACGTGCGCATGGACCGTTCGATCCATTTCGAAAACGTCGCTTTCAGCGGTCACGTCCGCTACGGCGACGCGACGCTGCCGTTGACTGCGGTCAACGAATGGCCGCCGCAAGGCGGTGTGAGTTATTTGACGTCCGCGTATGGATCGCTCAAAGCGATGCCGGGTATTACGCTTACCGAAATCGTTCCGGCCGGATCTGCGCACCTTGCCGAGCGCATTTCGGGAAGTTACCGCGTTGCTTCCGTCGCGGATGCGACGGCGCAAACCGTGCGCACTTCGCTTCTCGCTTTCGGGCCTGCGGCCAAGGCACTCGCGCGGCCGCCGGCCGTCGGCGACACGGTGTTGCTTGACGTGACGACCGATCCGCCGCTCGGCGAGATGGCGAGCGCAGTCGGCGGCGGTCCCTTACTCGTTGCGGGCGGCGACGCAGTCGACGATCCGAACACGCCCGCGGCGGAAGAACGCGAACGGCGCTTCCCGGTATCTGGAGCCGCCTCTGCGGGCGATGGCGCGCTGCTGCTGACGAGCGTCGACGGTCGCAGCATGTCGACGTCGATCGGCGTGACGCGACCGCAATTTGCGGCCCTGATGCTCGGCCTCGGCGCGAAGGACGCAATGGCGTTCGACTCGGGCGGATCGGCCACGCTTGTGGCGCGAATTCTCGGAGAACCGGCGGCGAGCGCGCTGGGCGAACCCAGCGACGGCGAAGAGCGTCCGGTCGCCGACGGGTTCTTCGTGTATAGCGATGCACCGAAAGGGCTACCGGCGCAGCTCGTCGTGCGGCCTTCGTCGATCGTCGCGCTGCCGCACGCAACGATACCGGTGCACCTTGCCGTGGTCGATGCCGCGGGACATGCGCTGGGTCCCGCACATGTTGCGGGCGGCGACGTCGTGCGCGCCGGCGTTTCGTCCTCGACCGTAAAGTTGCGCGCGGCGCACCTCGCGAGTGACGTACCTATCGAAATCGTCGCGCGCTTGACGCGGCTCGACGTCGGCTCGGACGTTCGGAATCCCAATGCCGGTGACGTCGTTCGCATGCATGCCGATGGCATCGACGACCGCGGTCGTCGGGTACAAGTCGGCAACGTCGTGCGCTGGCGCGTCGATCGAGGCCGCTTTTCCGCGCCCGGCATCTATCGCGCCGGGCGGCGCGACGCGCGTATCGTCGCCGAAGCCGGCGGGGCGCGCAGCGAGTTTGTGTTGCGCGTCGGGCGGCATCGCGCCGACCTGCCGCTCTTCGACGCCGCGCACGCACGCGGCTGGCGCTTCGAAAGCGCTCCGGCCCGTTCGAGCGGAGGAATATCGTTCGCGCCGGATGGCGCCGAGATGACGCTCGCGTACGACCTCTCGAGCGGCGAACGCGCGGCATATGCGAACGGCGCGTTCGATCTTCCGGGCGAGCCGCAAGCCTTCGGGATCGAGGTCGAGGGCGACGGCGGCGGAGTAGGCTTGCGCGCTGCATTCGTCAATCGCTTCGGCGAACGTCGCGCGCTAACGCTCGCGCGCGCGGTCGATTGGAACGGTTGGCGCGCGCTCAGCGTGCGCTTACCGGACGATCTCAACCCGCCGGTGCAACTCGTCGCGCTGTACGTCGTGGACGTTCTCGGCAACGGCCCGACGCATGCCGCGGGCAAACTCTCATTTCGTAATCCTTCGGCGATCGTGGCCGGCACGCCGTGATCCGCGCGCTCGCTGCGGCCCTCGCCGTCGCCGGCGTCCAAGCATCGGTCGCTCGAGCGCCTGCCGGCGTCCCGGTGCTCATGTACCATCGCGTCGATGCCGTCGTCCCGCGCGACGCCGTCGGTCGCGATTTGACCGTCGAGCCGCACGCGTTCGCCGCGCAGCTGCGCTTCTTGCGCGATCGTCATATCGACGCCATCACCGCAAGCGAACTCGTCGAAGATATCGCAGCCGGGCACCTTCCTCGGCGCGCAGTCGTTCTTACGTTCGATGACGGCTACGCCGACAACGCGACGACGGCGTTCCCGCTCCTCGTCAAATATCACGCGCGCGGCACGTTCTACGTCTCCAGCGGTTTCGTCGGCACGCCGGGACATCTTTCGTGGAAACAGATGCGGGCGATGCAGGGCGCCGGCATGGAAATCGCGTGCCACGGTAGCGAGCACCTCGATCTCTCCACGCTCGATCGCGCCGGGCAGTTGCGCGAGGCGGGCGGTTGCGTGCGCCGTCTCGAGCGTTACCTCGGCGGGATGCGCTCCGTCACGTACGCGTATCCGGCGGGTAAATACGATGCGACGACGTTCTCCGTGCTGCGCGGCTTGCGCATCCGAGCCGCATTTACCGAACGCCCCGGTGCCGTCGTCGATCTGCGGCGCCCCTACGAATTGCCGCGGCGGCGCGTCCGGCACGATGACGACGTCGCGGCGTTCGGGGCTTTGACGACGCAATAACGTAAAACGGACCGCGTCGAGTAACGCGGTCCGTTTAACGGGTTAGCGGCGGCTTACGCCTTTTTTGCGACCTTGCGACGGGTCGTCTTACGAGCCGTCTTCTTTCGCGTTGCGGCTTTACGGACCGTCTTTTTGCGTCCGGCGGTCTTCTTGCGTCCGGCGGTTTTCTTGGCGCTCGACGCCTTGCGGGTCGTCTTTTTCCGTCCGGCGGTCTTCTTAGCGCTCGAGGCCTTACGCGTCGTTTTCTTGCGTCCGGCGGTTTTCTTCGCCGTGGTCTTCTTGCGCGTCGTCTTCTTTGCGGCCGATTTGCGCGTCGTCGACTTGCGTGCCGTAGTCTTCTTCGCGCCAGCCTTCTTGCGGGTCGCTTTTCGTGTGACTGCCATTCTTTAGGTAGTCATCCTTTCTGCGAACCGGCCGTCTGACGGCGGTCGGTTCAGCATCGTCAGGGTAGTTGTTCATGTTATAGCGCAATTAAAGGATTTTTGCAACAAGAGCTGACAACAGCGGGCGCTTTTCGCGCGATAGTGATGCCGACGCTGACGATGTTCGTGCGATTTTCGCCTCGGACTTCGCCGACGAAAGAAACGTGGAACGCAACGACGCGCTGCGTTGTAACTACCGCACGCTCACATCGCGCCGCAAGTCGAGTTGTCGCGAGAACGAGCGCAGCCAATTGTACAGGTACAGCGATCCGGCAGCGAACGCCGCAAAAACGGCGACGGCTACGACGAGCTTGACGATAAGTGCGGCGATCGCGAACGCTGCGAAGACGGCCGCGAGTATCAGCGTGAGACGGACGAAGAACGACATGTGAGGCACCTCCGCCCGAACGTACCGGCGATGCGCCGTTCGAGTTTCAGTAAGGTCTCGGCGAACCGCGGCGTCGAAGCTTTTGGTAATGGACGCGGCCTTTTCTTCGTTGCATCCGGCCGTGTCCGGCTGGTGCGACACGACGCTCGGAACTGCGACGCCGCCGCAGGCCGAGGCGCTGCCACTCGGGCTCGAGCGCCGCAGCCATCTGGTATGCTCGCCGACGGGCACGGGCAAAACGCTCGCGGCGTTTCTGCCGGTCATGAGCCGGCTCGCCGCGCTGCGCGATCGCGACGAGCTGTTCGCGCGGCCTTACGTCTTATATTTATCGCCGCTGCGCGCGCTCGGCTACGACGTCGAACACAACGTTCGCCGGCCGCTGCGCGAGATGGGCTTGCTCGAGCGGCCCAACACCGAACGCGCGGCGCTGCGGCGCGGGCGCATTCGCGAACGTTTCGTGCGCACGGGCGTTCGTACGAGCGATACGCCGACCGAAGAACGCCGTCTGATGATGGCGCGTCCGCCGCACATCTTCATGACGACGCCGGAATCTCTCGCGCTCATGCTCGCAATGGAGTCGTATCGCAAACATCTCAAAGCGGTCGACACGGTGATCGTCGATGAAGTGCACGCGCTCGCTGGCAATAAGCGCGGGTCGTACCTCGCCTTATGCCTCGAATCGCTCGAAGCGCTCGCGACCGCCCCGCTCGTGCGCGTCGGTCTGTCGGCCACGGTCGCGCCGCTCGATCGCGTCGCGCGCTTCCTCGTCGGCGTCGACCGCGAGTGCGCGATCGTGGACAAGCGCGGTTTGCGTACGATCCGCTTGACGGTGAGCGCGCCGTTCTCGGGCGCGATGGCGCCGCTCGCCACCGTCGCTGAGCGCTGCGTCGAACTCGGCGCGGACGTACGTACGCAGCTCGTCTTCACCAACGTGCGCAGTCAAGCCGAGCGCGTCGCGCACGCAATGGCGGAGATCGAAGCGCAGCGAGGCGCGGCTCCCGCATCGGTAGCCGAACTGCAGGCCGACGCCGTTCCGCGTCCACGCACGGACGCCCGCATCGGTATCCATCATAGTGCCCTCGAACGCAGCGTGCGCCATCGCACCGAAGCACAGCTGCGTGCCGGAGAATTGCACGCCGTCGTCTGCAGTTCGAGTCTCGAACTCGGCGTAGACATCGGCTACGTGGACCGCGTGTGCATCGTCGGCGGCGCGCGCGGCATGACCCCGACGCTGCAGCGCGTCGGGCGCGCCGGACATCGTCCCGGCGCCGTCGCGGACGGCGTGATCGTCGCGCAAGATCGCGACGACATCATCGAGGCCGCTGCGACCAAGCGCTGCATCCACGAAGGCATTATCGAGGAGATAGCGATTCCGCGCGCGCCGCTCGACGTGCTCGCACAGTGGCTCGTCATGAGCGTCTGCTACGATCGGCGCGTGCCGTTCTCCGAAGCGCTCGCGCTCGCGCGGCGCACGGAGCCGTATGCGGCGCTGGAGGATGCCGACGTGCGCGGAGTCGTCGCATACTTGGCGGGCGGCGGAGCCGGACCCGATGAGGCGCACGTGCGGCGCTTGGGCGCGGACGACGCGGCGATGTATGGTCTCGGCCGCGACGTCTGCGCAGCGTTTTTCGAAAACGTCGGTACGATACCGGACGAACAGCACGTGCTCGTCGGCACCCGTGGCGGCGGTGCGATCGGAAAGGTCGAGGAGACGTTCGCCGCGTCGCTGCGCGAAGGCGACGTTTTCCTCATCGCGGGCAAGACGTTCAAAGTCAAAGAAGTGCGCTCGGGCAACGTGACGGTCGAAGCGTTTGCCGGCCGTCCGAACGTGCCGACGTGGAGTTCGCACATCAAGGGCATTCCGCTCGTACTGGCGGCCGAGATCGCGGCGCTGCGTTACGGCATCGCGACGCGCATCGACGCAGGCGGCGCGGCGCCGGCGCTCGCCTGGCTCGCGCATCGCTACGGCCTCGAAGGCGCGGAGGCGTCGCATGCGGTGCGCTATATCGCGCAGCAGCTGGCTATCTCGGCCGTCGCTGCGCCGGGCGAAGCGCTCGTCGAAATTTACCGCATGGATCGCCGTCAAACCGCAGTGTTCCACACGTGCGCCGGGCGCCGGGCGAACGAAGCGCTGGCGCGCATCGTGGCGGCGCGTCTGTTCCGTGAGATTCGCGTCAATACGCAGATTACTACGGACGACAACGGCTTTCTCGTGACGATGCCCATGGGGAAGACGCTGCCCGATGCCGTGTGGGCCGGTTTGCTGCATGCCGGAAATTTCGAGCGCGACCTGCTCGAGGGCTTGCGCGGCTCGCGTATGCTGAGTTCGCATTTTCGGTACATCGCCAATACCGGCTTGCTCGTTCTGCGTCGCGCCGGCGGCCGAACGCTGCGCCGCAGCGGTTTGCGTTGGAGCAGCGACAAGATCTTCGAGCGGCTCTTCGAAGCGGACGCGGGCTTCCCACTCCTGCGCGAAACGATCCGCTACGTCACGACGGACTTACTCGACGCCCCGGCCGCGCGCGCGTATCTCGAAGCGTTGCCGAACGAAATGCGCGTTTTGCACCCCGCAGCCGCCTCGCCGTTCACGTTCGGCATCGTGACCTCGAGTTTCGGGGATTCCGTCGTGATCGACGATCGCGCGAGCATGGTGGAAGCGCTACACGAACGCGTCCTCGCAGTACTCGGGCAGAAAGACGATGGCGCTCCGCCGCTGACGGCGAACGGACCGCTGTTCGAGAGCGCCGCTCGAGATTCGGGGGCTTCGAGCGTTCGGCGCTTGGTCGAAAACGTCGAGCGTCGCGTGCCTCGTTCGAAGCGGTTGCGGTAGCGCAGGGTTTGTTCTATGCCGAGCAGACTCTTTTCTTAGCGTGAAACGACCGGCACTGCAGGCGGAACACTACGAACTCGCGCATGGCGTCGTCGCACTCGCGCCCGGTGTCGCTTGGCTGTCCGCGTCGCGAACGCTCGTCGCCGCCGACGCGCATCTCGCCTATGAAGACGTCGTCGGCGGCGCGTTGCCGCTGTGGAGCACGGCCGACATCGTCGCGACGCTCGCGCTCGTCGCGCAGCGCGAACGCGCTCGCGAAATCGTGTTCCTCGGAGATATCGTCCACGGCGCGCATATGAGCGACGGCGCGATGCGCGTCGTACGCGAAGGACTCGAACTCTTACGCACGCATGCCGAGGTCACGCTGGTTGCCGGCAACCACGAAGGCCGCTCGCGCGCTTTCCGCGTGCTCGGAACGACCGTCGACGAATGCGAGCGCGACGGCTGGCTGCTCGTGCACGGCGACCGGCCGGCGGCGCTCGGCCGGCGCGCGATCATCGGACATTTGCATCCGAGCTTACACATGGGCGGTGGCGCAAACGTACCGGCGTTCGTGGCGAGCGATGCGCTCGTCGTCGTCCCAGCGATGACGCCGTACTCCCCCGGACTCGACCTGCTCTCCGAAGAGTTCGCGAGTGCCATCGGCCTGTGGTCGGTGCGCCGCCGCGACGCGCACGTCGTCGCCGCGACGCTCGAGCGGGTGTTTCCCTTCGGCTCGCTCGCGACGCTGCGCGGCGCACTGCGCGTCTCCGCCGCGGCTCCTGCGCAACGCCGGGCACCGGGTCAATTCCGCCGGCGGTATCTGCGTCCCGATCGTTAAGGCGATGCGTGCGGTAAAGGACGAATGGGTGCGCGAGCGCAGCGCACTGTTGCTGGTCGCGACCTTCACTTTGCTCGCGTGCGCGTGCCGCTTGCCGCTCCTGTTCACGGGCATCTGGCGCGATGAAGGCAGCACGTTTTTCGACGTGACGGCACCGACGGTCGCCCGCATGCTGCGCGAAATTTCGGCTACCGAAATTACTCCGCCCGGTTTCTTTCTGCTGATGCGCGGTTGGGTGACGCTGTTCGGCACGAGCGAGACGATGCTGAAGATCCCCGCACTCGTCTTCGGTACTGCGCTGGTTCCCGCGACGTACGCGCTCGCGCGCGCGTTCGGGTCACGCGGTCCGGCGTTACTCGCCGCCGGTTTCGCGGCGTTTTCGTTGACGGCGGTCACGTTATCGACCGAAGCGCGCGCGTACACGTGCTGCGCGCTGCTGGGCGCGGTCGCGGTGACGCTCGGACTGCGCTATCTCGGCCCGGACGGTGGCCCGGGTTCGCTCGCCGCGTATCTCGGCGTTGCCGTCGCGCTCGTGTACGTTCATTATACGGGCCTCGTCCTGATAGCGTCGTTCGCCTTCGGCTGCCTCGCGTTCGCCCCGTCGCGCGCCGCTTGGCGCAAACTCGCTTTGTTCGAGGGCGCAAACGTCATCGTTGCCTGTGCGATCGCGCCTTGGCTACCGCACGCCGCGGGCGCCCGGCATGCGGTGTTCCTCGAGCGGCCCGGCGGCGCGAGCTTCATCGGGCGCTTCGTCGAACAGTTTGGGTTCGTGCTGCCCGTCGATTATATGCACGTGCAATACGCTTTTCTTTTCGTCAGCGCGCTCGTCGTGTTCGGCGTGCGTTACGTAGCGCGCGGATCGGATGCGCGGCCGATGGGAGAAGCGCGCTTCGTCGCGGCGTCCCTCACACTGCTCGCGGGGACGTGCATAGAAACGGCGCTCTCGCTGCACGAACAGCGGTACATGTTTGCCTTTACGCCGCTCGCGAACGCGCTCGCGGCAACGCTGTGCTGGGCGTTGCTCGCGCCCGTATTCGCTCCCAGAGCTGGCCCGGTCACGAGAGTCTTGGCGCTCCGCGCGGCGTTCGGAGCCGCGCTCGCCGCGAGCGTACTGGTCGGAATTCCAAAGCAGGCGCGTGCGTTCGAGCGACCTTACAGTGTAGACCGTTCCGGCGTCCGTCGTTTGGCCGCCGAGACGTTGCCTTGGGGCAAGGGGCGCACGCTGGTCGTCGTCGCGCCGGACTATCTCGCGCCGACCGTCGCATATTACTTGCGCGAGCGGCCCGGACTCACGCTCGTCGGCATACCGCAATGGGACTCGCCCGAGCATCCGCGTTGTTGCACGGAAAGTTGGTACGATCCGCACATGGCGAGCATTCTCTCGCGGCGGATTCACGTGGCGGCTTCGCACGGCTACGCGACGATCGCGTACGTCTACGACCGCAATGCGTACGATGAAGGTCCGTTACGGTACACGAAAATTTTCGAGCTTCGTAATTGCCTCACTCGAACGCTGACCGTCGTCGGGGAGCGTCGCTACGACGGCAGCAAAGAACGGATCGGCTTGACGCTTTTTCGCGCGCCGCAGAAGTAACGCGTGCGCTTCGCGGCTCTGATCGGACTGCTCGCCGTCGTCGTGCGCGGACGCGCGTTTCTCATTTCGCGGGGTGACGCAAACGTGGACGCGGCGTTCCACGTCGCGGCGGTTTGGCTCGGCGGTTCGCTTCCGTACGTCTCGGCATGGGAATATAAACCGCCCGGACTTTTCGCGCTCGATGCGCTCGGGCTCGCGATCTTCCGCGATGCCGGACTCGCCGGCGCTTGCTTCGGCACCCTCGCCGTCGTCGTTACGGCGCTCGCTTCGCGCAGCGTGCTCCGAACGTTGCTCGGCGAAAGCGAAACCGCGGCCCGCATCGCCGCCGTTGCAGTGGTACTATTTTCGGTCGAAGATCAGGGCGTCCTCGGCGACGCTGAAGTATACGTCAACGCGTTTATCGCGCTGGCGTTTGCCGCACTTGGTTCGCGGCGGCCGCGGCTCGTTCGGATCGCGGCAGCCGCACTCGCAGCGGCCTGCGCTCTCCAAATAAAGCTGGTCGCGTTGCCGCTCGTGGCCTTGGTAGCGTTCGAAGCTGCCTATCGCTGCCCGGGCGCGCGAGCGCGCTCGCTCGCAACCTTTACGTCGCTCGCGCTCGCGCCTTTCGGACTCGAAGCGTTGCTCTATGCGCGAGGCGATGCGTTCGCCGCGTTGTGGGACGCGAACGTGGGCGCCACTTTGCGGCGCGCGTTCGCGGTAGGTGGCCACGTGCGCCGAGACAATGCCGGGCAGTGGTTCGCGCAGTTGCGGGTCCTCGGTCCCGCGATGGAACTCGCGCTCGTCGCCGCCATCGCGCGCGATCGCGCGCGGTACTCCGTCTTGTGGGCGTGGTTCGGAATCGCGGCGTTGACGGTCGGTGTGTCGGGCGAGTTCTACGATCGCCAATTTCTACTGCTCGTTCCGCCCGTCGCGCTGCTGGGAACCGTCGGGCTGACGAAACTTGCGAACGCATGGCGCGCGGAGCGCGTCGTAATCGCGGTGGCGTTGTTGATCACTCTCGGCCTGCACGACTATTATGAAGTCGCGCAAAGCGTACGTATCCTCGCGCACCGGGCGGCCGGCGATTCGAATTGGCGGGCCGGTCATTTCGCGTTGGTACGCGACGCGCTGCACGCGCAACTCGGCGGTGATCGCTCGTTGTACGTCGTGCAAGACTCTCCGATGCTCTACGATGCTCTCGGCGCGAACGCGCCGACCCGCTTCGCCTTTTCGGGAAATTTGCTCGAGCCCGCAATGTGGCCGATGCTCGGCTTTCGCGGACGCGACGAACTCGCGCGCGTGCTCGCGGCGCGACCTCACGTTATCGCTGCCGGACGCCTCGACGGCGCTCTCGATCCCGCGAGCACGGCGCTGCTGAAGACGGTGTTGAAGACGGACTATCGAGTCGCCGGCGTCGCCGACGGCACGACGATCTACGCATTGCGTTCGCGCGCCCGCACCGGCTTAGAGCCTTCCTAGCCGATCGAGAACGTAATAGATCGAAGCGATGTGAATGCCGACGTCGATCGTGCCGTCGCGTATGTAGCGGCGCACGTCGTCGAAGGTCGCGAGTTCGAGCGTAATGTCTTCGGTCGCATCGAAAGCGGTCGGTTCGAGCGGGCGCGCGTCGTGCACCACGTACAGATGGTAGCGCGTGGTCGAGCTCGTGGGGTCGAAGATGAAGCTGCCGAAAAACTCGGGTTCCGCCGGATCGCCGACGTAGCCAGTTTCCTCGGCGAGTTCGCGGCGCGCGCAGAACGCGGGCGGTTCGCCCGGTTCGATGCCGCCCGCGGGCAGTTCCAGCACGCTTTCGGCGACGCCATGCTTGTATTGCCGCACCAGAACCACGCGCTCGTCCGGCGTGACCGCGAACACGACCGTGAAGCCGCGCGATTCGCGAACGTAGTAATCTTCGATGCGCTCGCCGCCGGGTAAGCGGATTGCATCGCGCCGTAAGCGCAGGTGCGGCGTTTCGATGACGACCTGCGATTCGACGATTTCCCAGCTGGGACGTTCGCTTTCCATTGCACGTAGGATACGTTCCACGACGCAAAGACTCAAGCGGTCCGGCGGCCAACTCCTACGGCCGCGACGCTTTCGCATATGGAGCCCGGCACGATCGAAGCGCTACGAATCGGACAAAGCTACCAGACGACCTACGGCACGCTGTGGAAAGACGGCACGTATTTCGCGCGCGGTACGGAGATCATGGTCGTCGGGTTACATCTCGAGCAGGGCTTTTGCGTCCGCTTCCCGGCGCACGTCGACGGCGAGCCGCTCGAAACGTGGGAAGACTGGAGCGAGACGGACTTTCTCGCTGCGGAGGGGAGCATCGACGATGCGCCCGATCTTTCGGCCGCCGTCCTCGCCGAAGCACGCGAGGTGCTCGACGATGCGGAGGACGGTACGCATCTCCACCTCCACGAAACCGACGATTAACGCTTAAGCGCTGAAGGAGAAGACCGTGAAGATGCTCGAGCCGCGTATCGGTCCCACATCCGCCATGGCCGGCACCATGATGGATATCGATCTGAACATCCGTTGGGTGTTCGAGCACGTGTTGCGCAATCACGGGACGCGCGAAATCGTCTCTCGCAACGACGAGGACGGCTCGCTGCATCGCTACACGTATGCCGACTTCGGTAAGCGCGTCGCGCAACTCGCGCACGCGCTCGTCGAACTCGGCATCCGGCCGGGCGATCGTGTCGCGAGTTTCGCCTCCAATTCGTACCGGCATCTCGAGTTGTATTACGCGGTGCCGATGATCGGCGCCGTTCTGCACACGACGAATATTCGGTTGTTTCCCGAACAAGTTTGCTGGGTGTTCGACCATGCGGACGACAAGCTGATCTTCGTCGACGCCGCGCAAACGGGCCCGATCGCGAAAGCCATCGCCACGCAGCCCGGTTTCGCGCGGCCGCTCGTGGTCATGGGTTCGAACGACGGTTCGCTGCCAGAGGCGCGAGACTACGAAACGCTGCTAAGCGGTAAGGCGGAAACCTTCGATTGGCCGAGCGTCGACGAGACGACTGCTGCGATTCTCTGTTATACGTCGGCCACGACGGGCGATCCCAAAGGCGTTGCGTTCACCCATCGCTCGACGGTCTTGCACGCCTTTTCCGCGGGGCTTACCGATGCGCTCGGAATGTCGCAGCTCGATGCGGTCATGCCGATCGTGCCGATGTTTCACGTCAATGCGTGGGGCGTGCCGTTCCTTGCTCCGATGATCGGCGCGAAGCTCGTGATGCCGGGGGCGAAACTCGACCCGGCGAGCGTCATCGATTTGGTCGAGCGCGAGCAGGTGACCTACTCGCTCGGCGTGCCGACCGTCTGGCTTGCGGTGCGCGACGCGCTCGAGCAGCGTGACGCCGGTCTACCATCGCTCAAGTCTCTCGTGATCGGCGGATCGGCCTGTCCGCCCTCGCTTTTCGACGATCTGAAGAAGCGCGGAATTCAAACCATCCACGCCTGGGGCATGACCGAAATGAGCCCTATCGGAACGACGTCGCAAAAGACCGCCGAGATCGAAAGTGCGTCGCCCGAAATACAGCGCGAGGAACTTCTCAAACAGGGCCGCTTCACGCCGATCGTCGCTTGGAAAGTGCTCGACGACGCAGGCAATGACATTGCGCGTGACGGCACGACGGCAGGTGACCTCTGGGTGCGCGGCTACGCCGTGACCGCATCGTACTATCGAGTCGGAAGCGACCTGCCCGTCTTCTCCGACGGCTGGTTCCAAACGGGCGACGTCTGTACTGTCGACGGGTACGGCTTTCTGCAAATCGTCGATCGCTCGAAAGATCTCGTAAAATCCGGCGGCGAGTGGATATCGAGCGTCGATCTCGAGAACACGCTGATGGGGCACCCCGCAATTCGCGAGGCGGCCGTCTTTGGATTGCCGCACCCAAAGTGGGTCGAACGGCCGGTCGCGGTCGCGGTCTTGCGCGACGGAGCGCAGACAGACGAGCCGGCGGTCAAAGCGTGGCTAAGCGAGCGGATCGCCAAGTGGATGGTGCCCGATCGGGTGTTGTTCGTCCCGGCAATTCCGCGCACGGGCGTCGGCAAGTTTCTGAAACGGGATCTGCGCCATCAGTACAAAGACCTACTCACGTAAGAATTTCGGGCATGCGGCGAGGAAATCGACTATAGGTGGGAAATGCACCCCGCCAGAGAACCATGACTGCCCGGCCAATAAGGAAACTTCTTACGGCCGATTTCTAGAGAGGACCTCAATTCGCCGTGCCAGACTTTAGCGACGCGAAACAACTCGAGCTCATGTGGGAGGCGGATCCCCGCTGGGCCGGGATCAAGCGCCCCTACAGCGGTGAGGACGTCGTTCGCCTTCGCGGCTCCGTCGCGATCGAGCATACGTTAGCCCGACGCGGCTCCGAGCGCTTGTGGAAAATGTTGGGTAACGAGCCGTATGTGGCGGCGCTCGGAACGTTGACCGGCGGGCAGGCGACTCAAGCCGCCAAAGCGGGCCTGACGTCGATCTACCTCTCCGGCTGGCAGGTTGCGGCCGACGCGAACGGCGCGGCGCAGACGTATCCCGATCAGAGCCTCTATCCGGCAAACTCGGCGCCCGCGCTCGTGAAGCGCATCAACAACGCGTTCCAGCGCGCCGATCAAATCCAGACGATGGAGGGCAAGGAAAACACCAACTATTTCCTGCCGATCGTTGCCGATGCCGAAGCTGGTTTCGGCGGAGCCTTGAACGTCCACGAAATTATGAAGGCGTTCATTGAAGCCGGCGCCGCGGGCGTGCATTTCGAAGATCAGCTCGCTAGCGAGAAGAAGTGCGGCCACATGGGCGGCAAGGTTTTGCTGCCAACGAAGACCGCGGTTCGCAATCTGATCGCCGCGCGGTTAGCGGCCGATTTGCTCGGCGTGCCTACCTTGATCGTCGCGCGCACCGACGCGAACGGCGCGCAGCTGATCACGAGCGACGTCGATCCGGCCGATGCGCCGTTCATCACGGGCGAACGCACCGAAGAGGGCTTTTTCCGGTTGCGCGGCGGCATCGAAGCGGCGATCGCGCGCGGCCTCTCCTACGCGCCGTACTGCGATCTCATCTGGTGCGAGACGAGCGAGCCGAACATTGAAGAAGCGCGCCGCTTCGCCGATGAAGTGCACGCAAAATTTCCCGGGAAGTGGCTTGCGTATAATTGCTCGCCGTCGTTCAACTGGAAGCTCAAGCTCGAGCAGAAAGACATCGAAACGTTCCAGCAGCAGCTGGCCGCGATGGGCTACAAGTTCCAGTTCATCACGCTCGCCGGTTTCCACGTGCTCAACCACTCGTTCTTCGAACTGGCGCGTGGTTTCAAAGCGCGCGGTATGGCCGCATACTCGGAATTGCAGCAAGCGGAGTTCGATTCGGAAAAAGACGGCTACACGGCGACGCGCCATCAGCGCGAAGTCGGCGCCGGCTACTTCGACGACATCACGCAAGTCGTCAGCGAAGGTAAATCGTCGACGACCGCACTGCACGGCTCGACCGAAGAAGAGCAATTCCAGGAGGCCGCGAGCGTCCATTAACCGGTAATTCGCGGTACTGCCGGCGACTAGACGGAGGAGCGGACGCCTTGCGTGCCGCTCCTCTTCGCTATCGTGACGATTCTCAGCACGGATATTCCCGCACGTCTCGACCGGTTGCCGTGGAGCCGCTGGCACTGGACGATCGTAGCAGGTCTCGGCATCACCTGGATCCTCGACGGGCTCGAGGTGACGGTGGTCGGGTCGATCGGCGCGCGGCTACAGGACCGGGTTGCCCTATCGCTTAGCGCCGCGCAAGTCGGCGGCGCCGCGACCGCATACTTGGTCGGCGCCGTCATCGGATCGCTCGTCTTCGGCTATCTCACCG
>JALYUE010000104.1 GCA_030853925.1 Vulcanimicrobiota bacterium | reverse complement strand
GCTCGTATTCTTGCCGCTGTTCGGTTTCCTCGTGAGCGGCCCGGGGTGGCGCACGGAAGTGCTCTTCATCGCATGCGTCTGTGCCGCGCTCGTGCCGGTGACGCTGTTCGTCTTGCGCGAACACCCTTCGGATATGCGGCTGCCGCTGCTCGGGTCGCGAGACATAGTCGTTCCCAAGCGCTCGAACGTGAACCCGATCTCGGATGCGTTCGCCGGTCTTCGCGAGGGGTTTCGCTCGCGCGACTTCTGGCTGTTGTCGGGAAGCTTCTTCATCTGCGGAGCGAGCACCAACGGCTTGATCGGTACGCATCTCGTGCCCGCGTGCGGCGACCACGGGATTCCCGAAGTGCGTGCGGCCGGTTTGCTTGCGGCCATGGGCGTTTTCGATTTGGTCGGCACGACGGCATCGGGCTGGCTATCCGACCGGTACAGCAGCCGTTGGCTGTTGTTTTGGTACTACGGGCTGCGTGGGTTATCGCTGCTCTATTTGCCCTCCGCGTTCGGCATCGCGACGCTCGGCCTACCGATCTTCGCGGTTTTTTACGGGCTCGACTGGATTGCGACGGTGCCGCCGACGTTGAAGCTCGCGAGCGACGCATTCGGCCGCGCGCGCGCGCCGTTGATGTTCGGCTGGATTCTCGCGGGGCATCAACTCGGCGCGGGCGCCGTCGCCTTCGCCGCGGGCGTGGTCCGTACGAGTACGGGTCGTTACGACGCCGCCTTTTATGCCTCGGGGCTGCTGTGCATGGTCGCCGCGACGATGGTGCTCTTCGTCGGTCGTCGCTCGGGATTATCGCCCGCCGGCGCGCTTGCCGCTACGATAACCCAGCGCGGTTGAGTGCCAACGATCGCATTACTCGCGCGATGGGCAAAGTTTCGTTCGAAAATTCCGTCGAGAAAGGCCCGGCGCAAGCATGGCATCGATAACGACCGGCTGCTGTATCGCAGGCGGCGGTCCCGCCGGCATGATGCTCGGCTACTTGCTCGCGCGCGCCGGCGTCGACGTCGTCGTCTTGGAAAAACATGCGGACTTCTTTCGCGATTTTCGCGGCGATACGATTCACCCGTCGACGCTCGCGCTTATGGACGAACTGGGCTTGCTCGATGCGCTTTTGCAGCGCCCGCACTCCGAGGCTCGTCAACTCGGCGCGCGCTTCGGCGACGTGGCGCTGCCCATTGCAGACTTCGATCGCGTGCCGGGACGCTGTAAATTCATCGCTTTCATGCCGCAGTGGGATTTCTTGAGCTTCATCGCCGAGCGCGCGCGCGCTTTTTCGAGTTTTGCACTCGAGATGGAAGCGGAAGCGACGGATTTGATATGGGAGGGCGAGCGCGTTGCCGGCGTCGTCGCCCGAACGCCGCACGGCGCGCTGGTAGTACGCGCGCAGCTCGTCGTTGGGGCGGACGGCCGGCATTCGGTTTTACGCGAGCGGGCGCAGTTCGTCACCAAGAATCTGGGCGCACCGATCGACGTGCTCTGGATGCGCGTGTCGCGCCGCCCGAACGACCCGGGCCAAGCCTTCGGCAACTTCGGAGCCGGCGGGTTGCTCGTGTTGATCGACCGCGGCGAGTACTTTCAGTGCGGCTTAGTCATTGCGAAAGACGGCTACGACACCATGCGCATGAGCGGGATCGAGACCTTGCGGGCACAGGTTGCCGCGCTCGCGCCGTTCTTGCGCGACCGCCTACCCGAGCTGCGCGACTGGGACGACGTTAAGTTACTGACCGTGACGGTCGATCGGCTGCGACGCTGGTATCGGGACGGCATGTTGTGCATCGGCGATGCGGCTCACGCCATGTCACCCGTGGGCGGGGTCGGCATCAACCTCGCGATCCAAGACGCGGTTGCTGCGGCGAACGTCCTCGCGCGCCCGCTGCGCGGAGCAGGCGCCCGGCGCCATCATCTTCGCGCGATCGAGCGCCGCAGGCAGTTGCCGACCAAGCTTACTCAAGCCATGCAGCTGTTCGTGCAAAACCGTCTCCTGCGCCCGTTGCTTGCCACCCGCAATATCGTCAAGCCGCCGTTGCTCCTGCGGGTCGTCGCAGCCGTTCCGGCGCTGCGCCGCATACCGGCGCGTATCATCGGTGTCGGCTTTCGGCCCGAGCGCCCGCGCGCGATCGTCGTGCGAGGTTGCGGCGCTATCCGGCCAAGTGCGGCTCGTTTGCCTCGATAAAACCGATTTCCGCAATGCGTTCGCGCGCCTCGAGCGCAGTTTCGAAAATGTGCGGCGCGAGCTGCCGTTTCTTGAGAGCGTCGCCGAGCTTGCTCTTGAGAAACGCGTTGGTCGTGTAACGCGTGACGTTTGAATAGTAGGTTTTCGTCAACGCCTGCACCATCGCGCCATATTCTTCGTTGAGATGCGGAGCGCTCGTGAAGTTGTTATAGTTCACGACCGCATACACTTTGCGACCGATCGGTCCGAGCCGGGACTCGACGACCGACCGGATTTTCACGATCTCGGCGGACGAGTGGACGCTCAGCCCCTCGAAATTCAAGAACAGTATCTGCTGTTGCGGATCGTAGGTGAAGCGCTGCTCGAGCGGGATGGCCAGCAGGTCCGCGCGCAGCCTCATCGGCTCGTCGGAAAAGATGCGGGCATCCATCAGGCTCGGCGTCCCGGAGATAATCGGCTCGAAATCCATCTGCGCGATGATGTCGCGCTCGATATCGATGCCGGGTGCGACTTCGATCAGCCGCAAACCCTCGGACGTCAACTCGAACACGCAGCGTTCGGTTACGTACAGCACCGGCTGGCGGCGTTCGGCCGCGAACGGTCCGTTAAAGGTTAAGTGCTCGACTTCTCGGACGAATTTTCGCGTTTTGCCCTCGGAAGCGATCACGAGCGCGCCATTGTCTACGGACATGCGGAAGCCGCCGGCGTTGAAGGTTCCGACGAATACGACTTTCTTGGCGTTCTGACTGATATTGATGAACCCGCCGGCGCCGGCGAGCTTGGGGCCGAATTTGCTGACGTTGAGATTGCCCGCCGCATCGGCCTGCGCGAGGCCGAGGAACGTGACGTCGAGCCCGCCGCCGTCGTAAAAATCGAATTGGTACGGCTGGTCGATCACGGCCTGCGGATTGACGGCGGCGCCGAAATCCTGACCGCCGGCCGGAATGCCGCCGATCACCCCCGGTTCCGCGGTCAGCGTCAGCAGATCGCCGATATGCTCCTCGCTCGCGACGACCGCGATACCTTCGGGCATGCCGATGCCGAGATTGACGACGGCTCCCGCGAGCAGTTCCAAAGCCGCGCGCCGCGCGATTATTTTACGTTCGCTCATCGGCATCGGCGCGATCGAGCCGAGCGGAGCGCGAATCTCCGCACTATATGCCGGGTTGTAAACGGTTGCGAAGGTTTGCATGTGATGCTCGGGCTTCTCCGCGATAACGACGCAATCGACGAGAACGCCCGGAACTTTCACTTCGCGCGGATCGAGCGAACCGTTTTCCGCGATGCGCTCGACTTGCGCGATCACGACGCCGCCCGAGTTGCGTACCGCCATCGCGATCGAGAGCACCTCGAGCGTCAACGCCTCGCGCTCCATGGTCATATTGCCGTCGAGGTCGGCCGTCGTGCCGCGAATCACGCCGACGTTGATCGGAAAAGCCTTGTAGAACAACAACTCCTGGCCGCCGACGGTAATGACCTCGATGAGATCCTCCGTCGTTCGCGCGTTGATTTTTCCGCCGCCGTAACGCGGATCGACGAACGTTCGCAGCCCGACTTTCGTGAAGTGGCCGATACGATGCGCCGCGATGTCGCGAAAGAGATGGGAGATCACGCCTTGCGGTAAGTTGTAGGCTTCGATTTCGTTCGCCATAGCCAACTCTTGCAGCTTGGGAACCAGCCCCCAGTGCCCGCCGACGACTCGTTTAAGCAGCCCCGAGTGTCCTAAGCGATTGAGGCCTTTGAGTTTCCCGTCGCCTTGTCCGGCCGCATACACGAGCGTTAGATCGCGCGGTTTGCCCGGCGACTCGACGTGCGGCTCGGCGCCGAAGAGAAAGAACTCTTCGAGCGCCACGGCGATGCCTTCGGCGAAACCGATACCGACGAAGCCGCCGGTCGCGAGCGTGTCGCCGTCGTGAATCAGACGCACCGCCTCGAGAGCCGACACGACCTTCCCACGACCCGAGTCGCGCGTCGATGCGAGCGGGCGGTGACTCTCAGTGTCGATCCGGCACCTCCTAGCGCTGTTTAATAGATATGCGTGATGTAGAAGAATGCGATGACGACGAAGACCGCGAGCGTCTTGATGCACGTGATCGCGAAGATATCCTTATACGACTGCCGGTGCGTAAGTCCGGTGACCGCGAGTAACGTGATGACGGCGCCGTTGTGCGGCAGCGTGTCCATACCGCCACTCGCCATCGATGCGACGCGATGCAGCACTTCGGGCGAGATGCCGGCAGCATGCGCGGCCGCGCTGAACTGGGTCGCCATTGCCGCAAGCGCGATACTGAGACCGCCCGAAGCCGAGCCCGTGATGCCGGCGAGCGCCGACACGGTGATCGCTTCGTTGACGAGCGGATTCGGAATGGCGCGCAGCGCCTGCTTTATCACGAGAAACCCCGGGAGCGATGACATGACGGCGCCGAAACCGTATTCCGATGCGGTATTCATCGAGGCGAGTAACGACCCGGCAACCGCCGCCTGCGAACCGACGATGAAGCGCGGCCCGATGGCACGGAACGCGAGCGCAACGACCGACAAGATGCCGAGGATCAGCGCACCCTCGACCGCCCACAGCGCCACGACCTTCGGAACGTCCGTCACGATCGGGTCCGCCAGACCGGCGAGTTTTACGGTGTTTTCTGCCCCGAAAACTCTCGGGATGAGCGACGTGAAAACCTTATTCATGACGAAGACGATAACGAGCGGCGCGATGGCGAGCCAGGGGCTAGGCAGTCCCGTTTCGACGACCGTATCCGGCTCCTGCGTATGGCCCGTGCCGTAGCCTTCGCCGGCTGCGAGCGCTTTACGCCGCTGCCATTCCAAGTACGTTAAGCCCGCGGAAAGAATGAATATGGAGCCGACGATACCGAGCCAAGGCGCCGCGTACGTGGTCGTTTTGAAAAACGTCGTAGGAATGATGTTCTGAATTTGAGGCGTGCCGGGCAACGAGTCCATCGTGAACGTGAAGGCGCCGAGCGCGATCGTTCCCGGGATCAGGCGCTTGGGAATGTCGCTCTGTCTGAACATTTCGGCCGCGAACGGATACACGGCGAACACCACGACGAAGAGCGAGACGCCGCCGTACGTGAGGATCGCGCCGACGAGCACGATCGACAGCATCGCGCGCTGCGGCCCGAGCAACCGTATCACCGCCGACACGATCGATTTCGAAAAGCCCGAGAGCTCGATCACTTTGCCGAAGAGTGCGCCTAAGAGAAAAATTGGAAAGTACAGCTTCACGAAGCCGACCATCTTGTCCATGAACAACCCGGTGTACACCGTCGGCACGCCGGAGGGGTCCGTCAACAACACCGCGAGCAACGCCGCGATGGGAGCGAACAAGATGACGCTGAAGCCGCGATACGCGACGAACATCAAAAATGCCAGCGCCGCTATCGCTATCAGTAAACTCACAGGTACCTTACCTCTTTATGGTCGAGGACGTTGACGCACACGTTCCCCGTCGCGCCTATGAGAACGCGTTCGGGGAACGTGCGCGGGGATCGGAACGAAGAGCCTAGAGCGTCTCTATATAGGCCGCGACGTCGCTGACGTCTTTCTCGCTGAGCGGTGAAGGGTAGAGCTTCGGCATCGGCGGAGCCGGGTTTTTGATCCATGCGGCGACGGCAGCCGCGTCCTTTTTGCTTTTTTCGCCCTTCAAGCTAGGTCCGGCGCCACCGCCCGCACCGCCGGCGCCATGACACGCGGAGCAATTTGCAGTGAAGAGAGTTTTCCCATGCGCCGCCCCGCCCGTGCTCGTAGCGGCGGCGACGGTACTCGATCGACCCGCAGATGCGTTACCGGCAGAGGCTGCCGGCGACGCAGATGTCGCGTGCGGTAAACCCGAAGTAGCCGCCGGTGACGCGGCAGTCGAAGGAGCTACGGATGTAGTCGGACCTGCGGAGCTAGCTGGAGCCGGAGCAGCAGCCGCTGCGGTCGTCGGGAGATTCTTGATAGGCAACGTTAGCCATAACATGCCCTTCCACGTCGGACCGCCGCTCGCGCCGGCAAGAGCAGAATTGCCGCCAAGGTTGGCTTCGAGATAGCCGTGGGCGTATTGAAAGTGCGGAACGTTGAATCCAAGGTTGAGCGCGTTACCGTTGCTGAGCGTGCCGAAACCGTTATCGTTGAAGTCGTGGCGTAGCGCGAGCGTCGCCCCGCCGCGAAGGATCGGTTCGAACAGCGCAAAGCTTGCGCCCCGGCTCGTGCTCGCGGGCATGACGTTGCCCGACGTTGCGTCGACTCCTGGATTGCCGTCGCGGCCACGTTGGTACACGGCGAACAGACCCGGACGGCCGAAGCGGCCGGGATCGACTTGCACGTAGCCCGCCACCGAATTGTAGTTGTCGGTTCCCGTCGAGACCGGGATCGAACCGTTACTTCCGAACGCGCCGACTTCGATCGGGAAATCCGGTCGCGCATACGCAAGCTTCCATTGAAACGTTTTGTCGCCGGGACCGAAGTCGGTCAGACCGTTGAGGTCTTCACCCGCTAGATAGTAGCCCGCCTCGACATCGAGCGCTTTGTGAACGTATGCCATTCGCGCGCCCCAACGATTGTTGTACGTCGCGCCCCAGGCGTGCTCGCCGACACCCGTAGTGGAAGCGGCAGCGGGGTCGAGTTCGAAATCTTGGCTATACGGTGCCGGCGCCGGATTCAAGATTTTGCCCACGAAGAGATGCCCGTCGTGGCGTAAGAGGTTGTTGAACGTCAGCCAAAGTGTGTCGACGGTGCCCGATTGGTCGTTTTGCGTTATCCACTGCTGAGCGTGAAACGTCACGTCCGGCGTGATGAAGCCGACGCCGTGTAAAGCAAAATTTCCGAGCGACGTGCGCGGCGTACCGGTGCCGGAACCGGCGGTCGAATTATACACTGCGCTTTCGCCAAGCCATATCGGGACCGCCCTCGCAACCACCGTACGGTCGAGCGACGAATACCCCGTACGCTGCAAATAGCGGCCGTACGCGTTCAGCAACGGAACCTGCGTGTGGCACGCACTACACTGCAGGCCATAGGCTTGCGCGAACGTCGGCATGGCCTGCGAAGCTTTCGGCGCGGCGAACATACCGGCGATCAGAAATCCGGCGGCAGCGGTGACGCCAAGGCCGTAAGCAATCTGGGGCCGCCGCATCTACTTGACGACCTTGACCGTGAGCACCATTTTATCGTGGCCTTCGCCGCACACGACGGCGCAATGTACGGAATACGTCCCCTCTTTTTTCGGCGTGAACGTCACTTCGCTCACCTTACCCGGCGCGATCGTCTCCTTGGCAAGACCGACGTCGGCGGATTCGACGCCATGCACACCTTCCGACGATGTAAAACGAAGAACGGTCGGCTCGCCGACGTGCGCTTCTACCGTTGCAGGCGTGAACGACCAGTTCTTTACGGCGATGTCGGTCGCCGGATGCGTCGCGGCAAGAACCGGCAGAGCGCATAGCGATGCTGCACATATTACGCTGCCGACAAAAAACGACCGCTTATGGAATGAACGAAGCATGCGAACCCTCTTAAGGGAAGTACTAGTTGTCACTAGCTTACTCGAATCGTGCGAAGTATTCACGAAGATGTGTAGTAGGAAGAGCGTAGCCTACGAAACGAGGTCAGCGCGAGCGCGGCGCTCACGGAAGCCCGACCGCGCCCCTGCACTATGCGGCCGTCCGAAGCGGACGATCACCGCCGCTTCCGTATTGAACGTTTAATCCGTCGCCTGGCGCGCGAGGACCGGGACGTGTCGCAGCCAGGGTCGATCATCACCTCGAGAAGATGGACCTGCTCGCGCCCGATTGCAAGTTGGAGTCGCCCGAACTTCGCCGACACGAGCGCGCACATCCGAGCGTCGGCGCACCGCGGATAAGTAAAGGAGACGACGAGCGCAGTGCCGCGAACTCGTGCAGCGTCATCGGCTGCGCGCGCTCGCGCAAACGTGGGTGCGGTTCGTCGGGACGACCGTCATGTCGCTGTCGATGCATTGGGCAGGCCTGCTCGGCGCGCCCCGCAGAACCTCGCACGTCACGTACTTCGGCGCGGCCGGGGCGCAAACGTGGCACGGCGAGTTGGTGCTCGCCGCAATCGGAGGGACTTTATTATTTATCAGTATGTCGATGTTAGTCTACGTAGCGGTCGGTACGCGCTTCCGCAACGAGCGGTCCGCGCAGCATCATTTCTTAGCACCCGGAATGCGGACGTGGTAACGTCCGCGTTCGGCGGAGTACCTGCATGAGCCATCTCGAACAACGGCTGAGCGTCGCTTGTCCTCTCGCGCAAGCGGCAAGGCAGCTCAAGCGCTTCTTCGACGCGCACGAAGGGCCGGATCCGGACACGGTAACGCTCAAACTCGGCATGAACGTCCGCGTGCCCGGCAGTTCGATTCCGCTGACCTTGCAGCGCGGCGTCGTGGCAAACATTCGCGCGCATCACCTGCCGGCCGATATGACGCCGCGGTATAGCGTTCATTGGGCACCTGCCCAGCCCGGGCCGTTCCCGGACTTCGACGGGGAACTCATCATCGAAGGTAACGACGATTACGATACCTTCGCGCTCCATCTGCGCGGAGACTATACGCCGCCCGGCGGCCTCTTAGGCAGAGGGTTCGACGCCGCCATCGGTAATCGCGTTGCGCAAGCGACGGCGATCGATTTGCTCGCGGAGATCAAAGACGCGATCGAAAGCGATTTCCGTGCGAGCGAAGCTGCCAAAGACCGCCCGAATGCTTGAGCGAGTACTGGTCGCACTCGACGGTTCGCCGACTGCGGACGAGGCGCTCGAATTCGCAATCACCGTAAGCCGGAGCTACGGAAGCGAACTGATCTTGTGCAGCGCGATCGATCGGGCGGCCGCCATCGCTGCGGCTTGCGCGCCCGACGGCGTTTTTCCGAGTGCGGAACTCGTCCTCGAGGAATACGAAAACGCTGCCACGTCGCTGTTGACGGAAGCGGCGTCGCGCGCCGCGGCAGCGGGAGTGCGCGCGAAGACGGCCCTGCTCGATGGCCGCGCTGCCGCGGCGATCGTCGCCTGCGCGAAGGAACGCGACGCGCGCGCGATCGTGATCGGTACGCGCGGAAAACGCGGGCTCGAGCATTTGATGTTAGGCAGCACGGCGGAGGGCGTTCTGCGCCTCAGCGACGTGCCGGTCTTCGTCGTTCGCGGTGCGGCGCCCGAAGCGCCGCAGCCGAAGGCGAGCACTTTTGGTCGCATCCTCGTCGCCGTAGACGATTCGGATGCATCGAGCGCCGCGCAGACCCTCGCACTCGATCTCGCCGTCGCCGCAAGAAGCCGCGTATCGTTCTGTCACATCGTCGAAACGGACGACCTGCTCGGTACGACCGAAACCTTCGGATACGACCCGAGGCCATATTTCGAAGAAAGGCATCGGTATGCCTCAACGCTGACCGCAGCTTCTACGCAAGCGGCAACGGAACGCGGCGTCGACGCGGACACCGTCGTGATCGAGGGATCGGCCGCAAACGGAATTCTCGAAGCCGCGGTCGCCCGTGACGCCGATCTCATAGCCGTCGGAACGCACGGGCGCCGAGGGTTCCGACGCCTCTTACTCGGCAGCGTCGCCGAAGATCTGTTACGCCGCAGCAGCGTGCCGGTTGTCGTCGTGCGGATCGACACCTAGCGCCAGAGACCCGCGTCACATAGCCGCCGGCGTTCTCAATGCGAGGCCGAGCCTCGCGTCCGACTCGTTCGAAAAGCACCCGTAGTACTAAGACTGCCACGCGACGTGCCGACAAAATACTCGTGCGGCAGACTCCTTTCGAGCGCGTGATGGCCATCACGCGCGACATCTTGCGCGTGCGAGATCTCGAGCCGGCCTTAGAATCGATCGCGCACGCGGTGCAAGATCTCTACGCATTCCGGTACGTCACGATCGTAGCGGCCGAAGGCAGCGGCGGCGACATGGTCCGCCGAGTCATGCTCGGTTGGCCCGCGGACGTCGTCGCAACTCGCAAATACGAGCGCATCGTGCGTGCCGACATCATCGACGTCCTTAAGAAACAATTCGAAATTGTAGAAAACGTCTTCTTCATTCCGGCCGAGCGCGAGTTCCCATGGGCACGCTCCATCTACACGGGTGAGGCTTCACGCGACGCTCCCCGCGAAGCGCCGGACCGCTGGCACGAGCGCGACTCACTCGCCTTCGTGTTGCCCGATTACCACGGTGAAATGCTCGCGTACATCAGCGTCGACGGCCCGGTCGACGGCAAGGTTCCGTCGCTCGAAACGTTGACGTCGATGCAGCTCTTCGTGAACCTCACCGGACTCGCAGTTGCAAACGCGCAAGCGCACGTTGCCGAAATCGAACGCCGCGAGTTGCTCGAAGCGAGTCAAGCACGGCTGCGTCACGAAGCGACGCACGACTCATTGACCGGCTTGCCGAATCGCGCCGCTTTTTCCGAAATGCTCGCCGTGAAACTCGACCTTGCCCGTGCGACGCCGGGCGTCATCTACGCGGTACTCTTCGTCGATCTCGACGAATTCAAATCGATCAACGACAGTCTCGGACACGTCGCGGGCGACCATATGCTCAACGCGGTCGCCGAGATCATGCGCGGAACGATCGGTCCGAGCGACTTCGTCGCGCGGCTCGGCGGCGACGAATTCGCGATCCTCGTCGATGCGCGCAAGTCGGCTGCCGAAATCGAGCGCGTCGCCCTTGCGATACACAGCGCTCTGTTGACGCCGATCGCGATCGACTCGCAGCTCGTCTATAACACGGCGAGCATCGGTATTGCGACGATCGGCCTACACGACACGTCGATCGAAGATGTGCTACGACATGCCGATACGGCGATGTATCATGCAAAATCGCTCGGGCGCGCGGGCCACGCCTTCTTCGATGAAGACATGCACGAGAAAGCGACCCGGCGCCTGGCGCTTATGAACGACCTGCGCACGGCGATCGAACGCAAGCAGTTTTCCGTCGCATACCAGCCGATCGTCGCCCTGCACGACGGGCGCATCACGGGTTTCGAGGCTCTCGTGCGCTGGAATCACCCGACCACGGGAGAAGTGCTGCCGGGCGAGTTCGTTCCGCTCGCGGAAGATATCGGGCTCATCGTCGACATCGGTCGCTTTGTTTTTGCGGAAGCGTGTGCGAAGCTCGCCGCATGGCGTCGGCGTGCCCCCCAGCTCCATCTGAACATGCACGTAAATTTCTCCGTGCAAGAGGCGCTCAAGCCGGATTGCGACGCATTCGTCGTGAGAACGCTCGCTCGCAGCGGACTCTCCGCAGGCGACATCACGCTCGAGCTAACGGAAACCGCCATCATGCGCTCGGGAAACGCGGCGCAAGCGGCTTTCGAAAGATTACACGCGACCGGCATACGGTTATGCGTCGACGATTTCGGAACGGGCTATTCTTCGCTACGCTACCTCCACCAATTTCCCGTCGCGTCGCTCAAGATCGACCGCTCGTTCGTCGAGTCGGCCGACGGCGAACTCGGCAGCGTATCCATCGTGCGCATCATCATTCAACTGGCGGAACATTTCGGCATCGCAGTCGTGGCCGAAGGCGTCGAAACGGAAGCTCAGGCGCACGCACTCGAAAAGCTCGGCTGCGCTTACGCTCAGGGCTTCCATTTCCATCGGCCGCTAGCAGTCGAGGCGGTCGATACGCTGCTCGACGCGATCGGCGGCGACGCCGCGCTGCCGTTGCCGACGAGCCTTCAGCCGGCCGGGTCGCAGAACGGGAAAGCCGCCCGAGAACTCAAGCGTGTGGCCGCCGTCGCGACGTTACCGCCGCCCGTTTCTCGGCGCGGCAGGCGCATCCGCGACCTACCGATCGTGGCGAAACCGGCGTGACCGGCCGCGTTGCGCCATCGAAGCGCTTTATCGAAGGGTTCTAAGGATGCGCGTGTTCGACCGGGCGCTTCTCGTCCAGGTCGAGCAGATCGAACCACGTTTTAATCTCGGGCCGGTCGGGGGCGACGGTCCTACGTAGCTCTTCGAAATACTCGCCGCTTCCCGTTCCTTGTTCCGGCCGCCAATTCGCACGCTCCTCGTTGAACGCGGATATTTGCGCAGGCGACTTCGCCTTGAGGTAATTATCGCGGACCCACGCTTCGATCTGCGCATCGCTCGAAGTTGCGGCCTTTTCTTTGAACGTTTCCGCATCGGCACCGAGAAAAGCGAGCACCGGTTTGTCGTGCGGACAGTCGTAATGATAGTCGCCGAGCGAACCCTCAGCGGCGGCACGCGCCTTGTCGAGCATGCGGCCGAGCGATACGATGCCGGCCATCTTTTCTTTCGCGCTGCGGGGATATTCTTGGGTGAGATTCATGCTTTCCTAAAGGCCCGCGCCCGGATAATCGTTTCAGCGCTCAAGGGCCGCCGGTCGAGAGCACGAAGCCTGCGGCACATTGCTCGGGGACCCAGTTGCATACGATGATCGCACCCTCCAAAGCCAAGGCCGCTCTCTTACTGACCCTCGACGTCACCGGAACGTTCGTGTTCGCCGTCGGCGGGGCGCTCGCAGGGGTCGCAGGACGGCTAGATCTTTTGGGCGTGACGGTCCTCGCATTTGCAACCGCAGTCGGCGGCGGTGTTATTCGCGACGTACTCCTCGGCGCAACGCCGCCGGCGGCGTTGCGCGACTGGCGCTATTCGACGATCGCGTTACTCGGAGCGGCGGTCGGCGCGATGTACGCGCAGGCTTTCGGACACGCACTGCCGCCGCACGTAGCCGTCATCGAAGCCGCCGGTTTGTCGCTCGTCGCAATCGCGGGTGCGGAGAAAGCGCTCGATTACAACATGCCGCCGCTCGTCGCGGTCGTTCTCGGCGGCGTTAGCGGCGTCGGCGGCGGCACGATACGCGACATATTGCTCGCTCGCGTTCCCGTCGTTCTCCATTCCGATTTCTACGCGAGTGCCGCACTCGCGGGAGCTGCGGTAATGGTAATCTGCCGAGCGTCCAGAGTTTCGCCACCGCTCGCCGCCGCGATCGGCGGCATGACATGCTTCGCGCTTCGCCTTAGCGCACTCGCGCTTCATTGGGGCCTTCCGGTTATCGCTAAGCCGTAAACTCGGCTCTCACCCGGCATCTCCGGCGTAAGCGATCGGCATCCCATTTCGAGGAGACCCAAAGACTCTTACGAACGCGATGCTTACGAAGCGTCTGCCTCGGGGTATAGTCTCCGCATGATGGATGCGGACGAAGGTTTCACGGCACAACAAGCCGCGGCGGCGAACAGCGCGCTGCGTGCCGCTCTCGGCTTACCGCCCGAGCGGTTCGCAACGGAGCAGCTCGTCGGCATGCTCTCGGACGAAATCGAACAACTTCGATCCGCCGGCAAAACCGACCACGACATAGCCGGGCTCCTTTCGGAAAGCATCGGCGCGAACATTGGCGCGGATGCAATCTCAAGCTTTTACGCCGGCCCGGACGAACGCCGGCCGCCCGGCTAACTAACGAGGTGCCGGTCGCACGGCGTCCAAACGCCTGCGCCAATGCAAGACTTCGAAACGACGGTAAGCATCGTAATCGCGCTGCTGGCCGCTGCGTTGCTCGTGAGCGTCGTCGCCGAGCGCGCCGGAATACCGTACGTCGTCGCCTTACTCGTCGTCGCATTGCCGATCGAACTTCCACACATACCGGATCAATTTGCGCCGGCCTTGCTTTTTATTTTCTTGCCGGCGCTCATTTTTGAAGCTGCGTGGAACGTCGATGCGACGATACTGCGCAATCGCTCGGCGCTGATCGCGATTCTCGCACTGCCGGGCGTGATCCTGACGGCTTTCCTCGTAGCCGGCGGCCTGGCGCTCGCGGGACTGATGCCGTTCTTGCCGGCACTGCTGCTCGGTGCGATCTTAGCCGCGACGGATCCGATCGCCGTCATTGCCGTCTTCCGGCGCTTCCGCGTACCCGAAGAACTCGCGACGATCGTAGAAGGTGAGTCACTGTTCAACGACGGCGCGGCCATCGTGCTCTACGGCGTCGTCGTCGCGAGCGTCACGGGCATTCAAGCGGCGCCGACGCCGGTCGGCATAGCGTGGTCGGCTTTCTCGATATCGGCAGGCGGCGCGGCCATCGGCTTCGTGATCGCGGCGATCGTGGCGCGAGTGTTGCGCGGCACGGCCGAAGCCCCGCTGCAAGTCGTCGGGACCATCGTCGCCACATTCGGCTCGTACCTGCTCGCCGATCGTTTACACCTCTCCGGGATCTTTGCCGCCGTCGTCGTCGGCATCGCATTGCGCGCGTTTCCGCGCTTCCCGTCGCGCGAAGCGAGCATCGACGTCGACCGCTTCTGGAGCGTCATGGCGTATCTCGCAAACGCGCTCGTCTTCGTCCTGATGGGATTGCGCCTCGAATGGAACCGCATCGTACACGAGCCGATGCTCGTGCTCGTGACCTTAGCCCTCGTGACGGTCGCCCGCATCGTCCTCGCTTTCGTTGCCGCTCCCTTAGGAGGCGGACGGCTCGAGCGCGGTTGGCGGTCCATTATAGCACTGTCGGGCATGCGCGGCGCAGTCTCGGTAGCGCTCGTCATTGGCTTGCCCGCCGACGTCCCGCTGCGTGGGCAATTGATCGATGCAGTTTTCGGCGTGGTCTTCATTACGCTCGTCTTGCAAGGACTTACGATCGGTCCGATGCTTTCTCACTTGAAACTCTCGAACCGCCCGGCTTAACGTCACCAACCGGAAAGAGAGCGGTCGGCGCTAACGGCTCGTAGCGTGTAGGCGTCGCTCGAGATCTTTTTGCCGACGTCAAGGGTAAGAAACAAATATGACGCAACGAGCGCTATTTTCCGCTCGCGAGGAACGGTAGCTTGAGCGGTCCGTGCACCGGCGCCTCGAACACAAATTGCAAAAGCGAGCGACCAAGTTTTGAAAACGACTCTTGGGAACCGCTCCTTGAGATCGTCGACACTGCGAATGAGCAGTAGCCTTTGCGCGAACGGCGCGTACAAGCCGAGCCCGAAGACGACAGAATCGGCAGTCGCGATTGCTTTCGCCGGGCGGCGGGGCTGCCTGGAGCCGACGCGCGGATTTGAACCGCGGACCTGCTGATTACGAATCAGCTGCTCTACCAACTGAGCTACGTCGGCACGGGATGACTGCGTTGAAGGCGGCCGAAAACGGCTGACCAAGCCCACAGGGCGACGAGCCATTTTCCACGGGCGCCGATAAGCCCCTGGGTTTCTGCTGCCGGCGCCGTCATCGCCGATGCAGGCTCACCGGAGCGAGCCGGTCGTCCTGTCGACTTTAATCCCAAGCGCCACGGTGCTGGCCCGTCCGCGCTCCATTGCGCGCACACGGGGTCTCGCCAACGACGTTTTTGGAACAAATGCGTCCGTGCCCCCGTACAGCCGACGATCACACGAAAGGACACGATAGGAGCGTCATGGCCCGCACGCATCAAATCACGCGTAGCAGCACGAGCGGCATAAGATGATTGGTCGACTTGGCTTAGCGCTCATAGTGACGTCCGTCGCGGCAAGCCCGGCGTTCGCGCAGAGCGCCGCGACGCTCGGAACGCTGTCGATTCTTACCGTAAGCACCGCGCCTTCGCTCGACCCGAAAGCCGACGCCGCAGAATGGAAAGACGTGCCGCCCGTGACGCTACAATGGGACGTCCAACATCAACGCCGTTCGTCCGAACTTACGACGGCGCGCCTGACGACCGACGGTACCTCGGTCTTAGCGCGATTCGACGTTCAGCAGCGCGAGACGCTGCTTCAGGCGCAGCAGACGAACAATGTTGGCGACGGAACCGACGACGAAGTCTGGGTCGATTTCTGGCCGAGCGGCAACAGAGGTTTTTACTATTAGTTTGCGGCCACGTCCAACGGCACGCACTTCCAATACTCGTCGGAAAACACGGGCTATCAGCCAACGTGGGAATCGCACGGCGCGGCGTACGACGGCGGCTTTACCGTCACGATGAAAATACCGCTCGACATCATGCGCGGCACGGGCGGCGGATCGGAATGGAAGGTGCAATTCGTGCGCATTATTCGCTCGACGGGCGAACGGCAAATCTGGTCGTACGCGCCGGCGCAAACCAACGGCGACGACGTCGCGTTTGCGGGCAGCATGCGCGGCATCGTCGCTGCGGCCGCAGCTCGGCCCAAGCCGCGCTTCGGCGTGTACGCGCTCGGCGAAGCCGGCTCCGCAGCATCGGGCTTGTCGACGTCGCGGCTCGGAGCCGACCTCTCGGTCCCCATTACCTCGACCGCTTCGCTTTTTGCGACGCTGCACCCGGATTTCTCCAACGTCGAGATCGATCAATCGACGATTTCTCCGACGGCCTTCGCGCGCTTCTTCACGGAGGTTCGGCCGTTCTTCACGCAAGCCGATAACTATTTCGATAATTTCGATTGCGACGCGTGTCCACAACTTTCGAACCTGTATTCGCCGAACATTCCGACGCCCCGCGAAGGGTACGCGGTCGCCGGTCACCAGGGCCACGCGCAGTTCGCGGCGATCGACTCGATCGGGGCCGGTCGCAGCGACGCGGCGCAGTCGCTCGGCTACACGACGCCCGACAACCACTTACGATATTTCATGGAGCGGATCTCCGCAAATTGCAATTTGCCGGGCACCACGAACTGCCAGTTCGGGACACCGCTCGTACACGACGACACGTTTGCCAACGGCGTGTCGTATAACGACGGAAAGCATATCAACGCATACTTCAATTACGGCAGCGATAGCGGCAATCTCGTTCTCAAACCGAATCAAGCGCAGCGCTACGATACGGGCGCGTACGTTTATAATGCGAACGAGGGCGCCGCGGTGTCGACGCGCAAAATCGGACTCTACTATAATCCCGCCGACGGTCTCGTGCAGCATCCGGACATCGCCGGCTACGCAGCGTTCGCAGCAAAAATTTGGACGTTCGGTCCGCATTCGAAGATGAATAGCGTCGGCTTATCGACATTCGTCGACCGCTATCATAATATGTTCGGACCGCTCGACCAAACCGACAACGCCTTGACGTTCGACGCACTCACGAAGAGCCGGATCGACATTCAAGCGACGGTCGGTTCGAGTTACTTGCTGCAAGATTTCAGTTGCGCGGGCGCAGCGTGCGTGTTCGCGCCCGTTTCTCAAAACGGAATAGGCGTCACCTACCATAGCGGGACGGTCAACAGCCCGGGCAACTTCCCGAACCACGGTTCCTCGTCGACGCCGACGTCCGTGACGTTCAATACTGGCCGGTTCGGCCCCGGCCGCCTCGATTCGTGGGCTCGCAGTACGACCGTGAAGGCGGGCACGCGGGGCACCGTATCGCTAGAAGCCGACGACACGCGCCAGTATCTCGATGACGGACGCACGAACGTTCAGTGGCTGGAGCGAATAGGCTACACGTACGCGCCGACCGCGGACTCGTCGCTGGCCGTCGGGGTGCGGCGCATCATCGGGACGCCGCCGCTAATCTTCGCCGCGGCGCCGGTCGGATGCACGACGGTCGTGACGCTCCCGCAGTCTGCAACGATCGCGAATTGCACCGGCGCGTGGAACCTTTCGTTCGCGTATCATCACCGTTCGCCGCACGACGAACTGTATGTAGCGTACGGCGACGCGAGCCGGCTCTCGACGACACCCGCCTTCATTCTCAAACTCATCCACTACTTCGGCGCCGAAAAAGGAACGTAGGCGGCCGGCTAAGTGCAGGACATATGAAATTCAGCATGCGGAAGTCCGGCGACGGCGCCGACGTGATCGCTTCTGAGCGCCGGCTCGGCGCATACCCGCGCGCGGTGTGCGACGACCTCCTGACCTGGGCTGCCTGCCGTCCGCGCGCGGCATTTCTCGCCGAGCGTCGCGACAACGAGTGGCGCGAGCTCGCGTACGGAGAAGCACTCGAGCGCGTCCGTTCGATCGGCGCCGGACTTCTACGAGCGGGCGCATCCGCCGAAGCGCCGCTCGGATTGATCGCCGACAACGGTATCGAACACGCGCTCGTCGCCCTCGCCGCGATGTATGTCGGCATTCCCGTGTCACCGTTGTCGGTCGGTTACACGGCACCGGAGGCAAGTCCGGCACGGTTGCGCAATATGCTTGCGGCGCTTGGCCCCGGTTTGCTTTTCGCAGGTAACGACGATATCGCCGTGTCTCTAACTTCCGCTGCGCCTGCAGGCGTGCGCGTCGTTACGGATCTCGCCGAATTAACGGGCGACGCCGCAAGCGCGGACGATGCCTTCGCGCGCATTACGGCCGATTCGATCGCGAAGATCATGTTCACGTCGGGCTCGACAGGCGCGCCAAAAGGCGTCATCACGACCAATCGCATGTTGTGCGCGAACCAGGCGATGTGCGCGACGGTTTGGCCGGAGCTTGGGGAGAGCGCGCCCGTCGCCGTCGATTGGCTGCCGTGGAGTCACTGCTTCGGCGGGAGCCACAATTTCGGACTAATTTTGCACAACGGCGGCACGCTGTACGTCGATGAAGGCCGTCCTGCGCCCGGCGCCTTCGACGCGACGCTGCGCAACGTGCGGGACGTTCCGCCGACATTATTTTTCAGCGTGCCGCGCGGTTTCGTGTTGCTGGTCGAGGCCCTTAAAGCAGATCCCAACTTTGCCGCCGGCTTCTTCTCGCGCTTACGCGTCATCTGCAATGCGGGCGCGAGTCTACCGGACGCCGTTCGACGCGACCTCATCGCGCTCGCGCGCGAATACGGCACCTCCGGCGTCCGCATCACCTCGTCCTGGGGAACGACGGAAACGGCGCCGCTCGCAACGACGTCGTGGGGCATGCCGGAGCCGGATGCCGACACGATCGGAACGCCCGTGCCCGGCGTCGAAATCAAGCTCGCACCTAGCGACGGCCGCGCCGAACTTCGCGTCCGTGGTCCAAACGTGACGCCGGGATACTGGCGCGATGCGGACGCGACGCGCGAAGCGTTCGACGCGGAAGGTTTCTACAAGACGGGCGATGCTGGCGAACTCAAGGATCCGGTCGATCCCTCGCACGGCATTCTCTTCGGCGGACGGCTCGCCGAAAATTTCAAGTTAACCTCCGGAACGTGGGTAAACGTCGGAGCCTTGCGCCTGGCCTTGCTCGAACACGGAGCGCCCCTGATCGAGGACGTCGTCATTACCGGACACGATCGTCACGAGATTGCCGCACTCGTTTTCCTGAGCCGCGCGCAGGCAGCGAGAATCGCCGAACTTTCGTCGGCCGAACACGATGAACTCGCGCGGCACCCCCGAGTTCGCGATTTCGTGGCGGCCGCGCTCGCCCGCCACAATGCGGCAGCTCCGGCAAGTTCGACGCGGGTGGTTCGCGCGCTCATCTTGCTCGAACCGCCGCAACGCGGCGCCGGAGAAATGACCGATAAAGGCACGATTAACCAGCGGCGCGCGCTCGAGCTCCGCGCCGCAGCGGTGCTATCGCTTTATTCGGGACGTCCCAGTAGCGACGTTGTCGCGCCTAACCCGGCATGATTTCGGTGGCGTTCCCGGATTGCAAAAGGAGGCGGCTCCAAGCCGGAGCCGCCTCCTTTAACGGCTTACGAGCCTAGCGAACTAGACGCAGGCTCCCTGCGCCGTCTCGAACTTGCCTTCAAACGAGTACTCCCCGCCCGTGCCGGAGGCCGGTGTGCGGTAGAACCAGTCGAAGAAAGCCTGCTCTTGCGGATGGTACGTGAAGCCATTGTGGACGAGAAGGTAAGGGGTTCCGGTCAGCGGATCGCCCGTCTCAAAATTATTTTGGCAGCCGCTCACCTGTCCGACATGCCCCCATGCCGGGGTCGCGTTGTTCACGAACGGGTCATTGAATAACTCTCCGAGTTCGTGGCTCCAAGCGTGAATGTCGGAAATACCCGAGAAGATACCGAAATCGGTATACGCCCCTGTGGCGTATACCTGCGTACCGGTGCTACGCCCATAGGCGCTATGGTAGCCGATAATACAACATCCGCCGCTCGTCTGCACGACGTTGTAGGACATGATCACCGGGATTTGCGCGGTCGTTGCGTACTTATTGGCAATCCCTTGCAGGATGCTGTCGTACGCATTGATATCGATTTGCCCGAGATTATGCGCCGTACCGGCGCATGCTCCGGGCGAGGTAACGGAGCCGGACGGCGCCGTGACGTCTAAGAGGCGCGGCTGCAGTGAGGTGACGAGAAGGGTATGGTAATTCGTGCCCTTGACGTACTTCCAAAATTCCGCGCGCTGGAAAGCATCGATAACCTGAGTATTACCGACTAAGACACCGTTTGAAGTTTGGCTCTGGTTTTGAAACAGCGGAGACTGAAAAAAGCGCTGGCTGACCGACACCGTGTCGTTACAACCGGGCTTCGACGGATCGAGAACCGTTCCGTCCGAAAAGTGTACGCGCAAAGCAATTGGAACGTATTGGACGTGCGTAGTTACCTTTGCCTTGGTCGGATCGGCGCCAACGATACTAAACTGATACGTCGTGTGATCGAGCGGCGATGTGACCGTGTTCGTAAAAAACGGAATCGTAGCACCGGCAGCTGCCTGGAATTGCAGCGATGCCGTGTCGACGCCGCGCGCAGGCAACGTCGTAAAGAAGGGCTTCATTTGACTTCGAGGTGTGCCGGCCGCTTGCGCACTCGGCGCCAGCGTCGTACCGGCAATCGCAGCGCATACCAACAGCGCGAACTTCTTCATCGATCTTCCTTTGTCATCGGGAGTGAAGGGCGGAGTGAGTGAGCAGGTTGGCCGCGACATAACAGACGCAAAAAGCCACAGTCCGAGATAAGCATTCGGCGCTGAGTCGTGTCCTGCTCATTTGGGAATGAGCCGCCAAGACCTCGCCGCGGCGGCGCCATCGTTTTAATCGCCATGGGAGAGAAATTGTATGTGGTCGTCCCAAAACGTCCGCGACGGCAGTGTTCGATTGCCCGACGCGTTACGCGGCTCGCATTAGCTACCGGCAGACTCGCCGCGTCGTGCACGCGCGGAAGGGTCGGCACCCGAAACCCGTCCACGACGCCCAAATTCGACTATCCGAGCATCAGCCTTTGTCGTGGAACGTTTCTTTCTTGGCTGCATCGTCGAGTTCGAGATCTTGCAGTAAGTAATACACGATCTTGCGATCGTCGAAGCCCACCTTCGCGAGCTGCTTTCCGCCGATCGTCACGACCTCGTGGATATGCCCGGTTTGTCCCGCATATCGGTAATTCACGTCGCTGTACTCCGCCTGGCCTTCGGTCGGATGCGGCACGGCCTTCGTTCCGCGCAACGGTGTTTGATGACGATGTTCTTTCACGAGGGACCTCGCACGACGCTTAGAAAAGGCAACGCCCCCAGATTCGTTTAGGAGCCGGCATGTTCATCGAATACAAGGGTAAAACCCCGAAGGTTCATCCGACGGCGTTCGTGGCGCCCACCGCCGTGCTCATCGGCGACGTTGAGGTGGGCGAGCACGCGAGCATCTGGTTCGGCACCGTAGTGCGCGGCGATAACGGCCCGATCCGGATCGGCGCGCGTGCGAACGTGCAGGACAATGCGGTGATCCACGTTAGCGAGAACGATCGCACGGTCATCGGCGACGACGTCACGATCGGCCACTGCGCGACCCTCGAAGATTGCGAGATCGGCGAAGGCGCGCTGATCGGAACGAACGCCGTCGTTCTCAACCAGGCGAAAGTGGGCGCACGGACGCTCATCGCGGCCGGGAGCGTCGTGGCGAGCGGCGCGAACATTCCGGCCGAAGTGCTCGCCGCCGGGGCGCCCGCGGTCGTAAAGAAGAAACTCGAAGGCACCGCCCTCGGGTGGGTCGGTCATGCCGGGCCAGAATACGTCAAACTCTCGCGATCGTATCTGCACCACGGCATCGGCGATCCCGACATTCACGAACTGACCAGCGCGACGCTCGACTGACGCCTTACCCGACGTCGCGTACGAGCGATATGTAGCCGTCGAACTCGATGCCGGCCGCATCCTCGAAGCCGAGCTCACGGCACGCGTCGAGCCGCTCGTCACCGCTCGCAAGGCGCAGCACGAGTGCGAGGGCAAAATGTCCGCGCGCGAAGATGTCGGCGAATTTGAAAAGCCGCTCGAACGATGTGACGTCGCCGGCCGGTTCGCTTAAGAACAGGGTCGGTCCGTCGTACGTCCAGTCCACGGACGCGCCGTCGACCCGAAACGTTCCGGCGGCGTCGCCGGCATTGATATGGTTAGGGTCCGGAATAATGTCCGGCGTCGCCATACGGAACGAATAACGTGTATTCTTTGAGGAAGCGCAGCTTCACCGTTCCGGTCGGGCCGTTGCGGCTCTTCGCGATGATAAACTCGGTGAGATCGGGTTCGGGCGCGCTCTCCGGGTTGTAATAGGCGTCGCGATAGAGGAACGTCACCATATCCGCCTCTTGTTCGATCGCGCCCGAATCGCGTAAGTCGGCGAGCATCGGGCGCTTGTCGTTGCGCGATTCGACCCCGCGGTTGAGCTGCGCCAGCGCGACGATCGGAATCTGTAGATCTTTAGCCGTTGCCTTTAGCGTCCGGCAAATTTCGGAAAGCTCGTCGTTGCGATTCTGAGGGCGGCTGCTCGTGGACGGGCGTACGAGCTGCAAGTAATCGATAAACACCGCGGCGAGTCCGTCGCGCGATTGCAGGCGGCGGCAACGGCTGCGGATTTCCGAAACGGTGATCGTTCCGGAATCGTCGATATGCAGCGGCAGCTGCGAGAGCACGCTCATGCCGCTCGAAATCTTCTCCCATTCGGGATCGCGGATGTTGCCGCGCCGGATGTTCTGCGAATTGATGCGCGCTTCGCCACACAGCAGGCGGGTAACGAGCTCCTCGTTCGTCATCTCGAGCGAGAAGATGGCGATCGGCTTCTGCTCTTCTTTCGCCGCGGCCGCGGCCATTGTCAACGCCATCGACGTTTTTCCCATCGCCGGTCGAGCCGCCAGAATGATGAAGTTGCCCGGCTGAAAGCCCGCCGTATACTCGTCGATATCGCGAAATCCCGACGTCAGGCCCGTGCGGTCGCCGCGGCTGTGGTAGAGCCGGTCGATCTGTTCGAACGTGCCTTTGAGCAGTTTGTAAATCGGATAGAATTGACCGTGCTTCTGTCGCCGCCCGACTTCGTAGACGACCTGTTCGCTGCGATCGAGCGCGCCGTCGACGTCTTCCTCGTTCTCGAAACCGATCTTCGTGATCTCGGTGCCGGCGTGAATGAGCCCGCGCAGCGCCGCTTTTTCACGTACGATGCGCGCGTAATATTCGGCCGAGGCCGCCGTCGGCACGGTATCCATGAGCGACGTGAGATACGGGAGGCCGCCGACTTTGTCGAGCAGCGAGCGCTGCCGCAATTCTTCGCCGAGCGTAATCTTATCGAGCGGTTCGCCGCGTTCGTATAACTGCACGAGCGCGCTGAAAATCGTTTCGTGCACGTGCGCGTAGAAGTCTTCGCTCTGCAGTATTTCGGTAACCGCCGACATCATTTCGCGATCGACGAGAATCGATCCGAGCACGGCCATCTCGGCCTCGAGATTGTTCGGCGGAATGCGGTCTGCGCCACCGCCGATTCCCGTCGGTGCCAGCGCCATCAACGGACCGCCTTGCGCGGCACACGCGTAACGCGCGGGGCGCGCAGCTTCGCGATACCGAGCGCCTCGAAAGCTTCCGCAACATCGCGCACTGCGACGACCTCGATGCCGCCGAACGCGCGGTCGACATCGCGCTCGTTGTCGCGCGGGACGAGTACGAGGCGCATGCCGGCTTGGCGAGCGGCATATAACTTTTCCACGATGCCGCCGACCGGCCGAACGTTGCCGGCGATGGAAAGCTCGCCCGTCAACGCGACGTCTTGGGGAAGCGGCGTCTTCGTCATCGCGGAATACAACGCGAAGAAGATGCCGAGTCCCGCCGATGGGCCGTCGATATTACCGCCGCCGACGACGTTGACGTGCAGATCGAAGTCGAGCGGATCGAGCCCGGCCACGGCTCGCACGACCGACGTGGCGTTGAAGACGCTGTCTTTCGCCATCGAGCCCGCGGTGTCGTTGAAGCGCGCCGTGCCTTTGCCGCGCTCGCGCGACGCGAAAGCGACCGCTTCGATTTCGATCAGGCTGCCGACATGATGCGCGACCGCGAGTCCGAGCGTCTTGCCGATCTCGCGCGAGCGTTTCGCGCGCACGGGCGTGTGCGGGACCATACGCCCGGTCTGCACGACGGTCGTCACGTCGTCCTCACCGATCGTCACCTGCGCCGTTTTGGCGGGCGCAGCAACGTCTCGCCGCTCGCGAAAGAGCGCGTGCCCGTGCGCATCGGCGACGATCTGCACGGCTTTGCGCCCTTCGATCGTGTACGATGCGATTAAATCGGCGACACGCCGCCCGAGCTTCACACCCAGTCGCTTCGCGGCGCCCGCGACGATCTCGCGGACCTGTTCCTCGCTCAGTGGTTCGAAATAGACTTCGGCGCAGCGCGAACGAACGGCGGCATCGATTTCGCCCGGATCGCGCGTCGTCGCGCCGATGAGCACGAAGTCGGCGGGAGCGCCGTCTTGGAACAGCTTCTTGACATATGCGGGCACACTCGGGTCGCTCGGATCGAAGTACGAGGATTCGAACATGAAGCGTTTGTCTTCGAGGACTTTCAGTAATTTCGTTTGCAAAACGGCGTCCATTTCACCGAGCTCGTCGATGAACAAGACGCCGCCGTGCGCCTTGGTCACGAGTCCGAGCTTCGGTTCCGGGATACCGCCCTCGGCAAACTCGCGGCGGCTGCCTTGATAGATGGGATCGTGCACGCTACCGAGCAGCGGATTCGTCGTTTCGCGCGGATCCCAACGCAGCGTCGCACCGCTGGCTTCTACGAACGGGGCGTTCGCCGCGAACGGCGTGTAGTGACGCGTCTTCGCCACTTCCAGCGCGAGCCGCGCGACGGTCGTTTTTCCGACGCCGGGAGGACCGTACAAGATGACATGTTGGGGAAACGGGGACGAAATCTTTGCGAGCAGCGACGCGATCGCCGACTTCTGGCCGACGACGTCGGCGAGCGAACTCGGACGCAGCAACTGCAGCGCGGAAGCCGAAAGCTTGCGCGTATCGAGCTCGAGCAAATCTTCGAGTTTCTTTTGCGTCGCGGGCGTTTCGGGGCCGCCGTCATCGCGCAGCGCTTCCAGTTTAAGATCTTTGAGATACTCTTGATGACGCTGCGCCATCTTGAGATTCACCTTCGTGTCGATGTTATCTTCGACCGAACGCTGAGCCACGAGATCGGCAAGTCCGTCCTCGATCTCGGCGATCGCCTCGCGGTATTTCCCGGGTTGGGGCAGCCGCTCGAGCGTTGGGTCTTCGAATACCAGACGCTGCAGTGCGAGAATGCGTTCGGCGAGCACGCTCGAACGCATCATCTTGAGCGCATCGAGCTTACCGGCGCGCAACACCATCTTGTCCGCGCCGAGCGCGCTTGCGAGCACGTCGTACAGCGCGTCCACGTACCGCCGCATACCATCGTCGCCGCCGTACTTACGGCGGAAACGCGCTACGTAAGCCGGATCCGCGCCCTGCGCCACGCCGCGCGTCCGCTAGGTCGTCGCGGCGACGACTTTGACGGTGGTCTTCGCGACGATGTTTTTGCCGAGCCGGACTTCCACGGGATAGCTTCCGAGCGATTTAATATTTTCCGGGACGTCGATCTTGTGCCGATCGACTTCGATGCCGAGCGACGCGTGGATCGCATCGGCAACGTTCGCGTTCGTGACCGAACCGAACAAACGTCCGTTGCCCCCGGCTTTGACGGGAACCGTCACTTGCAAGCCCTCGAGTTGCTTCCCGAGCGCCTCCGCGCTCGCGACCGCCTCGGCATCTCGCCGGGCTTTCGCGGTACGTTGCTGTTCGAGAAGTGCGAGCGAGCCTTTCGACGCTTCCGCGGCCAGCCCGCGCGGCAACAGGTAATTACGCGCGTATCCGTCGGCGACTTCGAGGACGGTGCCGGTCGTGCCGAGCGACTTGACGTCGCTCATCAATATGATCTTCATGCCGTTACTCGGATACGAAAGGTAAGAAGGCGATCACGCGAGCGCGCTTCACCGCAACCGTGAGATGCCGCTGATGCCGCGCGCAATTACCGCTGATCCGGCGCGGCAAAATCTTACCGCGCTCGGAGATGTATTTGCGTAGACGCGTAACGTCCTTGTAATTGATATCGGGCTGCTTGTCCGCACAGAAATTGCAGATCTTGCGCTTCGGGCGGCGTTCTTTTTTAGCGGCGTTCCGCTTCTTCGAAGTACTGCTGGCCATATCACTTCCTAGCATGTAGGTGGAAACGGTTGCGCGGCCACTTTTCGGCCGGCGACCCTACACACGTGACGCGCGAGCGACACGACCGGACGAAGCCCGGATTTGTGGTCCGACGCCGGACCGGTTCACAAAGCGTTATAATACTGTATCGCTGAGCCTAAGTCCAGCGCCGGCGGCATGGCCCACATCGATCGCGGCGCCGACACGCAGTTCCCCGCTCGCGACGACCCGCGCGCGCAGGCCGCCGCCATCGACCGCGAGGTGCCGGCGGACGGCTTTTCCGAGCAAGCCGTCGAGGTACGTGCACGGCTCGCAGGAGCGCTCTCCCTCAAAAACTGCGCTGCCGATCGCAAAACTTCGCCCAATCAGTTCGAGCAGCCGCACGTCCCTCGTAACGACGTTGCGCCGGCTCTCGGACGCCGAGAACGGTGCGCCGCTGCTTGCGGCGACGCGTTCGATCGTCTCGGTTTCGATAAAGGTTATATGGCTCGTGAAGCGCGGCGCGTAGGACCAATGGCCGAGTCCGGTTGCGTAGCGGTCGCCTTCGATTCCATACCCGGCGACGACGCGCAGCGCAATCTGCGCCTGCATGGGCGTTCCGCCGCGGGCCGCCCTATAGAGCGCGACGACGAGCGGTCCGCGAGCGACGGCTGCCTACAGCTTCAGGTTGGCGGCAAGGCCCGGCCACCAGTTACGGCAGCCGGCGGCCACGGTGATCTTGGCGAGATCGCCCAAAACGAACGGTACGACGCCGAGCGCGACGGCGGCGGGTATGCCGACGAACGCGGCGAGCCAGGCGGCGCCCGAGACGAAGATCAGCGTCGTCCCGGCAAAGATCGCGATCCAGCGGCGTGCGAAACCAGTGGCGAAACCGCGCTCGTACAGCAGCCCGATGACGCCGGCCGCCACCGGGTACGCCCACAGGTATCCGGCCGTCACTCCGAGCAGCACCCCGGGTCCGACCTTCCCCTCCGCAAAGACGGGTAGGCCTGCAGCCCCTTCAGCAAGGTAAGCGAGCATGGCGAACACGCTCTGGCGCGTGCCGAGGAGCGCCACCACGAGCGGCAAAACCAACGTTTGGCCGGTCAGCGGCACGGGGCCGACGTGAACCGAGAGGCGGGCGCCCGCCGCCATCGCGAGCGACGCGCAAAGAACCAGAACGGTGCGGATCGCGAGGCTTCTGCGACGATCGATGAGGCGGTGCGCGAGCATAGCGCACCCGTTCCGGGCAGGGCCGCATGCCCCTTTCCACGCGCGTTAGAACGAGAAAGACCGCCTCTTGGCGGCCTTTCTCGATCGATACCGGGATGCACTTAAGTGATGATTCGAGGTCCCCAGCCGCCGAACACTTGCGTGCTCGGCATAGCGTCGATCAGTCGGCTAAACTTCGACACCGGCGCCTCCTCTGGAAGGAACGGCATCGGTATTGTCGGTTTCTCGGTTTTCACTGGAACGGGTCTTTTCTGTAATCAGCTTGCGATGCACGTCGCATCGCCGCCAGGTATCGTATCACTACGTGTCGGTTAGCGATAGCGCTTTTCATACAGATAACAAGGGTGAAAGCCGGAGCCCGCTCGCGAAGATCGTCGCCATCGTGCCACTCAAGCTGTTGCCCTCGAAACCCGCCGAGATGTTCGTCTCGCTCGTCGAAAACAGCGGAGACTTCATCGGGATAGCTTCGCTCGAAGGAAGGGTGCTTTATATGAACGCATCCGGCCGCGAGCTGATCGAAGTCGGTTCCCTCGACGACGCGCGCGGACACGGCATCGAGGACTTTTTCTTGGCGCCGGATCTCGCTTACGTTCGCAACGTCATCTTGCCGGCGGTCCGCAGCGACGGCCGCTGGCGCGGGGATTTCCGCTTTCGCAACGTGCGCACGGGCGAAGCGGTAGCGGTCGATTTCAACGTGTTTTACATACGGGATGAAGCAACGGGGGAGCCGGTCGCACTCGCGACGGTCAGTCAAGACATCGCCGAACGGCGGCTCTCGGAGCAACGGCTGCGGACGCTGGTGGATGCCGGTGCGACTCTCACGAGCTCGCTCGATTACGCGACGACGTTCGAAAATTTGGCGGAACTCGTCGTTCGATCGCTGGCGACGTTTTGCGTCATCGTCACTTCTTCGGAACAGGCGAACGGCGGGAGCCGTACCGAACGCATCGCGTCTTTCCACGCCGACCCGCTGAAACGACCGATCGTCGAACGCGTAGCGGTTCTCTTCGCTCCACCGGTCGACGGCTCGTCGTCGCTTATTCCGCACGTCGACGCCGAGTGGCTGCAGCGAGGTTGCGATTCGCCGGAATGCGCGGATCTGTTTCGAGCGCTCGGCGTGCGTTCGCTGCTGACGGTACCGCTCAAAGCCGGCGGACGAGTTCTCGGAGCGCTCACGTGCGGCCTGAGCGAAGAAGATCC
>JALYUE010000063.1 GCA_030853925.1 Vulcanimicrobiota bacterium | reverse complement strand
ACGCAGCCGCTTGCCCGGCCGTAGCGGCCTGGGCTGCGGCGTTCTGCCGCGCCGCCCGGATCTTCTTCGCGATCTGCTCGGCCAGAAGTCCGACGACTTCGTCCATGCGTTACTGTCCCGGCGCTTTAGGCGGTGTCGAGACCGCGGGCTGCTCGCCCGGCGCCACGCCCGTTCCGATGGCGGAACGCATATCGGTGTCGGCCTTGAGATTGTTGAGCCGGTAATAATCCATGACGCCTAAATGCCCCTCGCGAAACGCTTCGGCGATCGCCTGCGGAATTTGCGCTTCGGCTTCGACCACTTTCGCGCGCATAGCCTGCGTCTGCGCCTTCTGCTCTTGTTCGGCCGCGAGGGCGCCATATTGGCGTTCGGCCGCTTTGGCTTGGGCGATTCGCCGGTCGGCTTCCGCTTGCGAGGTCTGCAATTCGGCGCCGATGTTCTTGCCCACGTCGACGTCCGCGATGTCGATCGAAACGATCTCGTAAGCCGTTCCGGCGTCGAGACCTTTTGCCAACACCGCTTTCGAGATGCGATCGGGATACTCGAGCACTTCCTTGTGGTCGAGCGCCGCGCCGACCGCCGAAACGACCCCCTCGCCGACCCGCGCGACGATCGTCGGTTCGCCCGCGCCGCCGACGTAACGATCAAGATTGGATCGCACGGTAATCCGCGCCTTGACGTTGAGCTGGATGCCGTTTTGCGCGACGCCTTGAAAAACGGGCGTCTCGATCACGCGCGGCGTGACCGACTGCTGCAGCGCTTCGAGCACGTTTCGGCCGGCGAGATCGATCGCGGCCGCGCGCTGCCACTCGAGCGGAATCTGCGCGCGTTGCGCCGCGATCATCGCTAGCGTCACGTTTTCGACGTTGCCCCCGGCGAGATAATGCGATTGCATTTGATCGATCGTCAGCGGCAGTCCGGCCTTACGCGCGCGCACGAGATTCGTCACGATCACGCCCGGCTGAATGCCGATCAGGCGCATGCGAATCAGCGACATCATAGAAAGCGGCACGCCCGCCGCGATCGTCCGAATCCACATGCCGAGCGGAAAATAATATAGGAATAAGATGAGCCCGAGTAAGATTGCGAACGCGACGATGGCGAAGCTGAACAAGGATTCTCCTAAGCAACGCGGTGCACGAAAATTCGTGCGCCTTCCACTCTACTGACTCGAACGGCGGAACCAGCCGGCACGAAATCACCCTCGGTTAACACGTCGACGCGCTGCCCGTCCACGGTCGCGACACCGGCAGGTCGCAAATACGACGAGGCGATGCCCGTGCGCCCCACGAGCGAGCGATGATCGCCGCTCGCGACGTAATCGGGACCTTGCACGGCCGAGAACGTGATTCGCCGCAAGAACGCGCTCTCGCGAAAAACGCGCGTCGACAGCGCGAAGACGATGGCGGAGAGCACGATGGCGATCGAGAGCGCTTGCGCCGCCACGAACACGAATGCATAACCGAAGGCGAGAATTATGGCGGCGCCGAGCGCGAGCACCCCGACCGTGCCGGCAGCGCCATGCCCGGGAAAGACGTGCAATTCGAACAGAATGCCGAGCACGCCCGCGAGCGCCAGCACGATCACGAGGCCGTTGGAAAAGCCCTCATAGACGTGCGTGCCGAAGAACAGCACGAGCGAAGTCACCCCAATGGCGCCCGCGATCCCGTGCAGGGTCTGCATCTCGATCAAGAGCCCGAGCATACCGAGCGACAGCAGCAGGCCGCTCACCGCGGGATTGGTCGCAAAGCGCGCGACGGATTCCGCAAACGTATAGGCCGCCTGTCGGGGCGAACCGCTGACGTGCGCGGCCCGTAAGGCATCGTCGAGCGTCGGCTCGATTGCGTCGGCAAATCCGGCGCGGCGCGCTTCGCTTGCGGTCAGCGAAAGGATGGCGCCCGTTTTCTTATAGGCCGCGGCATCGACGCTTTTGTCGACCATCGCCGCGGCGAGGTTGCCGTCGCGATGATTGCGCGACGCAGTCGATTGAAACTCCGCGCGTAGCGCCGAAACGTGTTTGGGGTCGTTCGGGATCGGCTCCGCCGCACCGATGCTCGAACCTGGCGCCATGACGATCGTGTGGGCCGAAAGCGTGATTAACGCTCCCGCCGAATAGGCGCGTTGGGAAACGTAAGCGACGGTCGGAACCCGCGCGGAAAACATGGCGTCGCGAATGTCGAACGCGGCGTCGACCAAGCCGCCCGGGGTATTGACGTCGAGTACGACCGCCGCCGCATGCGAGGCGTTCGCTTCGTCGACTGCGCGGCGCACGAGATGTGCCATGCCGGCATCTACCGTCCCGACGATCGGAACGACGATCACGTCGCCCGCCGGGCCGCTGCGGGCGACACCGGGAAGGGCGGCTAGTCCGCACAGCGCCGCTAGTCCGAAAAAGGCGAGGCGCAGCGTGCGAATCATACGGCGCGAAATACCCGGGCCGAGCGCCAAAGTTGCGTGGCTAGCCGCCGAGCGTTCCAAGCTCTTCGAGCACGATGTGGCGGATCGTTGCGCCGTCCGCCTCCCCTTTGAGCCGCGGCATGACGGCTTTCATAGCCGCGCCCTGATTTCGTGCGTCCGGCGCGAGCTCGCCGAGCGCCGCGCGGACGACGGCGCGAATTTCCTCTGCGCTCTTCTGAGCGGGAAGCAAGGCCGACAAGATCTCTCGCTCGCGCGCCTCTCTGGCGGCGAGCTCGGGCCGATTTCCCTTTTCGAACTCGACGATCGAATCCGAACGCTGCTTGACGAGCTTGCGGACGACGTCGATTTGGTCCGCTTCTTCGAGCTCTCGACCCGCTTCGATCTTTTTATAGGAAAAGGCGGAAAGTGCGGAGCGAAGCGTATCCACCCGTACTTGATCTCTGGCTTTCATCGCCGTCTTGAGATCGGCGGCGATCGTATCTTTAAGAGCCATTACGGCCGCCTCCGCTGGCGCTACGGCGGGGAGGAACGTTTAATGCCGCCTGCGGCGGGCGTTGTCCGGCCGCAGGCCGGCCAACGCTACGGCGGGGAGGAACGTTTGATGCCGCCTGCGGCGGGCGTTGTCCGGCCGCAGGCCGGCCAACGCTACG
>JALYUE010000051.1 GCA_030853925.1 Vulcanimicrobiota bacterium | reverse complement strand
TGCCGCGCGAATGTCGCGGTCACCATCGCGCAATATGCCGGTCTGCTGCCTGCATCGTTGTCGCCAATCGTCGTCGATCGCGATACGCTGCCGGCTGCGGGCGTGGGCGAGCGTGCGGGCTTGCGTGCGGGCTTGCGTGCGAGCGGGCCCGGTGAGATTGCATACGTGCTGTTCACGTCGGGTTCGACGGGCGTGCCAAAAGGCGTGGCCGTCACGCACGCAAACATCGTGCATTACACGCGGGCAATCGCACGCGTTTTTGCCGACGTCGCGCCCGGCGAAGCGGGCGACGGATTCGCGCGCCTCGACGGCTGGCACTTCGGCATGGTCACGACGCTCGCCGCGGATCTCGGTTACACATCGCTTTTTCCGGCACTGTGCGCCGGGGGCACCGTGCATCTGATCGCACGCGAGACTGCGACCGACTCACAGCGCTTCGCCGAATACGCGGCAGCGCGTCCGCTCGACGTCTTAAAAATTACTCCCGGCCATTTGCGAGCTTTGCTGCCGGAACGGGCCACGAGCGTGCTGCCGCGCCGCTGGCTCGTCTTTGGAGGCGAGGCGCTCGGGTTCGAGCTTGCAGATTCGCTGGCAGGCGTGGGCTCTTGCCGCGTGCTCAACCATTACGGGCCGACCGAGACGACCGTCGGCGCGTGTACCTTCGAAGTGGCGCAGCAAACTTTGGCTGCGGCGCGCGGCGCCGGCGCGCGAACCGTCCCCATCGGACGGCCGCTCGCCCGAGTTCGCTGCGACGTGTTGGACGGTCGCGGTCAGCTCGTGCCGATCGGGGTTGCGGGCGAACTCTTCGTCGGCGGTGCCGGCGTAACGCCCGGCTATATCAATGCCGCGGCAACTTCTGCGCAGCCGTTCGTGGACGACGCCTTCGGCCGCCGATACCGGACGGGCGACCGCGTGCGCCGGCTGCGCGACGGCGGCCTCGAATTTCTCGGCCGCGTGGACGGGCAAGTCAAGGTGCGCGGTCATCGCGTCGAAATCGGGGAACTCGAGGCCGCGCTCGCGGGCTTCCCGGGCGTCGTGCAAACGGCCGCCCGCGCTTGGACGGACGACGCCGGTACTTCGCTCGCCGTCTACGTGGTTGCGCCCTCACTGTCGGCGCGCGACGATGCGCCCGCGACGCTGCACGAGTTTCTCGCCGGGCGGTTGCCGGATTTCATGTTGCCGCGCTCGATCGTGTTTCTCGATGCACTGCCCTTAGGGCCGAACGGAAAACTCGACGGCGGCGCGTTGCCGCCGCCCGGTGACGCGGCGAGCAATGCCGCACGCGTCGCGCCGCGTAACGACGTCGAAACGGCAATCGTCGACATCTGGGCGCAAGCGATGCGCCGCGATCCGGCGACGTTCGGCGTGCACGACAGTTTCATCGAACTCGGCGGCCACTCGCTGCTGGCTATCCGTATTCTCGGCTCGATCAAGCGGCGCTTCGACGTGCGTCTGGCCTTGCGCGCGCTGTTCGATGCGCCGACCGTAGCCGAACTCGCGCGAGTGATCGAACGCGAGCAACGAGCCGATGCGCCCGCCGAGCCATCGCTCGTGCGTACGGCGCGCGTCGCGTACCGGAGACCAGCTACGGATGCGAACGGGCGGGTGACCCCATGAGCGTCGTATCGATGGCGCGGTTCGGCGCGGCGCAGCAGCCGGCGCCGTGGGTGGTCCAGCACGCGCATCCGGCGCTCGCCGCTGCCGACGTGCACGTGTGGCTGGCGCAAACCCGCGCCGCAGCCGCTTCAGAATCTCAGCTGTTTGCGACGCTCGATGCGCCGGAACGCGAACGCGCCGCGCGCTTTCACGCCGTACGCGATCGGCAACGCTTCACGCTGGCCCACGGCCTGCTACGGTCGTTGCTCGCCCGGTACGTGGGAGGTTCCGCGGCAGAACTCAGCTTCGGCTTCGGACCATACGGCAAGCCGCGTTTACTCGACCCGGAGAGCCACATGAACTTGGAATTCAACATGTCCCATGCCGGCGATTGCGTGCTGATTGCCGTCGCACGTTCGCGCGCCGTGGGTGTCGATGTCGAACGCTGGGACGACGCCGTCGATTACGACGACGTGGCCGCGTTCTGTTTCTCGCAATCCGAACGCGCGGCGCTTGCGGCATTGCCGCCGGCCGACAAGGCTGCGGCATTTTTCGCCGGATGGACGCGCAAAGAGGCGTATATCAAAGCGACGGGCTGCGGCATCACGCAAGGTCTCGATCACTTCGACGTCTCGCTGACGCCGGGCGACGCACGTCTGGAGTGCGACCGGCGCGAGGCCGACGCCACCGAGCGGTGGAGCATGCAGGACCTCGTTCCCGGAGCCGGATATTCCGGCGCCGTCATTGCGGAGGGCGCGTATGGTTTGCGCTGCTTTTCGATGACGCCCGTGCTCGAAGGACGGTCCATATGATCGCCGCGGACGAACGGCTCGACACAGGGGCGGCGCTCGCGCGTTGGACCGCGCTCGTAGCCGGCGCTTCGCCGAGCTTGTCCCTTCCGCACGAGCGGCCGCGAACGAGCGGAGGTCTTGCAGGCGATGCGGCTTGTGACGAAATTCCGGTCGGCAACGTAGCAATTTCTCAAACTGTGGCGGATTTTGCCGCGCGCGAGAGGGTTGCGGAGTCGACGGTCTGGATGGCCGCGTTCGCCATCGTTCTTTACCGCTATTCGAACGAAGGCCAACTGCTGCTCGCCACGTCGATCGCCCCGGACGAACTCGCGCTTACCCGCCTGGAAATTTCCGGGGGCCTTTCGTTTCGCGACGTGCTCGCGGTCGCGAACCGCAGCTTGGACGAGGCGCGCGGCGCCTGCACGATTGCGCGCGCTATGATTCGTGAGTTGACGACGTCGCTCGGCGACTCGCGTCCGGCCATCGCGCACGCCGCATTCGGTTTGCCGGGCGATGAGGCTGCGCGTGCGGCCGTGCCGTCGTTTTTGGGCGGAATCGGCCTCGGATTATTTCTCGGCGCTTCGCATCGACTCTCGGAACCGGTCATCCGCTACCGCACGGGCGTCTTCGAAGCGGCGACGATCGAGCGTTTCGCGGGCCATCTCCGCACGCTGCTGGGCGCGGTCGCTGCGGATGCGACGCTAACCGTGGCTGCGTTGCCGATCTTGTCAGCGGACGAATTCCAGACGTTCGCCCGCTGGAATGCGACGGAAGAACCGTTCCGCACGGACGTCGGCATGGTCGAGCTTTTACGCGAACAAGCTGCCCGCACGCCGGACGCCATTGCAGTGCAGTTCGAGGACGCCACCCTGACCTATGCAGAACTCGACGCGCGCGCGAACCGCTTGGCGTCGTATCTGCAGACGCGGGGCGTCGGACCGCACGTGTTGGTCGGGCTGCTCGTCGAACGATCGCTCGATACGCACGTCGCCGTACTCGGCATTCAGCGCGCGGGCGGCGCGTATATTCCGATCGATCCGGACTACCCGCGCGATCGCATCGAATTTATGCTGAGCGACTCGGGCGCGGCGCTCGCCGTCTCGCAAGAAAGCTTGCGCTCGAAATTGCCGTGCACGCTGCCGCTCGTCTCGCTCGATGACGAGTGCGAGGCGATCGCCGCGCAATCGGCCGCTCCGCCCGAGCGCTATCCGCGACCGGATGAAGTCGCGTACGTCATCTACACATCCGGGTCGACCGGCCGGCCGAAGGGCGTGCAGATCGAGCATCGGCAGCTGGTGAATTTTCTGCGCGGGATGGAAGCCGTCGTCCGTTTGGGTACGGGCGACACCCTCGTTGCCGTGGCGCCGCTGGCGTTCGATATTTCCGGTACGGATACGTACGTGCCGTTGACGAGCGGGGCGCGGGTCGTCGTCGCATCGCGCGAAATTGCGCTCAATCCCAAGGCCTTGATCGCGCTGATGGAACGCTCGGGCGTCACGCATATGCAGGCGACCCCGTCGACGTGGCGCATGCTGATCGATGCCGGTTGGCAAGGTGACGCGGCGCTGAAGATCCTGTGCGGCGGCGAGGCAATCCCGCCGCAACTCGCCGCGCAACTGTTGGAACGCGCGGCCGAGGTGTGGAACCTCTACGGTCCTACCGAAGCCACGATTTGGGCTACAGCCGTTCGGCTTCACGCGGGCGAGCCCATCACGATCGGCCATCCGATGGCCAACGTCTCCGCCTACGTGCTCGACGACGCGCTCGAGCAAGTACCGATCGGCGTGGCAGGCGAGCTATTCCTCGGCGGCGCGGGGCTCGCGCGCGGCTATCTCAATCGGGCCGAATTGACGGCACAACGCTTCTTACCCGATCCCTGGGGCGAACCGGGAGCACGGATGTATCGCACGGGCGACGTCGCCCGCTTTGGCGCGGATGGTGCGATCGAGTACGTGGGCCGGGCCGACTTTCAAGTAAAGCTGCGCGGTTACCGTATCGAACTCGGTGAAATCGAAGCGGCACTCACCGCGCAAGACGGCGTCGGTTCGGCCGTGGTCGTTGTCCGCGAAGATGTTCCGGGCGATTCGCAACTGATCGCCTATGTGTCCGCTCGCTCGGGTTCGGCTAGGGCGCCCGCCGCGCTGCGACGCGCGCTCGTCGAAACGCTTCCGACCTACATGATTCCGGATGCTGTGGTCGTGCTCGACGCTTTACCGCTCAACACGAACGGCAAGATCGATCGCAGCCGGCTTCCGGCGCCCGATCGCGGCGCCGCGCGGGATGCCGACGGCAAGCCGTACGTGGCGCCGCGCTCGCCCTTGGAATCGAGGCTCGTCGCGATCTGGGAAGAGATCCTCGATATTCGGCCGGTGGGCGTGACCGATGACTTTTTCGAATTGGGCGCGAGTTCGATCACTGCGGCGCGAGTCTTCGATCGCATCGAGCGCGAGCTCGGCGCGAAACTGCCGCTCTCACCGCTGTTCGCCGCGCCTACGATCGAGCGCCTTGCCGCCTTGATCGGCGAAGGCCGAGGCAAAAACCGCTACACGTCGCTCGTCCCGATCCAGCCGCGCGGTGACAAGACGCCGTTCTTTTGGGTCCACGGCGGCGCGGGCACCATCTTACATTTTCACGCGCTCTCGCGGGCGATGGGCGATAGCCAGCCATTCTACGGTTTGCAGATGCAAGGTTTGTACGGCGACGCGCCGCCGCACGTGAGCGTGAAAGCGATGGCGGCGCATTACATTCGCGAAATACGGACGGTGCAGCCGCACGGGCCGTACGCCATCGCCGGCTACTGCTTCGGCGCGAACGTCGCGTTCGAAATGGCGCGACAACTGCAGCGTGCGGGCGAGCGGGTCCCGCTGCTCGTTACCGTCAACGGACCGAGCCCGAGCTACCTTGCGGCGCACCGTTCCCGGCGCGGACGGCGCTGGAAGCTACGCGTGTTAGGTTACGCCCTCCGCGCGCGCATCTGTGCTGCGCTGCGGCGTCCGCTTGCGGACGCGTGGCGCGAAGAAACGATCTTCTTGATCTGCTACGTTGCCGAAACGCGCTACAAGCCGAGAGTTTACTACGGCTCCATGCTGCTGTTCAAGGCGGAGAACTTGTACGACGACGCGAGCCTTGGATGGAGCGAGCATCTCGCTCACGGAGTCGACGTCGTCGAAGTCCGGGGCGAGCAGAAGAACGGACGCACGACGATGCAAGAACCGCACATCCGGCAGCTGAGCGCGCGGCTTACGGACGAACTGCGGCGCGCGTTCGAAACGGTGCCCGAGTCGTGTTGATCGAGCTGAATCCGGCCGAGGGCGCCGTGATGGCGCCGATGTCGTTTGGGCAAGAGCGGTTGTGGTTCGTCGACGGCGTCGTGCAAGATGCGGCATTATATAACGTGCGGAAGGCACTGCGGCTTAGGGGCTCGGTGGACGTCGCCGCGTTGCAGGAGAGTATCGACGCGCTCGTGCGGCGTCACGAGATTCTACGAACCAGTTTTTCGCTCGTCGACGACCGGCCGATGCAAATCGTCGAACCGGCGCTGCACGTGCCGCTCGCCTCGATCGATTTGAGCGCGCTCTCGCCGAGCGAACGCGAGACGAAGTTGGAGCGCGTGGTTCGCGAAGAAGGCGGCCGTCGCTTCACGCTTTCCGCCGTGCCTCTCCTTCGCGCGATGCTCGTGCGGCTCGCGCCGCAGGATCACGTGCTCGTCCTCACGCTGCACCACATCATCACCGACGAGTGGTCGGGCGATATTCTATACCGGGAACTTTCGAGCGCGTACGCCGCGTATTGTGCAGGTCGCGAACCTGACTTCGAAGAGCTTCCGATTCAATATGCCGATTACGCGGTCTGGCAGCGCGAGTGGCTGCAAGGCGACGTACTCGAGCGGCAACTAGCCTTTTGGCGCGATCGGCTCGCCGGCGCGCCGCCGCGCACCGAGTTGCCGCTCGACCGCGCACGCACCACGATTCTTCACGCCCCCCAAGCGGGTTCCGAGTCTCTGGTTCTACCGCGCGCGCTCGGCGAAGCTTTGCACGAACTCGGCCGCCGCCACGGCGTGACGCCGTTCATGCTGTTGCTCGCTGCGTTTCGCGTACTGCTGTTCCGTTACACGGGACAGTCGGACCTCGTCGTCGGTTCGCCGGTCGCGAACCGGCCTCGCCGCGAACTTCAGAACTTGATCGGATTCTTCGTTAATACACTGCTGCTTCGCGCGAGCGTACGCGCGGAAGACCGTTTTTCCGACGTCCTGCGCAACGAACGCGAAACGGTTCTCGCGGCGTTCGAGCATCAGGACGTACCTTTCGAGAAACTGGTCGCCGAGCTCGCGCCCGACCGCAGCATCGGCGGCACGCCGTTCGTCAACGTGCTCTTCGTCGTGCGCCACAAAGGCGAGCACGCTCCGGAGCTCGGCGCGCTGCAGCTCGGCCCCGTGAAACTCACTCAAGCTAAGGCGAAATTCGACTTGACGTTGAAC
>JALYUE010000043.1 GCA_030853925.1 Vulcanimicrobiota bacterium | reverse complement strand
GTGCATGACACCGGCATGGAAGACGCCGTCGAGCCGGCATGATGGCTGGCTGACGAATCGCACGGTGCCCGGCCCGTCGAGGGCCTCGCCCGTAAACGTACCTTCTTCCCAGTAATTTTTGTTCGGGAAAATCAACTTGGCCGGGCCGCGTAGTTCGTTACCGGGCGGGGCGACGCGGACGATGAACGTTGGAGCGTCGGCGCCAGCGGCCTTTGCCTTCATCGGGCCGGTCATCACGCCGTGCCGCCATGTGCCGCTGACGACGAACGTCAGGCGCTCGCGGCGCGAATCGAAGTACGGCATCTTGCCGACGCCGTCCGGCCGTCCGAGCCGGTCGCGCGGACCGACAAAATCCTTGTAGGGGTCGAGCGACGCCACATACTTGCGATCGCTGCTTTCAAAGCGCCCGTCCGAAACGGTACCGACGTGCCGTCGGCCGGAAGCATCCACCAGCGTCGCCGGACCTTCAAGCGTCCCGCTATGAAACTGTCCGTAGATGCGGCTCCCGTCCATCACCGTATAGGTGCCGCTACCGTCGAGCGCGGTGCTTGGCCGCGCGACGTCGACACGAAAGTCTTCCCAGCCGCTGGGCTCGCGTTGTACGAACGTGCCGGCATACGATCCGTGTGACCACGTACCGCTGAGCTTGCGCCCGTGACGATCGGTGAAAACGCCCTTGCCGTCGGGCTTTCCCGCCAGATCGAGCGGCCCATCGTAGCGCGTTGCCTCCGCGACGACGCTACCCGAAGATAACCGGCTGCCGGAACACGACGCACCGTCGGCACTCATCACCGGCGTCCAAACGCCCGTCGCGTCGGCGCCGTTTTTGGAATGAAACGTTCCGTCGCCGGCAAAACAGCCGTTGCGCAAGCCGCCCTTGTACGTGTTGCCGTCACCGTAAACGACGGTACCGCTCGTCGCCGCGCCGCTCGCGAATATTCCATCATCTAGATGAAAGCCGCCCGGTCCCGTGAGCGTTCCCTTGCCACTCGCGTAACCGCGCTCGAACGTACTGTTGAGAACCCAACCGTCGAACGTGAGTTGGCCTTGGCCGTCGGGAACGACGTAGCCGGATCGCGCCTTCTTGTCGCCAAAATTGACCGTGGCGCTCTGCGGCTGGTTTGGAATCGGCGCTTGCGGGCTGACGAGGACGTCGCCGGTATATCCGTCGCCATTTTGGAACGTCATCTGCGCCGGAACGTCGGGAGCCGGAGAAGGCGAAACGGTTTGCGCGAACGCCGCAGTTCCGCACGCAAGACTTGCCGCAAACGCGACGCACGGTAACGCGCGGAAGCCGTCTATGCGTCTCATTTCCCGGAGCAGACGCCGCCGGCGTTCGAGCCCTGGCTGCACGCCGGCACCGTCGACGGACCGTGAATGGCAAACAATCCGCCTAAGGGCAGGAAGCAGTACCAGCAAAACGCGGGAGCCACCGGCACGATGGGGACGAGCGCGGGTGGAACGAGCGCCGTGACGACAGGTTGCGCGGCAACGACGGCCGGCGGCGTTACGTCGACCAGCTGCGGCGGAACGGTCGCGATCGCCGGTGTAAACGGCGGCGTGATGTGCGCGAACTGAACGCGGTGGTTCAACGATAGATTGCCGCACGTCCGCGGCACATACACGATCGTACCGTCGCCGAGCGCCACTTTCCAGCCCCACTCCGGGCGGATGAGCTGAGCATTTTTGATCGCGTACACGTGACCGCGCCGGCTGCTGGACATCGCTTCGAAACGGGGCGGCAGCCGCACGAGAACGGCTTTACCATCGAGCAAGCCCGCCCGAAATTCGCCATACTCCGCACTGGTTAGGCCGATCGCCTTTGCGGCAGCGGAGAAGGTCGCAGCCTGCTCGCGCGTCGCGTTCCAGACTTCTTCCGCCGAAGCCGGCGGCCGCGCCATAACGTGGTCAACGTATAGATTGACGACCATAAGTCCCTTCAGCAGCGCACAGAAGAGTGCGCCGCATCTCTTACATTAAGGCAGAATGAGTTCCCGAGGGGAATAGGCCATTAGGCCTATGCGCTACTAGGAGTATGAAGAACTAATCCATGACGTGCAGCACAGCGTCCACATCGCGCATTCTTTCGGCCGGAACTCGCATAGCGGGCCGGCCGACATACACGATCGCCACGATACGGTCGGTGGGCGACAACCCCAGATGCGCTTTGATCTCCGGATGGTACGCCATGGCGCCCGTGCGCCAAATCGCGCCGAGCCCGCGCGCGTGCGCCGCGAGCAGCAGGTTCTGAGCCGCGGCCGCCGTCGCTGCAAAATCCTCGCCGGCGACGACCGGATCTGCGGCGGTTCGCGTGCTGACGACGAGCAGCGCCGGCGCACGTAAGGGCTTGGCAGCCTCTCGTGCGATGAAATCGGCCCGCAGCGTACCGTCGAGCGACGTCGCGGCGGCGGCGACCTCTGCCCATACTGCGCCGAGCCGCCGTCGCGCATCTCCGCGAACGAGGGTGAAGCGCCATGGCTGCGTCAATTTATGATTCGGCGCGCACAGCGCCGCCTCGACGAGCGACCGGACGTCGTCGTCCGCAACCTCGCCGTCCAATTTGCCGATGCTGCGGCGCGTGCGCAGCGCTTCGATAACGTCCATGAACGCTTTCCGGGGCTGAGGTAGAAGCGCCGGCGCCTCGCGGCAACCGGCGATTCCTACATGGCGACGTTGATGGGGCTCGAACCCACGACCTCCGCCGTGACAGGGCGGCGCTCTAACCAACTGAGCTACAACGCCAGGCTGGTGGGCACGGTTGGGATTGAACCAACGACCCCCCGCGTGTGAAGCGGATGCTCTCCCACTGAGCTACGCGCCCGCATTTGGAAGCCCACCGCAGCCCAACGAAAACGGAGTATACCCGATAGGTCGCACGGTGTCCATCCACGTATCCGGCCGCGTGAGAGCTTTGTTCGCTCTGTTCGCGTTGTTCTCGCTCTCATGCGCGGGCCTCGACGCGCAGAGTCCCCCGCCGCGCGAGCATCCGGCGCGCGCCCATCGCCTCGTTTCGACGAGCGACGTCGGCGCGCAAGCCGCGTTCGACGATGGACTCACGCTGCTGTACGCATTCAACCCTGAAGAAGCACGCCGCGCGTTCGCACTCGCGGCCAAAGACGATGCCGGCCTCGCCATGGCATGGTGGGGTATCGCGATGACGTACGGCCCGAACATCAACACGTCGTACGACGCGGGCGCTCAGCGACGCGGTCGCGAGGCCTCAGCGAAGGCGCGTCTCGCTGCCGACCGCGCGACACCGGTCGAACGTGCTTTCATCGCCGCCGCCGAAAAGCGCTTTGCGTATTTCGGCGAGCACGACGCGGAACGATCGGCGCGCGCGTATCGCGATGCGATGAACGGCGTCGCCGCCGTCTTCACCGCGGACGACGATGCTCAGGCGCTCGCGGCCGAAGCCGGGCTGGACGTGCATCCTTGGGAGTTCGTCACGAAGGACGGGCAGCCGACCGCCGGCACCGCAGGCTCCATCGCTCGCCTGCGTACCGTTCTCGCGCGCAACCCGTGGCATCTCGGCGCCAACCACTTCATCATTCACGCGCTCGAAGAATCGGCGCATCCGGGCGAAGCCGTCGATGCGGCTCGGCGCCTGGCGGCGCTCGATTTCGAACCCGGCGCCGAGCACCTCGCACACATGCCGGCGCACGCGTTCATGCGGGTCGGCGATTACCGCGCGGCGGGCGAAGCTAACGCCAAGGCCGTCGAGTTGTATCGCGCCTATCTCGCGCAAGACCCGGCCGGGCACGCGGATTACTACGGCCACGACTGCCTGTTCGGCGTCGATGCCTTCATGATGGCGGGCGAGTATCGTCGCGCGCGCGTTCTGGCCGCAGCGTGCAAGGCTAGCGCGAACGTCATGCTGGCGCGAGTCGATCTGCGTTTTCGCCGGTACGATGCGCTCGCACAAGACCCGGATGCGGGCTTCCTAGCTGCGGGGATGTCGGCAGTAAGCGCGGGTCGCGTCGACGGTGCCGAGAGCGAACTTGCGAAGCTACGCAAAGCAGATGACGCCGCCGGGAAGATTTCGGCCGATGTTCTTGCGGCCGCCATCGCTCGCGCGCGCGGCGAAGGCAAGGACGAACTCGCGGCTCTGGAGCGGGCAGTCGCGCTGCAGGACGCGCAAGGCTATTCGGAGCCGCCCGCGTTTTGGTATCCGGTGCGAGAGTCGCTCGGCGGGGCGCTGCTGCGAGCGGGCCGGGCCGACGCGGCCGAGCGTGTGTTCCGCGCCGACTTAGCGCGCGATCCCGTCAATCCGCGGTCGCTTTTCGGGCTGGCAGAGGCGCTCGCGCGCGACGGCGCGACGAGCGAGGCGAACGAGGTACGCGCGCAGTTCGCGCGAGCTTGGCCGGAGGCCGAGCCCGCGCCGGCTCTGAACGATTTGTGAATGCTCGAGGCTTATCGAATGGTCGATCGGTTCCGCGTCGGGTTTGCGGACGTCGACATGCTGCGCCACGTCAACAACACCGCGTATTTGCGCTGGGTCGAACAGATGCGGACGGAGTATCTCGCCGAGGTGTTCCGCGAACGGATCGGCGGCCCGCGCGGTATGATTCTCGCTCGCACCGAAATCGTGTACGAACGTCCGATCGCATACCGCGAGAACGTCGCGGTCGGCACGCGGGTAAGCCGTATGGGCACGAAATCGTTTGCATTTTCGCACGAAGTTTGGAGCGACGACAGCGGCCTGCGATGCGCGCGCATCGAAACGACGCTCGTGGCGATCGACTACGAAACGGGCGAAACGATCGTCGTTCCCGACGCGTGGCGCGAAAGCGTCGCCGCTTACGAAACGGCCGCGTTCACCGTATAAGGCAGGCCGGCGCGGGGCTCCCCGTACAAGGACCGCGTACGCGCGGCTCGAACTTGCGAGCACACCGCAGATTTGGCAGCGGGGGCGCGTAGCTCAGGGGGAGAGCGCTACATTGACACTGTAGAGGTCATAGGTTCGAAACCTATCGTGCCCACCACAAAAACTCGCACCCGCGAGTTTTTTTAACCGCGCCGTTCGAACGCGATCCCGCCGTCCGAGCGCCATGCCTGAAAATCTCGGCTTAAGGAAACCGTAAGCGCTTGCACATTCCGACCGACGACGCGGCCCGGCTCGACGCCGTTCGGCGTTACAATATTTTAGACACGCCTCCGGACGGAACGTTCGATCGCGTGACCGAGCTCGCGGCGCAACTCTTCGACGTGCCGATCGTGCTCGTGACGATCGTCGACGAAGATCGCATTTGGTTCAAGTCGCGCTACGGACTCGATGAGGTTACGGAGATTCCACGAGATCCAGGCTTGTGCGCTTCGGCGATCTGCCAGGACGCGACATACGTGATCGAGCGCGCACGTGAAGATCCGCGCAGCATCGCCAACCCGCTGGTGGCCGGGGAATTCGGCTTGCAATTTTACGCCGCCGCTCCGCTGAAAACCGGCGATGGCCACAACCTCGGGACATTCTGTTTACTGGATCGCAAGCCACGCGAGTTCGGTGTAGGGGACCGCGCGTTGTTAACCGGTTTAGCGGCGATCGTGGTCAACGATCTCGAACTGCGCTTGCAGGCATTGCAGGTCGTGTCGGCTGAACGCGTGCTGCGCCGCGACGCGGCGTTTGTCGCCGATACGTTGCAGCACGCGATGCTGCCGCAGTCGTTTCCACAAATTTCCGGCGTCACGTTCGATGCGAACTACATCCCCGCGACCCGCGAGACGCAGGTCGGCGGCGACTGGTACGACGCGTTCTTGATCGACGACGGCCACCTGCTGTTGACGATCGGCGACGTCGCGGGTCACGGCTTACATGCGGCGACCTTGATGGGCAAAGTTCGCCAGTCGTTACGAACGGTCGCACTCGACACGCTCGATCCGGCCGACATTTTGTGGCGCCTCGACCGCGTCTTGCGAAAAGAAGATCCCGATACGATGGTCACGGCCGTCGTCGGAATCCTCGAAGTGGCGACCCGCACGCTCCGCTACGCAAACGCCGGGCACCCGGCGCCGCTTCTCCGCAACGCGGCGGGCGACGTCGTCGAATTGAGCTCGGTCGGCCTTCCGCTCGGTCTTCGGACGGCAGACGAGCCCAAGGCGGAAAGCGTCCGGGTCGCGCCCCGCTCGACGCTCGTCTTTTTCACCGACGGATTAACCGAGGCTACGCATGACGTCATCGAAGGCGAGGCGATGCTGCGTGCCGCGCTGCGTGACGAGGCCGTCATCAACGCCTTGCGGCCGGCGAACGCCCTGAGCGATCTCCTGCTGGCCGATGGATCGGCCGACGACGTCGCAATCCTGACCGTTACGTTTGCATAGGCGGACGTTCGAGGAGTTCCCTGTGCAAGGTCGCCCAGTCATCGAGGTCGTTGAGGCCGACGGCGTGCGCATACGTCTGGTCGCCGATCGCGAGTTGCGCTCGGCGCTCGGCGGCCCGATCGGCCGGCAGCTCCGCAGTCCGAACGCGATGGTTGAATGCGGCGATCGTGCCGGGTGAAAGGTCGCGGGCGTTGGCGAGCACCCATCGTTCGAGGGCAAAGTAATCCGGCTTTTCGGTTTCGATATAGCGGACGAAAGCGCTGCGGTCGATGCCTAGCCGGTCGCACAGCAGCTGGTCGAAGCCGCCCTCCCCATGCCGGTAGTCCGGCGGAAGCCGCCCGCACGCATACAGCATTATCTTAAGCCAAAGGCGCGGTAAGTGCAAAATACCGAGCGGTCCGGCGACGCTGGAACTTATGACCGGAGCAATCTCTTTCAACGCGGCATACCTCGCACGGCTGCTGGGAATACATATTACCGCAAACCTTCAAGTTCGGGCCGCGTGAAGACTGCATGCGCTCGGCTTGCGGGCCTCGAAGTATCGACCGTGGCGAAGCTCACGTACGGGTCTTACTTGAACGTCGACGGTCTACTCGGACTGCAGCGGCCGCAAAGCGAACCCGCGCATCACGACGAGATGCTGTTCATCATCATTCATCAAGTGTACGAACTGTGGTTCAAACAGATCCTCCACGAGCTCGACACCGCGGTGCTCGCCCTCGCAAGCGATGGCCTCCTCAAAGTACAGAAGCACTTCCGGCGCATTCACGCGATTCAGCGTCTGCTCGAGCAGCAAGTCGATATTCTGGAGACGATGACGCCGCAAGAGTTCAACGCTTTCCGCAGCGGTCTCGATCCGGCCAGCGGCTTCCAATCCTCGCAGTTCCGCGAAATCGAATTCCTCTGCGGCGCAGGGAAGAGCGCGCATTTTAATTTCCTCGAACCGACGAGCGCGGAGCGGATTCGTCTCGAACGCCGCTTGGAAGAACCGTCGCTCTACGCCGTGCTCAAGGAGCTGTTGCAGCGCCGCGGCTTCGCGACCGGAGATTCCGAAGAACTCATCGAGACCTTCAAAATAATTTACGAGAACGCCGAGCGTAACTACGACCTCTATTTGTTACTGGAAGATTTTATCGAGTTCGACGAGCGCTTTTTGCTGTGGCGCGGCCGGCACGTGCGGATGGTCGAGCGCATGATCGGCATGAAACCCGGGACCGGCGGGTCGCTCGGCGTGAATTATCTCGAGAAAACGCTCTCGAAAAAATTCTTTCCGGAATTGTGGGACGTGCGCACGCGCCTTGGAGTCGTGGCCATTTAACGACGAATCGAACGCGGCGGTGCCAGGCACGGCTTTCCCAAGCGGCCAAACCCTTCGATCATGACGACGGCTGCTGGGCCTCATACCGATGCGCCGCCGCTCGACGAGCTGCGCCATACCGCCGCGCACGTGCTCGCCTATGCGGTGCAAGACCTGTTCCCCGAGGCGAAACCCACGCTCGGTCCGGCGATCGACGACGGGTTCTATTACGACTTCGAGCGAGCGCAGCCGTTCACGCCCGACGATCTGATTCGGCTCGAACGGCGGATGCACGAAATCGTCGCCGCCGATTATGAGATGACCGGAGAACGCACGACGCGCGAGGGCGCGATCGAACGCTTCGCGGACAACCGCTTCAAAGTCGAACTCGCTCGCGGCATTCCCGAAGGCGAACCGATCACACTTTATACGATCGGCGAGTTCACGGATTTGTGCCGCGGCGGTCATGCGAAAACGACCGGGCTTATCGGCGCCGTGAAGCTGACGAGCGTCGCGGGTGCCTATTGGCGCGGCGACGAGCATCAGCCGATGCTGCAGCGCATCTACGGCACCGCTTGGCATACGCAGGCCGAGCTCGACGCGCACCTTCTTCAACTCGCAGAAGCGCACAAGCGCGACCACCGCAAACTCGGGCAAGAACTCGGTTTGTTTTCGATCGAAGAGGATGCGGGCGGCGGCCTCGTGTTTTGGCATCCCAAAGGCGCGATTGTGCGCGGGCTGATCGAAAACTTCATTCGGGACGGATTGCAACAGCGCGGCTATCAACAGGTCGTGACGCCGCACGTCGTCAGCGAAAAGCTCTTCGAAATTTCGGGGCATCTCGAAAATTTCGCGCACGGCATCTTCGGACCGATCGACGTCGAAGGGCAACGCTACCGGCTCAAGCCGATGAATTGTCCCGGCCACATTCTGATCTATCGCAGTGAAGGCCGCTCGTACCGCGACTTGCCGGTGCGCTACGCGGAGTTCGGGACGGTGTACCGTTTCGAGCGCAGCGGCACGCTGCATGGGCTAACCCGCGTTCGCGGTTTCACGCAAGATGACGCACACATCTTCTGCACGCCCGAACAGCTGCAGTCAGAATTCGAACAGACCGCAGACGAAGCGATTCGCTTGATCGATGCTTTCGGCTTCGAGGGCATCGAATACGTGCTCTCGACGCGAGCCGCGGATGCACGCGTTGCGACGGACGACGTCGCCGAGGAGGCGATTCGCCGCGCGCTCGAGTCGCGCGGACTCCCGTACGGGATCGACGCGGGCGGAGGCGCGTTTTACGGTCCGAAACTCGACATTAACGTGCGCGACGCGATCGGGCGCACGTGGCAGCTGGGAACGGTGCAGGTCGACTTCCTCTTACCGCAACGTTTCGACCTGCGCTATCGCAGCAGCGACGGAACCGACCACGCGCCCGTTATGATCCACCGCGCGCTCGCCGGCTCCCTCGAGCGTTTTTTCGGCGTTCTCATCGAGCATTACGGCGGCGCTTTTCCCGCGTGGCTCGCGCCCGTGCAGGCGGTCGTCACGCCGATCTCCGAGCACCAACTCGACTATGCGACGCAGGTTCGGGATCGTTTGCGCGCCGCCGGCTTTCGCGCCGACGTCGACGCGTCCAACGAAAAATTGGGCTACAAAATCCGGCATTGGAAAACGCAGAAGGTGCCATACATCCTCGTCGCCGGACGCAGCGAGGTAGAAGCGGGCACCATCGCGCCGAACGAGCGCGGCGTCGATGAGAAGCGGCCGGCGCTACCCGTCGATGCCTTTATCACCGAGCTCGCCGGCCGAGTAGCGCGCAAAGCGTGAAGCGCTCGGCCGCGTTTGCCGTCGCTTCGGCCGCGGCGCTGTTCGGCGCCACGTGCGCGACGTCGTCGCAGCCCGCGGTTGCCGGCCGCTCGCTCGCGATCGCGCCGCTCGCCGCCGCGTTCGTGGCGGATGCCGCGCGTCACGACCCGCTCTTCGCCGACTCGATCGGTATCCATAGTTTCGACGACCGGCTCGACGACTATTCGGCGCTCGGCCACGCGCGCCGGATACGCTGGTTACGCAGTTGGCAAAGTGCGGTGCGCGAAACCTTGCGCGGCCGTCGGACGCCGGGTGACGACGCCGACGCGCACGCGCTGCTCGACACGATCGACCTCGAACTGTTCGAAGACGCGACCGTCAAACCGACCGCGACCGATCCGACGACCTACACGACGGTCGTCGGCAGCGCCATCTACTCGCTCGTCGGGCGCCACTTCGCGAGCCCGGACGAGCGGTTACGCCACGCGGCGCCGCGGCTCGCGCTCCTCTCGAACGTCGTCGCCGCCGCCGAAGCGAATCTACGCCGGCCTTCGCGCGTTGCGACGCTGCAAGCCATCGACGCCAACGCCGGGAACGTCGAATTGCTGACGAGCCTGCCGGCGGAAGCGAAAGCCGCGTCACCCGCGACGCGGCGCGCGATCGCGCGCGCGTTACCTGCCGCACTCGAAAGCGTACGCGGATTCGGCGCGTTTTTACACACGATCCTGTTGCCGCGCTCCGACGGCAATCCGCGCGTCGGCGCACGCGTCTTCGATCGCGAACTGCTGCTCGCGAACGGCACGACCGAATCGCGTCAACAGCTCGTCGCGAACGCGAAGGCGGATTTCGACCTCAACCGGGAAGAGATGCTGCGGCTCGCAATTCCCTTCGATCGGCAATTCTTCCCGAACGACGTCGCCGCCGAGACAAAATCGAATGCCGAAGACATCGTCGTACGGCGCGTACTCAACACGCTCGCGCGCGACCACCCCCGCCGCGACGCCGTGTTTGCGACGGCTGCGAGCGACGTCGCGCAAGCCGAAGCGTTTCTGCGCACCCACCCGGTCGTCACGTTACCGGAACCGGACACACTGCACGTCGTGCCGACGCCGGATTTCATGGCGGGCTTCGCGGGCGCGAGCTTCGATCCGCCCGGGCCGTTCACGCCGCTCACCGAGTCATATTACTACGTCGATAAGATTCCCAAATCGTGGAACGCCGCGCGAGTCGCGTCCTATCTGCGCGATACAACGATTACGAGATGCGGATGCTGTCGCTGCACGAGGCGGTGCCCGGGCATTACGTGCAGTTTCGCTACGACGCGCGCGTGCCGTCGCTCGTACGCCGCGTGTTTGCGAACGGGGCGTTCGTCGAGGGCTGGGCGGTGTACGTCGAAGGCATGATGCTCGACGCCGGATACGGCGACGGCGATCCGCGTCTGCGGCTGTTTCAACTCAAGTGGCGGCTGCGCGAAGAAGCCAACACGATCATCGATGCGGCCTTTCACACGGGCGACCTCAACGAAGCACGCTGCAGCGATTTCCTGGAACGCGAGGCGTTCGAAGAACGCTCGCAAGCGCAACAAAAGTGGCATCGGCTGCAGCTGTCGCACGATCAGTTGACGTCTTACTTCGTCGGTCTCGATGCGATCCGCGGCGCCGAGGCGGCGCAGCGTGCCAAGCTGCGCGGCAGCTTCGACCTCGCCCGTTTCAACGCGTCCTTGCTCGAAATGGGCAGCGTGGAGCCGCGCTTCATTCGCTCGCTCATGCCGGGGGCGCAGACTCCGGCTGACCGATCAACAGCACGTACCCATCGGGATCGCTAAGCCGCAACTCGCCGCACGGCATATAATCGGGATACGTCACTTCGGAGATGCCGATGCCGGCGTCCGACAAGCGTTCGCGTAGCGCAACCGCGTTCTCCGTCCACAAATAGTATAAGACGGCTTGCGCGGCCGCATCGACCGGTTCGCTCGCGCGCGCGAGGAACAGGCGCGCATCACCCGCGCGCAGGGCCGCCCAGTATATCGTTTCTTCTCGCGAATGACTGCGTTCGAGTTCGAAGCCGAGCGATCGGTAGAATGCGATCGAACGGCGCACGTCGGCGACGTGCGCATACGGAATCAGGTTGAGAATACGGTCGCCCGCGGGAAGCTTCGGATTACGGGCGCACAGCTCGAGCCGAGTACCTGCCGGATCTTCGAAGAATACCGCCGGGTAGTCGTCGAACGCCTGGTCCAACTCGATCTGAAGCGCACCCATTCCGCGCAACCGCAACTCGTAGTCGCGCACCATGCGCTTCGATGGCACACGCAGCGCGATGCGGGTCGCGAGCGGTGTCATCGCTCGGTCTTCGATAAAGCCGATAAAGTTGCCGGCGCATCCCGGGCGCGGCGCTTCGTGATACTCGACGGTATTATACGGGTGTTCGGCGTCGGGCGCGTGCCACTCACCCGCGTCATCGACGAATGCGAACGTCTTGCGAACGAGTCCAAGTTCCGGCAAGAGGCGGTCGTAAAAAGGTTCGACGAGCGCGAGCGAGCGGACCCGCACGTCCATGTGGTCGAATCCGTCGAATTTCGGCATCGTCGTTCGTTCTCAGTCGTCGTGCGGCGTTCATGTAGGCGGGCGGAAGGGCGCGAGCGGAACGGCGCAGCCGAGACTTGAATCGGGCGCATAACCATTCACACGCGTTGGATAGGAATGCGCCAAATGTCGAATATTCTTTCGCGTCGCGCCGCAATGGCCGGCGGCGCAGCGGCGGCTGCGGGCGTCGCGCTCGCGGGTTTTGGTCCCGCGCTCGCCGAGGAGCCGAAAGGGCTGCGCGTGATCGCAGATCTGCTCGCGAAACCCGGTTCGGCGGACGACGCGCGTAAGCTGCTCGTGCCGTTTGCACAAGGCGCGCGCAAAGAAGCGGGCTGCTTGTCGTACACTCTGCTCGAAATTCAAGGCGAGCCCGGTCATTTTATGACCTATGAAATATGGCGGGATCGGGTCGCGCTCGACGCTCACCTCAAGGGACCGGCAATCGTTGCAGCCGGACCGCAGCTGACGCCGCTGCTCGCGGCGCCGCTGAAAATCACGTACCTCGACGCGTTGACGTAGACGCCGCGAGCGGTCGGCGTTGATTCTGCTCGGCATCGAAACGTCGTGCGACGACACGGCCACTGCCGTCGTGCGCGACGGGCGGGACGTCCTCGCCAACGTGTCGACGAATCAGGACCGCTTCCACGCGAAGTTCGGCGGCATCGTGCCGGAGATCGCGAGCCGCCGCCATCTCGCACTGCTGGGCGCCGCCGTCGAAGATGCCCTCGAGCGCGCGGGCCTCGGGTTCGACGGTCTCGACGGCATCGCGGTCACCGCGGGGCCAGGCCTCGTCGGCAGCCTCGTTATCGGGGTCGCCTCTGCTAAGGCGCTGGCATATGCCGCGCGCAAGCCGCTGTATGCGGTCAACCACCTGCACGGTCATATTTTCGCGCCGTTTCTCGACAGTACGAGCGAACCGGAGTACCCGTTTCTCGCCCTGCTCGTATCGGGCGGCCACTCACAACTCGTTGAGGTCGCTTCGCCGACGCTGCTCGAAGTGATCGGCAGAACGCGAGACGATGCCGCGGGCGAGGCGTTCGATAAAACCGCGCGGCTGCTCGGATTGCCGTTCCCGGGCGGACCCGCGATCGACCGGCTCGCGCGCGACGGCGATCCGAACGCATTCGAATTTCCACGTTATCGCGCGGGACCAGGATCGCTCGATATGTCGTTTTCGGGCGTAAAAACTTCAGTCAAATACTTTCTCGATTCACCGGCCGGCAAAGCCGCGTCGCGGGCGGACGTCGCGGCTTCGTTCCAGCGCGCCGTCGTCGACGTGCTGATCGACCGCCTCGAGCGGGCGATCCGGCATTATCCCTATCGCAGCGCCGTTCTCTCGGGCGGCGTCGCGGCGAATGCCGAATTGCGCCGCCGGTTTGTCGAATGGGCGGATCGTCACGCGGTCCGCGCGCTCGTACCGCCATTGCACTATTGCACGGATAACGCCGCGATGATCGCCGCCGCGGCCGACCGGCAGGGCAGCGCGTTACTAACTGATCCATTAACGTTGACGGCGGACCCGAGCCTGCCGTTTTCGCTCAGTCGAGGCGGTCGCTAACGCTGCTCGAACGTCCAACGACGGACCGCCGTCGCCACGACCCGGCGTTCGAGTTCGTGTAAGCGTTCGAACCGCGCCAAATCGTCACCGGGTTCGCGCAGATCGAGCGGCAGACGCGCGAAGATCTCGCCGCGATCGATCGCAACGCCCACGCGGTGCACGCTCGCTCCGGCCCATGCCGACCGAGCGGCAAGCGCGTCGGTGAAGGCGTGCGCGCCGCGGAAGGCCGGCAGCGTGCTGCCGTCGGGCATCGTAACGCTGTCGGCCGCGGGATCGAGCGGTAAGAACGCGGGATGCAGGTTTAGCATTTCGGGAAACCGCGCGACGAAAGTCGCGGGCAAGACGTGCATCCACCCGAGCAGCAGCACGAGTTCGGGCTCCGTCTGCGCTACCGTGGCGAGCACGCGCGCATCGTACGCTTCGCGCGTTTCGGCGCGGCGGTCCCAAGCGACGCAGCATGCCGAGATGCCCGCCCCTGAGGCGCGTTCGAGCACGCGCGCGTGCGGCTTGTCGCACACGAGCGCGACGATATCGAGCGGTACGTCGCTTGCGCGCGCCGCGTCGACGAGCGCTGCGAAATTACCGCCGTTTCCCGAAGCCAAGATGGTCGCGCGCCAGCGCCGGCCGCGGCGTCCGAGGTCGACGTTTTCGACGACGCGCGCGTCCGCCGCAGCCTCATAAAAGGCGCGCGACTCGGGCGTACGGACCGCCGGAATCAACGCCTGCCGATAACCGCGTTCGAGCAACGAAAAGAGCGACGCGCGCACGAGCACCGTGCCGAGACCCTTGCGCCTCGCGCGGACCGCTACGCCGCACGGCCCGAAGATGCCGACCGACGGCTTTTGCGCCCAATATCGCAACCAATGAAAACGCAGCCCGCGCGGGTCGTACGCGGCGAAGGCGATCGGGCCGCGGTCGTCTTGCGCGATCCAAATGCCGCCCGCCGCGGCTTCGCTCGACCACGTACCGCCGAATTCCGCGTCGATCCAAGCGAGGATGCTCTCGGGCGTGCGATGTTCGCGCAGTGGACGGATGCCGTGCCGGTCGAGTTCTTCGAGCGCGTGGTGGATCGCCGTTTGCGAAAAGCGCGGATCGCCTAAATCCGCGAGCATGTTTTGCAACGTACGCGCGCGTTAGGAACGCGCGGGATGCACGACGACCGCGGGTTCGTCCGAGCGGCGCTGCTCGATCCATCCGATGACGGTCGCGCCGGGCCATGCCTGCGACGCTTTCTGCGCGCCCGCGAGCGGCACGACGAGCGTGTAGCCGATGCCCATGTTGAACGTGCGGTAACGCTCGTCGTGCTGCAGCGAACCGCGTCGCACTAGTTCTGCGACGAGCGGCGGAACCTCCCAACGCGACTGTTCGAAGACGGCTTTGCACGTGCCGGGTAAGGTCCGCGCGACGTTGTCGAGCAACCCGCCGCCCGTGATATGCGCCATCGCCTTCACGCTCGTTACCGCTTGGATGGCGCGTACGGCCCGATAATATGACGGATGTTCGGCGAGGAGCGCGTCGAGATATGAAGCTTGCGGAGCGTACGCCGGAAACGGCGTATTCCAATCCGATTCGGCGATCAACTCGCGCGCGAGGGAATAGCCGTTGGTATGCAGGCCGACGGACGGTAAACCGACGATCGCGTCGCCGGGCATGACCTGCGCCGGATTGGGAACGGCATCGCGGTCGACGATTCCGACGATCGTGCCGGCCAGGTCGAAGTGCTCGCGCGCGTAGAGTCCGGGCATTTCGGCCGTCTCGCCGCCGAGCAGCGCGCAATCGTGCGCGCGGCACGCGGTCTGCACGCCGCCGACGATCTGCGCCGCAACGTCGGGATCGAGTTTTCCGAACGCGAGATAGTCGAGAAAGAAGAGCGGCTTCGCATTGACCACGAGGATATCGTTGACGCAATGGTTGACGAGGTCGGCGCCGACGCTGTCGTAGCGATGCGTTTTCGCGGCGATCAAAATCTTCGTACCAACGCCGTCGGTCGACCCGACCAGGAGCCGCCGTTCGTCGCCGGGCAACTCGAAGAGCCCGCTGAAGCCGCCGAGCGAACCCACTTGACTCGGATGGCGCCAGCCCGCGGTGACGTCGCGGTAGCGCGCGACCGCCGCGTTCCCTGCCGACACGTCGACGCCCGCGCGTGCGTACGCGTCGTCACCTTCCGCGCGCAGGGGCGCTTCTTTCGCGCGCGCAAATTGGTCTGGATTGTTCATTCGGCTAGGCCGTTCAACTCGGTGAAAGGTTCGTCATGCAAATTCACGTTACGCCCGGCGCTCTCGATGCAACACGCGTGGGAGCCGTCGTCGTGCCCGTCTTCTCAGATGGGCGGCTCGACGGCGCGGCGCTGGCGGCCGACGTGCTGCTCGGCGGAGCGATCGCAGACGTCTTTCATTCTGGCGAAATCAAAGGGAGCGCCAACGAAACGGCGCTGATTCACGCCGTCGGGCAATCGACGAAGCGGGTTCTCGTCGTCGGTCTCGGCAAGCGCGAAAAGTTCGACGTCGCGTCGCTCGCGAACTATGCCGGCACCGCCGTGCGCTTTCTCGGGAAGCGCAACGTGACGTCGATTGCGATCGCGCTTCCGCTCGAAGCCCAAACGGCCCCCGCTCATGCCGCGGCAGTCGCCGTCGAAGGGGCGCTCGCGGGCACAGTCGATGCGACGATCTATCGCACGGAACCCGACAAACCGATTCTACTCGAAGAGATCGCGCTGCTCGCCTCCGCGGGCGACTTCGCATTCGACAAAAACGCGCTCGAAGAGGGCGCCGAGCGCGGCCGCATCATCGGCGAAGCGGTCAACTTCGCGCGGCAGCTGGCGCAAACACCGGCCAACGATATGACGCCG